>NC_014958.1:645000-810000 GCF_000186385.1 Deinococcus maricopensis DSM 21211
TCGTCGTGCGCGACGTCAACGGAGTCAACGTCTACCGTTACATCACGCGTGGTGGCGTCTACACGCTCGGCACTGGTGAAACCATTGTTCGTGGCACCCCTGTGGTTGTAAACGGCGTGCCTTCCACGACCGTCTTCACGGGTCTCCCTGACAACACCTACTACCGTGGTGTGCGCGCGCAGATCACCCCGGTGGGCGGCCTGACCTTCGGGGCGCACGTTGCGCAGGAAGGCGAAGATGCCTTCTCCAACTACGCCCTCTACCCCTACCGCGACGTCACCGCCTATGGCGCCGACCTGCACGGCAGCATCAGCGGCTTCACGGTCGACAGCGAGTTTGCGCGCAGCAACCTCACGGCGCAGGACGGCACGGTCACCAACGCCCAGGCCTTCTACGCGAAGACCACCGGCAAGGTTGGCCCCGTCACCATTAACGACCTGAACTACCGTGCGATCAGCAGCAACTATGACCTCTTCGCGGGGATCAATGAAGCTGCGCCGCGTGACACGGCCAACGGCAGCACCGCTCCTTACGGTCGTAACCAGGTTGGCTTCGGCGTGAACGTCTCCACCACTCTCGGCCCCGTGTCGGTCGGTGGCTACTATGACCGCCAGACCAAGTGGGCGACGAACTTCACCACGTCCACCGAGCCTACCCTCAAGGTCGACCGTGGCGTCGCTGCGAAAGTCAACCTGTTCAGCATCGCCAGCATCCGTGGCGGCTACTACGAGTTCATGGCCAACGAAAACGCGGCCCTGAGCTACGGTACTGGCGCCAATGCAGCGACGCGCGCGACGGCCCGTGCTGACATTACCCCTGGCCTGGGCATCACCATCGGCGCGTACTACCGTCAGCTCAACCTCAACGGCGTTCTCAGCGAGGATGACAACGAGTACTTCCGCAACAGCAAGTACAACAGCTACTTCGATAGCGCCAATGCCTTCAAGAAGCAGGATGGCTGCGGTGACCAGCACCCCGGCTTCGACGGCACGGACACGGACGGCGTGGGCAGTGCCCTCACCTTCAGCACGGCGGACAGCACCGATGCGACCTGCTACACCGAGTACGGCGCAGAAATCGCGCATAACGGTACGGACGCAGCGGCACTCGTCAAGAACCTGGACCTGCGCTTCGGTTACGCGAACCGTTACAGCAACGCGACCACCAGCTACAGCAACACCTTCACGTACGGCAACGCGCTGTACAACGCCAAGCTGGGTCTGGCCAACGTTCAGCTGAAAGGCGTGTTCGCGCGCAGCACCTTCGATCTGACGCGTGAAGCTGCCACCGTCAACAACAACACGGTGACTGCGGCGGGTATCCGCGTGACGACCGATCCGCTCACGAGCCTCCCCTTCAACCCCAGCTTCGAAGGTGCGTTCGGCTACTACAGCAACAGCCACGACTTCGCGGCTGCAACGAGCGACTACACCAGCACCGCCATGAAGTACGTGGCTGGCGTGAAGCTCAACCAGTTCCTGCTGCCCAACACCAAGCTCGCCGTGTACTACGCGGGCCTGAACAGCACGAACCGTGAATACGTGCCCTTCGTCTACGCGGCGGCACGCACCACGGGCGCGTACTCCCGTTACCAGACGCCCTTCACGGCGGGCGGTACGAACGATGCTGGCTACTTCCAGGATGCCAACAACGGTGCGCGTATCAGCCAGAACGGTCTGTACGTGGAAGGGAACTACTACGACCTGGCCTTCGGCTACGGTATGTACAACCTGAGCGTCCTTGATCCTGCTGGCAACCAGATCGGCAGTGGGCTCGGCGACGGCAAGGCCGCCACCGGCCAGAGCTTCAAGATCAGCTACAAAGTCAACTTCTAACCCCGGTTGACCCCCGAAACCCCCGCCAGCGGCGGGGGTTTTCTTTTACACTTGTGGGCATGGTTGCTGTTTTTGGTCACTTGAATCCGGATACGGACGCGATCACGTCCGCGTTGGTGTACGCGAACTTCCTGCGCCGCACAGGGGTGGACGCCACGGCGTACCGCCTTGGCGAACTGAACCGCGAGACGGCCTTCGTGCTGAGTGAGGCGGGCGTGGTGGCTCCTGAGGTGCTGCCCGAGTTGCCGAAGGGTGCCCCCGTAGCCCTGGTGGACCATAACGAGGGGGCGCAGTCCGTCCCTGGCCTCGCGGATCTGACGGTGACGCGCGTGGTGGACCACCATAAGCTGGGGGACCTGACGACGAGCGTGCCGCCGTACCTGCGGTTCGAGCCGGTCGGCTGCACGGCGACGATCCTGACGAAACTGCACCGGGAGGCAAACGTGAGCGTGGAGCCGCAAGACGCTCGCCTCATGCTGAGCGCCATCCTCAGTGACACGCTGCACTTCCGCAGCCCGACGACGACGCCCGAGGACCGTGAGGTTGTGGCGTACCTCGCGGCCATCGCCGGCATCACGGACGTGACGGCGTACGCCCTGGCGATGTTCGCGGCGAAGAGCGACCTGGGGGACACGCCCGCAGATCAACTGCTGAAGATGGACTACAAGGTGTTCCCGTTTGGCGAGGCAAAATGGGGCATCGGCGTGATTGAGACGACGAACCCTGCGTACGTGTTTGGCCGCGCGGAGGCGTTGCGGCAGGCGATGGACGCGGAAAAGGCGAATGCGGGCCTGAATGGGGTGCTGCTGAGCGTCGTGGACATCCTGAACGAGACGAACCGGACCCTTGTGCTGTCTGCGACGGAAGAGAAGGTGCTGCGCGAAGCGTTCGGCGCGGAGAGTGCCGGGGGCGTAGCTGATCTGGGGGCGCGCATCAGCCGCAAGAAGCAGATCGTGCCGGCTCTGGAAGCGTACTTCGCGCAGTAAGAACCCCAGGACAAGAGCAGGCCCAGGAGGATTCCCCTGGGCCTTGCTCCTGTGAGCCGAGGCACGCGCCTGTGGATGCGGCGGGCGGTATCGTGCGGGCGTGAATGAGCAGGTGGCGTGGTTGGTAGGGCGGCAGCGGTTCGGCATGAACCCAGGCCTGGAGCGTGTGGAGGCCCTCCTTTCGCGACTGGAGGAGCCTCAGAGGTCGTTCCGGGTGGTGCTGGTGGGCGGCACGAACGGGAAGGGCAGTACGGCGGCGACGCTGGCGGCCATGCTGGAGGCGAGCGGGGAGCGGGTGGGGTTGTTCACCAGCCCGCACCTGACCCGGTTCGGGGAGCGGTTCCGCGTGAATGGCGTGGAACGTCCCAGCCCGGAAGTTGAGGCGGCCCTCGCGGTGGTGCGTCCGCATGCGGAGGCGTTGGAGGCCACCTTCTTCGAGGTGGTGACTGCGCTGGCGTGCCTGCTGTTCGCGCGTGCCGGTGTGGGCACCGCCGTGATGGAAGTGGGGCTGGGGGGGCGGTGGGACGCCACCAATGCCCTCAGCCCGGCGCTCAGCGTCATCACGAATGTCGCGCTGGACCATACCGAGGTGCTGGGCGACACGGTGGAGGCCATCGCCCGTGAGAAGGCCGGGATTCTGCGCGCAGGGCGTCCCGCCGTGACTGGCGTGGATCCCGGACTGTTGCCCCTGCTAACGCCTACTGGCGCTGACCTGTGGGCGCTGGGGCGTGAGGCGAAGCTGACATCGACCTCGCGGGGCTGGCAGGGCTGGCGCGTGCAGCTGCAGGCCCCGCAGGGGGCGTGGACGTTCCAGACGCCGCTGCTGGGGGAACACGGTGCCCGCAATGCCGCCCTGGCGGCCCTGGCGGCCGCGCGTCTGGGCGTTCCCGTGGACGCCATCGAGCGAGGCGCAGCGGGCACGGTGTGGCCGGGACGGCTGGAGCGCCTCACCTGGGGTGAACGTGAGGTGCTGCTCGACGGCGCGCACAACCCGGACGGCGCCAGGGCCCTGCGCCGCGCCCTGGCGACCCTGGGCGTGGGGCGTGTCCCTGTGGTGTTCGGCGCCACGGCGGATAAGGACGTCGCCGGCGTGGCGGGGGAGATCGCCGCGTTCGCGTCGGAGGTGGTGCTGACGCGCGCTGTCCTCAGTCCCCGCGCGGCCCCGCCGGTGACGTTGACGCGCTGGTTCCCACGCGTGCCTGTGCGCGTCGCGGAAACGCCCGCCGAGGCGCTCGCCAGCCTACCGCCGGGGCTGAGCGTGGTGTGCGGTAGCCTGTACCTGATCGGGGAGGTGCGCCCACTGCTGCTGGGCGAGGCGCCCGAACGTATGGAGCGCTGGCAGTGACGGCCCGTGCCGGTAGGCACAATGGCGGGGGTGGACGGGCCGGGCGGGCCGCGCGGTAGGCTGGGCGCGTGACACAACTGGATGACCTGAAGACGCTGCTCGGTCAGGTAAGTGACCTGAGCGCCGCCGCGAGCCTGATGAGCTGGGATCAGGAGACGTACATGCCGCCCGAAGCCGCGCGCGTCCGCAGCCTGCAGATGGCGACCCTCGCCGGCCTGTCGCACGAGACCTTCACGAACGAACGCACCGGCCAACTGCTGGACGCCGCCGAACGCAACACGCTCAGCGACACGGACGCCGCCATCGTCCGCGTGGCCCGCCGCGACTACACCAAGGCCACGAAACTCCCCACCAGTTTCGTGGAGGAGCTGACGCGCGCGCAGAACGAGGCGCACCACGCCTGGATCGAAGCGCGCAAAACCGACAGCTTCAACACCTTCGCGCCGTACCTGGAGCGCATGTTCGACCTGGCGCGCCGCCAGGCGGACCTTGTGGGCTTCGACGCGCACCCGTACGACGCCCTGATTGACGACTACGAGCCGGGCGCCCGCGCGGAACACATCCGCAGCGTGTTCGCGGACCTGCGCGACCGGACGCTGCCGCTGCTGCGCCGCATCACCGCTGCGGGGGACGCTACGGACTACGGCGTGCTGTCCCGTCCGTTCCCTGCGGAGGCGCAGCGGAACATCGCGCTGCGCCTCGCGGAGGAGGCCTTCGGGCTGAAGCCGGCGTTCTCGCGGCTGGACGTGAGCGCCCACCCGTTCCAGACGAACTTCAGCCGCTCGGACCTGCGCATTACCACGCGGTTCGACGAGACGTACTTCCCGACGAGCCTGTACGGCGTATGGCACGAGACGGGCCACGCCATGTACGAGCGGGGCGTCGGGGAACGCTGGGAGCGGACGCCCGTGTCGCGCGGCGCGAGCCTGGGGGTCCACGAGAGCCAGTCGCGGATGTTCGAGAACCTGTTGGGGCGCTCGCGGGCGTTCTGGCAGCGGTACTTCCCAACGCTGCAGGCCATCGCGCCCGACGTGGCCGCCGGTGTGGACGCCGAAGCCCTGTACCGCGCCGTGAACCGCGTGCAGCCCAGCCTGATTCGCGTGGAAGCCGATGAGGTCACGTACAACTTCCACATCATGCTGCGCTTCGAGCTGGAGCTGGCGCTGCTGGAGGGGACGCTGAAGGTCGCGGACCTGCCTGAGGCGTGGAACGCGAAGATGGGCGAGTACCTGGGGATCACGCCGCCGAACGACGCAGACGGCGTGCTGCAGGACGTGCACTGGTCCGCGGGCTTGATCGGGTACTTCCCGACGTACACGCTCGGAAACCTGCTGAGCGTGCAGTTGCTGAACACGGCGCGTCAGGACGCACAGATCGCGGCGGGGGTAGACCGCGCGGAGTACGGGCCGCTGCTGGCGTGGCTGGCAGAGCACGTGCATCAGTACGGGCGGAGCCTGACGCCGTCTGAGCTGACGGTGCGCGCGACGGGCCGTGAACTGCAGGCCGATGATTACGTGGCGTACCTGCATGCGAAGTACGAGGACATCTACGGCCTGAAGCCGGAGTGACGTGCGGAAAGACGAGGCCACCTCATCAGCGGCCTCGTCTTTGGGTTGGGCATCTGAATGTGCCCTCCTGCCGATGAGGGCGTCAGGGTGACGTGCTCTGGGGTCAGACGGCCTGTTTGCGGGTGGCGTTGACGAGCAGGTATGCGCGGGTCGCGTCCAGCCAGGTGCGGGCGACGTGGGTATGGGGGTGCTGGCGAGTCTGCAGGGCGTCGGCGCTGCGGCTGAGCTGCCGCTCAAGCTGACGCAGGGCGCCGCTGCCGCCCTGGTTCTCGGTTTCGATGAGGGTGTTCAGGACGACGGTGTGGTGCGCCTGGCCGGTGCGGATGGTCTCGGCGATGCATTCGAGGGTCCGTTGGTTGAGCGTGTGCATGCGTGCCTCCAACAAGGAAGACTTCCATTTTGGAAATTCCTGATCTGATTACGATCTTAGCGTACTCGTTTGGGGTTTGCAAGAATCGCCCCCGAGGAATTCTGTATTGACCGGATTGCGGGCCGGTGCTACACTCCGAGCCAGGGTGGGGGATTCTGCAAATACCCAACAGCAGCCATCCCCCCTTTAGGCGACCCGACACCACCCGGTCCGGACCTCGCCGCAGCCTAGGAGGTGAACCATGAAACTGCACGAACGATTGCGTGAACTGCGCAGCGAACGCGGGCTGCGGCTCAAAGACGTCGCGGAAACCGCTGGCATCAGCGTCCCGTACCTCAGCGATCTTGAGCGCGGCCGCACCAACCCCAGCCTCGACACCCTGCAGACCCTCGCGGGCGCGTACACCATTACCGTCCACGACCTGCTCGAAGGCGTCGAATTCTACGGCCAGGGCACCGACGGCAGCATGCCCAAGGGCCTTAGCGACCTGATCGCCGACCCCGTGCTCGGCGGCCAGATCACGCCCGACTGGGTGCGCACGCTTTCCCGCATCGAACTGCGAGGCAAACGCCCGCGCGACAAAGGTGACTGGTACGAAATCTACCTGCACCTTAAACGCATCCTCGACTAACCCAACCTCAGAGGGCGGGTCTTGATCATGAGATCAAGGCCCGCCCTCCACGCTTTTTGTCGATGCCACAAATTCGCTCTAGGAAGACTCGATCTCATGCTACCTTTACAACTGGTGAGATGATGATGAAGAAATTAAGTGTAATGCTGCCAGTAATGGCATTGATGGGCGCGTGCGCACCTGTAACTGCCGGGACTCAAGTTTCTGCACCTTTGGTTCAGGAGACTCCTTTTGCTCCTGTGGTGCTTGTGCCTGGACAGACCATTTACGTGCAGTATACGTATCCTGCCGGAATGTTGGGGATCCAGGATAAGTATCTTAAAGATTTGAAAATTGATTTTAATAACCGCGATAACGGAAACAATGTGCGGTCTGTCGAAAAATATGCAAGCTGGTTGATGATGACGCCGGAGAAGCTGCCGAAAGGTGTGGAAGTCAAGCTTGACCAAGCGTACTTGGTCAAAGACGTGACTGAAACAGATAACACACGTGACGCTACGGAGATTCGTTTTTTGGAGAAAGTACGTGTCATCTTAAAAATTACGGCAGCCGTTGATGCCGATCTCAAAGGCGTCGATCTTTTGACTTTGAAATTTATGAATGACAATGTTACCAAGGACATGTCTCTATTCCTGACGACAGAGTCTACCAAGGAATAAGCTTCCACCAAAAGCAATGGATGCGACAGAATCTACTTTATTCTGCCGCATCCACTGCGCTTTACAGGATCCGTTGGCCGAGCAGGCTGGCGGCCATGCCGACCATGACCTGCGCGGTTTCGTTGCGGACGTCGAGGATGGGATTGACTTCCACAATGTCCATGCTGGTGACGCGCTGGGATTCGCTGAGGAGTTCCATGAGCAGGTGGCCTTCGCGGTAAGTGAGGCCGCCGGGGACGGGCGTGCCGACACCCGGGCAGACGGTCGGGTCGAGGGCGTCCGCGTCGAAGGAGACGTGGAGGCGTTCGACGCCGAACAGGCGCTCCAGGGTTTCCTCGGCGATGCGGGTGATGCCGAGCTGGTCAACTTCTTTCATGGTGTAGACGGTGATGCCGTGCTCGCGGATCAGTTCGCGTTCGCGGGCGTCGATGCTGCGGATGCCGATCATGACGATGTCTTCGGGGTGGGCGTGCCAGCCGCCGCCGATGCCGGCGAGGCGGGCGTCGCCAAGGCCGGTGAGGTGCGCGACAGGCATGCCGTGAATGTTGCCGCTGGGGCTGCTGTCGGGCGTGTTGAAGTCGGTGTGCGCGTCGACCCAGATGACACCGGTGCGTTTGCCGCGCGCGGCGCCGGGGACGGTGCCCATGCTCATGCTGTGGTCGCCGCCCATGCTGATGCTGAAGGTGTCGTCGGGGAGGGCGCGCAGGCGGTCGTACGCGCCGGTGCAGGCGTCGAGGATGCTGTCGAGGAACACCAGGCCCTGCTGGGAGAGTTTGTCGGCGGTTTCGGGGATGGCGACGGGGACGTCGCCGAGGTCCGTGACGGTGTGGCCGAGGTCGCGGAGGTGGTGGGCGAGGCGCGCGTTGCGTAGGGCGCTGGGGCCCATGTCGACGCCGCGGCGGCCGGCGCCGAGGTCCATCGGGATGCCGAGAAGCGAGATGTTCATTGGCTTTCAACGTAACACCAGGATGGGCGTATGCCTTACGTCTGCAACTCTATTTTCGGGTTGTGCGGAGAACACGAAGGCCATGAGTATGCGCGTGAATATTCACTCAGGGGTGGACATTGCGACGCTTGACCTTCAGGGGCCTGTCAGGGCGCTCTATCATGCAGGCATGACCCTCACCGAACCCCGCATCAACCTCAGCGCGCTGCTCCGCGCGCCCGGCGACGCCAGCATCCGCGGCGAAACGCCGAACCTGCGCTACGAGCAGGGCGGCGAACTGCAGACCCTCACCTTCGCGGTACCCGCCCCCTTCCGAGTGGACGTCAACACCCTTCAAGGCAACGAGTTCTACCTGCAGGGCCGCTTCCAGCCGACCCTCATGATGGAATGCGCCCGCTGTCTGCGCCCGGTGGAAGTCCCCCTCGACGTGCCCCTCGGCACCCTGATGCGCTACGCGCCGAGCGTCGAGGAGCCGTACCTCGAGGAAGCGGACACCGGCGAGGAGATGCTGGTGTTCGGCCACCCGGACCTGGACCTCAGCGCGTACCTCGCGGAAACGACGCTGCTGGTCGCGCCGCTCAGCGTCCTGCACGACGAGGCCTGCAAGGGCCTGTGCCAGGTGTGCGGCACGGACCTGAACGAAAGCACCTGCGCGCACCAGGCGCGCGTGCCCGTCGAGGCGCTGCAGAGTGACATGGACGGCGACCCGAACGTGCCGCATGCGACCAGCCACCCGTTCGCGGCGCTGCGCGACCTGGACCTCCCGGACGAATGAGCGAGCGCGACGCGCCCGGCGCCACCCCGGAACTCACGCACTTCCGGGACGGCGCGCCGCGCATGGTGGACGTGACGGACAAGGCCGCCACGCACCGTGAAGCGACGGCCGAGGCGTGGGTGCGGCTCCCCACGGACGCGCGCCGCGCGCTGGAAGCCGGCGCGAACCCCAAGGGGGACCCGCTGGGCGTCGCGCGCCTCGCGGGCCTGAGCGGCCTGAAACGCACCGCCGACCTCGTGCTGCTGTGCCACCCGATTCCCGTGACGGGCGCGAAGGTGGACGTGCAGCTGCGCGAGCAGGGCGTGCACGTGACCGCCACGGTGCGCACCACCGCCCCCACCGGCGTGGAAATGGAGGCGCTCACGGCCGTGACGGTCGCGGCGCTCAACGTGTACGACATGCTCAAGGCCGCGAGCAAAGCCATCGAGATTACCGGGGTGCGCCTGCTGCACAAGAGCGGCGGCAAAAGCGGCGAGTACCACGCGCCCCGACCGTGAGGCGGATGCCCCCGCGCCGCGCAGTATCCTGAGGGCGTGAAGGTTGGACTGCTGGATTCATTTGGGGCGCGCGCCGTCCCGTACTGGGAGGCGTTCCTGCGCGCCCTCGAACTTGAGGTCGTGCGTCCCGCGCTCAGCGCGGAGGAAGCGTACGCCATCGGCCGCGACAGCCTCCCCGACGAGCCGCCGCACGTGCAGCTCGCGCTGGGCCGCGTGCTGGAACTCGCCCGCACCGACGCGGTCGTGCTGCCGGGCTTCGCCGGCGTGCACGGCGACCCCTGGGGCGAGGACTTCGCGGACGTGCTCACCCGCCGCGTGAGCGTGCTGCCGCCGCTCGTCACGACGCCCGCGCCCGGCACGGACCTGGCGCCCGTCGCCGCGGACATCGGGCAGCGCCTCACCCGCAATGCGGGTCGCGTGCGCCTCGCGCTGGACCGCGCGAAACTCTACGCCGGCACTGGCCGCGGCGCCATGCCGCCCCTGACGGCGGCGTCGCGCGCGACGGTCGCCGTGATCGGCCCGGACGCGCTGCTCGCCGACCCTTTCCTGAGCGGGCCGCTGCGCGCGCGCCTGCAGGACTTGGGCCTGCACGGCGTGTTCGCCAGCGACCTGCCCCGCGATCAGGTGGTCGCGCGCGCCGCGCGGTTCGAGGCGCGCAGCGCCGGCGAGGCGGAACTGCAGGGCGCGCTGGGCCTGTTGGAAGGCAAGAGCCCGGTGCGCGGCGTGGTGTTCGTCGCGCCCGCGCGTGACGCGGCGACACGCACGTACCTGAAAGGCCTCGCGGACCGCGTGCGCAAGCCCACACTCCTGCTGGACCTCGACCCGGACGATCAGGGCACGCTCGCGCCGCTGGACGGCTTCGCCGGACGGGTGCAGGTGGGCGCCAGCACCCGCGATGTGCACCCCGAGGACGACGCGTGACCTTCTGGCGCTGGCTCACCACACCGGACCCCTCGCCCGGCCTGAACGCCGCCAAGCTCGGGAAGCTGCTGCTCAAAGCGTTCCTGTTCGCGCTGGTGATCGTGGTGATTCAGGCGCTGCTCCGCGCGCTCGGCCTCAAGTTCGTGGACACCTGGTGGGGGTCGGCGCTGCTGGTCATCGCGCTGTACCTGCCGTTCGCGCGGTACCTGGCAGTGGACATGATGCCGCCCGCGCGGAGCACTGGCGCGGGCGCGGCGGGTGCGCGCAAGGGCGGCCGGGTGGACGCCCGGAAGTTCGCGGGCGTGAAAAAAGGCCCGCCGCGGCAGCGCCGCTGAGGGGTGCACGAGGGGGAAGCCCTGTGCTATACTCCCTCCTGTTGTCTCGCGCCCCGGCGCGAGAAGAAGCCGCCCCGCCCCAGCCGGAAGAGCGAAAGCGGCCCGAGGAGTGAACTGACATGGCCAAGCACCCCGTCCCCAAGAAGAAGACCAGCAAGAGCAAGCGCGACATGCGCCGCAGCCACCACGCGCTCGTCGCCCCCAACCTCGTCGAGTGCCCCCAGTGCCACAGCAAGAAACTGCAGCACCACGTGTGCGGCAGCTGCGGCTACTACGACGGCCGTCAGGTCCTGAGCGTCTGACGACGCCGAACGCGCGGGAGGGTATACACCCTCCCGCGCTTCTGTTTCCACTGTTTCCACCATGCGCACCGTCTACGGCACGCCCCAACCCCTCGACTGGCTCTGCCTCGCCCCCCATCCGGACGACGCCGAAATCGGCGCGGGCGGCACCCTGATCCGCCTCGCCCGCGCGGGCCGCGCAGTCGGCATCCTCGAACTCACGCGCGGCGAGAACGGCACCCTCGGCACCCCCGAACAGCGCGAAGCCGAATGCGTGGACGCCGCTCGCATCATGGGCCTCGCGTGGCGCGGGCAACTGGACCTGCCCGACGGCGGCCTGATGGACACGCCCGAGCAGGCCAGCACCCTCGCGCGCGCGCTGCGCCTCACCCGCCCGCGCGTGCTGGTCATCCCGCACCACCACGACCGCCACCCGGACCACTTCGGCGCGTACCACCTCGCCAAGCGCGCAGCGCACCTCGCCGCGCTGCGCAAAGCCCCCCTGGACGGCGACGTGCACCGCGTCAGCACCACGCTGCTGTACCAGGGCAACGGCGACATCAACGCCGACCTCGTCGTCGACGTCGAAGCGCACCTGCACGACTGGGCGACCGCCATCCGCGCGCACGTCAGCCAGTTCAGTGGCGAAACCGTCAGCGAAACCGTGACGCCCGAAGTGATCGAGCGGCGCACCGCCCGCCTGATGTACTGGGGCACCCTCACGCGCCGACGGTACGCCGAGGCCTTCGAACTGGACGCGCCCCTCACCCTCGACCCACTCAGCCTGTAACGCCGTGGGCGTTAACAAGGGGCGCGTGAGCTCCAGCGCGCCCCCCAACGTACGAAGTTCGCCACTCGAACGATCGGCCCGCGTCGAACAGGCGCGAGCAAAGCGGCTGGCACCTTCGTGATCCACACGCAACGCTTCGGGCTGTTCCTGAACACCCCGAGCACACCCGCCCTGAGGCGTCAGGTGATCGACGCCGTGCACGCATGCTGGTCCTCCACACGCACGCCGACGGGAACCTGCCGGGCGTGATCTCACCAGCGACGCCTGCGCTCGCCTGGGGCCCGCTCAGGCGAGCGCGTGGCGCCGGACTGCTGGTCTGCAGATGTGACCTTGTTCGACCCTGACGTGACGCTCCTGGGCACCTCGCGCTCCACAGCGGCGCCCTGACCCTCCAGGTGCTCCTGCTCCCCACGCCCGGGCACATGCCCGACCGCGTGGCCATGTGAATTCCGGAACTGTGCACCGTGCGCGTCGCCGAACGTTCGCGGCGGCGCGCCGCTGGACACCATCCGGGCGTCCATGGAGCATCTGCCCGCCCTCAATACTCACCCGCAACGCCGCGGACTTCGGGCGGCTCTGTGCGCACCTCCGCGCCCTGCCTGACCCGGATGGGTGGCTGGACTGCTGACGCTGCCGAGGCGACGGGCATCACGGAGGCGCAGGTGCTTGCTGAACGGAACGCCCACGTCCGGGCCAGGCTTCTACCGCGCGTTCCAGTGGTGACGCGCTCCACGCGGGCTTGGGGGCCCTGCGCACCACCGGCTGGACAGAGCCGCTCAGCTCAGCGGCTCTGCCTGCGCCTCCAGCACCTCCCCGCGCGCGAGTGCTTCATCCAGGGCTCGCAGCGCCGCCGGGAACACTGGCAGGTCCGGCAGGGCCGTCACCGGCACCCACCGGAATGCGTACGTGTTCCGCGCGCTCGCCCGCGCCGCTTCCGGGCTGTCCGGGTGCAGGGCCGCCTCGCCGCTCGCGGTCGCCAGGAAGTAGTGTTCCGTGCGCGCCAGATCCGGCACGTGCACCCGCGCCGCGAGGCGCACCAGCGTGACGTCCAGTGACAGTTCCTCGTGGGCCTCGCGGACCGCGGCGGCCTCCGGCACCTCCCCGGCCTCCAGTCCACCGCCCGGCACGATGTAGTACGCGCCGCGCCGGTACGGGCTGTGACGTTCCAGCAGCAGTACCTCCAACGCCGCGCGCTCCGCCGGCGACACCGGCTGCGTGACGTCCGGTAGCGGCCCCGAGGCCGCGCGGACGACCAGTACGCCCGCACGGTGCCGCCCGGGGCGTGGCAGCAGCCGCAGCTCCCCGTCACGCCACACGCCCGCGTCGCCGTCGCGGAGCTTCACGTGGTCACGGCCCCGCAGGCGCGCGCCCATGAACGCGAAGTCCGGCTGATCCGCATGCGGCCACGCCCGGCCCGGCCACAAGTGCCAGCCGTCCACGTTGCGCCCCTGATCGTCCACGCCGTCCACCCCGGCGAGAATGGCGCCCGCGCTGACGCCCACAAACACGCCCCCGCCCTCCACGAGCGCGCGCACGCGCCTCAGCAGTGCCGACCCGCGCAGCGCGTCCGCCAGCGTCCGGGTGTCCCCACCCAGCACGTACACGCCGCCCACGCCGTCCAGCGCGCGCAGCACAGCGGGGTCGTCCGCGTCGTCGTGCGTGCCGACCGGCAGCAGGAACGCCTCCACGCCGAACCCGGCAAGGTACGCGATCAGGTCCTCCACGAACCCCGTCAGGTCCGGACGCCCCCACGACGCCGTCGGCACCACCGCCACCCGCGGAGCGGGCAGCCATGCCGTCCACACCCGCTCCACGTGCGCCGTCTCCCCGCGCGCGGGGAGCCCCCCGCCGATCAGCACCACTGTTCCGGTCATCCGCGCAGCATACCGAGCCGCCCGGGCGTGGGGACGCTCAGGTGCCGGTGGGCGCGACCTGCTCGCCGGCCGCGATGACCGCGCCGTCCGCCACGGACGCCCCCTCGCCCACCACGACCAGGTCCCCCTGCGCCGCGCCTACCCGCGCGCCCGCTCCGATGCACGCGTCATTGTCCACGATGGCGCGTTCCACGGTCGCGCCCGCCCGCACCGTCACGTCGCGCAGCAACACGCTGCCGCGCACTGTCGCGCCCGCCTCCACGATCACGCCCGGCGCGAGTACGCTGCGCTCCACGGTGCCCGCCACCTCGCACCCGTACGACAGGATGCTGCCCCGCACCACGGCGCCATCCTCGATGCGCGCGGGCGTGCGCGGAATGCCTGCCGTGAGGATCGGCCAGTCCGGGCGGTCCAGCACCACCGACTGCCGGTCGAGCAGGTCCATGTGCGCGCGCCAGTACGCGTCCGGCAGGCCCACGTCCCGCCAGTACCCGTCGAACGCCCACGCGTACGCCCCGCCCCCCTCGACGAAGTGCGGCACCAGCCGCTCCCCGAAATCCCCCAGCGCCTCCGCGCCACCGTCCTCCGCGAGGGCCTGCAGGGCTGCCAGCAACGCCCGCGCGTCGTACGCGAACACCTCCGTCGTGACCGTGTCCGAGATCGGCTTATCCGGCTTGTACGCGAACTGCCGCACGCGCCCGTCCTCGCCGACCACCACGTTCCCGAACCGGGACGCGCGCTCGCCCGGCGGGACCGGCACCGTCACCATCGTGAGCTGCGCCGCGCGCGCCACGTGCGCGCGGATCACCTCGCCGTAATCCAGCGCGTACACGTGATCGGCACTCAGCACCAGCAGCACGTCCGGGTCGAACTCCTCGATCAGCTGCCGCTGCAGCCACAGCGCGTGCGCGTTCCCGCGCGCGAAGCCGCCCTCCTCGTCGCCGCCCGTGTACGGCGGCAGCACCTGCAGCCCCCCGTGCGTGCGGTCTAGGTCCCAGGGGCGCCCGTTGCGCAGGTGATCGTTCAGGGAGTGCAGTTCGTACTCTTCCACGACCCACACGTCCGACAGGCCGCTGTTCACGCAGTTGCTGAGCGCGAAATCAATCAGGTGGTACGTACCGCCGAACGGCATCACCGGCTTCGCGCGGTCCTCGGTGAGCACGCCCATGCGTTTCCCCTGGCCGCCCGCCAGAATCAGGGTCAGCACCGACTGGCCATCAACGCGGGTGCCGCGCGCACGTGGGGAACGACTCGCCATGCCCTCCAGTGTGCCGCGGGCACGTGCGAGCCGCCCTGCGTCCCGCTTAACGGCCCTTCACGCGCCGCACGCCCCGTTCGGTCGCGAGGAACGCCACTGGCACGTCATGCGCCGCGCGTGGCACGTCCGGCAGCACCAGCGCCTCCGGCGTGACGCCCACGGTCGGCACCGCCCAGCCCGCGAGGAGCCGGTCATAGAAGCCGCCGCCGTACCCCAGCCGGAACCCCACTTCGTCGAAGGCGAGTGCGGGCAGCAGCACCGCGTCCACGCGCGCGCGGTCCACGCGGGGCGCGTCTGCCGGGGGCTGCAGAGCCCCGAACCGGCTGCGTTCCGTTGCGGTTGCCCACGGGTGCAGCGTCAGGTGCGGCGCGGGCCGCCAGCGCGCGCGCGTGGTGAGCAGCTCGAACGCGTCCGCGAGGTCCCCCACGTCCACCTCGCCGGGCAGCGCCCGGTACGCGAGCACCACCCGCGCTCCCCGCGCTCGCAGGAACGCGCGCAGGTGCGCCGTCACCGCGCCGCTCACGTCCGGCAGTGCCGATCGCTCTGCCCGCACCCGCGTTCGCCACGCCGCCTTCGCCGCTTCCGTCACCCTCGCAGGGTAACGCGCGCGCTACCCTGGAGCGCGTGACCGCCAAGTACTTCCGCACGAACGCGCACCTGCTGGTGTGTCAGCACACCAACTGCGCCAGCCGCGGCAGCGCCCTGCTGCACCGCGCCCTGTGGAACGCCCTGGAACGCGACGGCCTCGCGTACTACAAGCGCGGCGGCAGCGTCCGCCTCACCAGCAGCGGCTGCCTCGGCGCGTGCAGCCACGGCCCCGTCCTGTGCGTGTACCGCGACGCCGGCGGGCGCCTCGAGGAGGGCTGGTACGCCGCCGTGGACTTCCCGCTCGCGCTGCAGGTCGCGCGCGCCGCGCACGAAGGTGCGCCCCTGCCCGCCGACCGCAAGTACGGCCCCGCCGAGTAACCCGTCAGGAAAGGGCCGCCCTTGGGGCGGCCCTTTGACGCGTCCGGACGCTCAGTTGCTCTTGTAGGTCAGGTCGTAGCCGGTGAGCGGCTGGTTCTGGACGGTGCCGTCCGCGCGGCGGATGTTCCAGCCCTGACGGTAGCTGGCATCGTTCGCGGTTTTGAACACCAGGCGTTTGCCGCCGTCGTCGCTGACGATGGTCTCGCCGACGTTGTACTTGCCGTCCTTGTTTGCGTCGAGGAACGCGATGACGGTGTAGTCGCCCGCCGCGAGGTTGCTGGGCAGGTCAAGGGTGTAGCCGTTCAGGATCTTGGCGTCCACGATCTGCGTGGGGCTGGAGTCCACGGTCGTGAAGTTGTTCAGGCTGCGGCCCGCCAGGGCGAGGCGCACGCTGCCGTCGGCGGGGAAGCCGCCGGTGAGTTTGCCACTCACGTCGGGGTTGTTGGGGTTGCCGAGCAGGCTGCAGCTGCTGAGCGCCACGGTCGCCGCGGCGGCCAGGGTCATCATCTTCTTCATGAGGTACCTCCTGAGCGTCAATGTAGTGGGCGGCGCATGACACGCGCAAAAACCGCGCGTTACGGCCCCTCTCACTCACCCTTCACGGTAGTGGCCGCGCGCATGTGAAGCCCGCGAGGTTCCTGACGCGGCCCTCATGGCCCGTATAGTGAAGGGGTGCAGCGCCCCCCCTTTACAGCCCTCGCCAGCGTGTACGACGCCATCATGGCCGACATCGAGTACGACGACTGGGCGGAGTTCGTGCTCACGTACCTGCGCGCCGAAGGCGTCACGCCGCGCCGCCTGCTCGACCTCGCGTGCGGCACCGGCGCGAGCAGCGCGCCGTTCGCCGCGCGCGGCCTGGACGTCACTGGCCTGGACTACAGCGCGGACATGCTGCGCGTGGCGCGCGAACGGCACCCGCACCTCACGTTCGTGCAGGGCGACCTGCGGGACTTCCAGGTGGACGGCCCGTTCGAGCTGATCACCTGCATCTTCGACAGCCTCAACAACCTCACGGACCCCGCTGACCTGGGCCGCGCACTCGCGCGGGCGCACGCGCACCTCGCGCCCGGCGGGTACCTCGCGTTCGACGTGAACACCCGCGCGGGCGTCCGCGACCTGTGGGAGGGCGACACCATCGAGGGCCTCACCGAAACGCCGGACGGCCGCGAGGTCCACTACCACTGGTCGCACCACTACGAGCCGGATACGGAACTGGGCGTCGTGCAGGCGTTCGTGCGCGTCGAAGGCGACGAGTTCGTGGAAGTGCACCGCGAACGCGGGTACGACCAGGCGGACCTCGACCCGCTGCTCGCCGCAGCCGGGTTCGCGGAGTGGACGTTCGTGGAGTACCCGGATTACGCGCCGCCCGCGCTGGACGCCACGCGCGTGTGGGTGTTCGCGCGTGTGGCGCCGGAGGGAGCGGGCGCGTGAGCGTGCTGGTGCTCGGCGCGGGCGGCTGGGGCACGGCCCTGGCCGTCATGCTCGCCCGGCACGGCACGCCCGCCACGCTGTGGGCGCGCCGCGCGGACTTCGCGGCGGAACTGCGCGGCGCGCGCGAGAACCGCGCGTACCTGCCGGGCGTGCCGCTGCCCGACGCCGTGACCGTCACGGAGGACCTGGGCGTGGTGAGCGCCTTCGCGTGGGCGCTGGTGGTCGTCCCATCGCGCGGCGTGGAGGAGCTGCTGGGCAACCTGCCGCGCACCCTCGGCGTGGTCCTGTGCGCCAAGGGCCTCGCGGAGGACGGCGCGCGCCTCACCACGCTCGCGGCGCGGCTCGGGTTCACGCGCGTGGCGGTGCTGAGCGGCCCGAACCACGCCGAGGAGGTCGCGCGCGGCCTGCCCGCCGCGACCGTCGTGGCCAGCAGCGACGCGGCGTTCGCGCAGGACGTGCAGCGCGCCCTGATGACGCCGTCCTTCCGCGTGTACACGAGCGCGGACGTGGTGGGCGTGGAACTGGGCGGCGTCCTGAAGAACGTCATGGCCGTCGCGGGCGGCCTCGTGGACGGCCTGCGCCTCGGAGACAACGCGAAGGCCGCGATCCTGACGCGCGGCCTGCGCGAGATGGGCCGTTACCTGATCGCCAGCGGCGCCGACGACGACACCCTGTACGGCCTGAGCGGCCTGGGCGACCTGATCGCCACGGCCACGAGCGTGCACTCCCGCAACCGCGCGGCCGGTGAGGCCATCGCGCGCGGTGAGCCGCCGGTGCAGGGCGGGAAGGTCGCGGAGGGCGTGCGCACGGCGGGCCTGCTGGCCGACTGGGCGCAGGCGCACGGGCACGACCTGCCCATCACGCGGGCGGTCGCGCGCGTCGTGGCGGGCACGTGGACGCCGCCGCAGGCCCTCGCGAGCCTGATGGAGCGCGGCGCCAAACCGGAGTAGGGCGCCGCGCCCCCCGGTCCTCAGCGGCCTTTGAACTCGACCGGGCCGGTGTTCATGGTGAAGGTCCCGTCGGCGTTCAGGGTGGGGCTGCGTTCCGTGCCGATGCGTGAGTAGCGCTCCACGTGCCGGATGGTGGGGCCGCTGGGGCTGGTGAAGTCGATGCTGGCGAGCGCCACCCAGAAGCTGAAGTGGTTGCGGTTCAGGACCGGCACGTCCACGCGCTGCGCGCCGCCGTCCGTGACGACCGCGCGCGGCTGGTAGCTCGCGAACGACCCGAGGCCGTTCTCCACGGCGCTGTACGCGCTGATCAGCACGTGCCGCAGCGCGTCCGGGCGGTGAATGACGATCTCCTCCCGGCCGGGCACGCGGCTGTCACCGGACAGCGTGATGTACGGCGCGCGGTCCTTGTGGCCCAGGTCGCGGTAGTACACCTTGCCGCTGGTGCCGTCCGCGAGGACGTAAAAGGCGTACAGGTCGAGGTCCCCCTGGCCTTTCCATTCCAGCGCGGCGCGGAGCGTGGCGGCCTTCTGGAGCTGCACGGCGCCATTCTTGCGCAGGCTGACGGCGGCGGTGGGCGCGGGCCGCGGCGTGGGCGCCGCCGGCGGCTGGAGCTGCTGCCAGGCCTTCCACCACCCCGCGAACTCGCTGAGCATGCGGTCGTACAGCACCTCGTCCGTGACCTGCGCGATGTCGTCCACCGCGAAGAAGCCGCTGTTGTCAATCACGCGGCCCTGCAGCGTGTCGAGTTGCCGCAGGATGCCGTAGTTCGCGTCGCCCAGGCCGATGAACTGCCAGAACAGCGGCTCGCTGCTGCTGCCTTTGATGAGCTGCGCGATCTTCTTGCTGCTGCCGCTGATGCCGCCGTCCGTGAGGAACAGCACCAGCGTCGGCATGATTCCCACGCCGGCCGCGCGGTCCTCCGCCTGCGCTTCGCGGTGCTGGCGCAACACGTCCTCCATGACGGGCGGTTCGTTGTTCCCCCCGCCGATGCTGTGCACGTGCGCCGGGAGGAGCGGGTTCTTCTGCGGCATGACGTCGCCGACCAGGCCGACGACGCTGTGCTGATCGAGGTCGCCCATCTGCGCGAACCGCTCCGCGTAGTACCAGAACTCCATCGCCTCGTTGTCATCGAGTTTCAGCGCCACGGGAATCAGGCGCTCCAGGGTGTCCTGCACGACGCCGTTCCGGTACAGGGCGCGCATGCTGCCGGACGCGTCCATCACGACCATCACGCGCGCCTTGACATGCTCGATGCCGGCGCGTTGCAGCACGGCCGTGACCTGCTGCTTGCGCAGGCTTACCTTTTCGGCGCTCGGTTCCGGCAGGGTGTCCGGTGCGGGCGCGGGAGCCGGGGCGGCCTCCTCGGCCTGACCGCCGAAGTGCTCTAGCAGGGCCTGCAGGCCACCGCCAAAGCCCTGCCCGACGGCGGCCACGCGCCACTCGCCGTTGTGGCGGTAGACTTCCGCGACCATCACGGCACGCTCCGCCCCGAAGTCGCTGCCGGCGTACGTGTACTGCGCGGCGGTCCCGCCGGCGTGCGTGAGGGTCCAGGTGCCCTGCGCGGCGGCGCTGAACGGCGTGTCGTCGTGCGTGGCGACGAACATCAGGCGCGTGATGGACGCTGGGAGGGCGCCCAGGTTGACCTCGAAGGTGCCGCCCGCGCTGCTGGGCTGCGCGGTGGTGGTCAGCGCGCCGTGCGGGCTGCGCGGCTGGTTGTAGAACACGAAGTACTGGTCGTCGCGCAGCTGGCGGTCGTCGTCCAGGCCGAACACGCTCACGTCGGCGCCGCGTAGGCCCGCGTCGAACTGCACGGTGAATGTCGTGGTGACGCCCAGATCGCCCAGGCGGCGTTTTTCCCCTCGTTGGAGCAGCATGGCCGCATTGTGGCGGCTGCCGGGCGCGCGCGGGTGCAGAGTTGCGCGCCCGGCAGCGCTCAGGCGTTCACTTCGCGGAAGCGCGCCTGCAGGTTCGGGAGGTCCGCCTGCACGAGCTGCAGGCGCAGGGGCGTGCCGACCGGGTGGGCGCTGTGCAGCGTCGTGTCGAGGGCGAGGTCGGGGATGAGCGCCACGGCCTGCGGGCCGCGGCGCTCCACGATGACGGCGTCCCAGACGCGTTCTGGGTGGTTGGCGAGGTGCTTGAGGGTCCAGTGGCGGCGGCTGGCGCGTTCGGCGGCGCGGACGGCGTCGGCGCTCATGTTCGCCTCGGCGGTGCGGGCGGCAATGTCGCGCCCGGCGAGGGGCTCGTCGCCGCGCAGGACTGCGCGGAGCTGCTGGTGCACGACGAGGTCGAGGTAGCGGCGCATGGGGCTGGTGGCCTGCGCGTACAGGTCGAGGCCCATGCCGCGGTGCGCGGCGGGCGCCGTCTGGAAGCGGGTGCGCGCGAGCGTCTTGCGGCGGGCCCAGTGCGCGGCAAGGGTGTCGCCGCGCACGTCGCGGTGCGGGGCGTCCTGCGCGGCGTAGGGGAGAGGCACTTCCTGGTCGTCGGCCCAGACGGCGGCGGCCCACCCGGCGAGCATCATGCATTCCTGCACGATGGTGCGCGCGGTGAGCGGCGGCAGGGGCGTGATGTGCACGTCGCCGTCCTGCGCGGTCACTTTCACTTCAGGGAGGGTGATGGTGACGGCGCCGCCGTCCTCACGGTACGTGCGGTGTGCGCCCGCGAGGGCGGCGAGGTCCACGAGGAGCGGGTCGCCCGCGTCGAGGCGGGCCTGCGCGTCGCGGTACGTGAGGCGCGTGACGCGCACCGTGGTGGCGACGACGTCCACGACGGTGGGTTCCCAGTGCCCTTCAAAGTCGATGCTGATGCTGAGTGCGGGGCTGGTGTCCTGCAGACCGAGGCCGAGGCGTTCCACGACGGCGGGGGGCAGCATGGGCACCGTGCCTTCGGGGAGGTACAGGGTGGCGCCGCGCGCGCGCGCTTCGAGGTCGGCGGGGCTGTCGGGGGGGATCAGGGCGGCGACGTCGGCGACGTGCACCCACAGGCGGCGTGTGCCGTCCGGGAGGGTTTCGAGGCTGAGGGCGTCGTCCGGGTCTTGGTTGCCGTCGTCGTCGATGGCGAGGGCGGTGAGGTGCGTGAGGTCGGTGCGGGCCTCGTCGGGGAGGTCCGGGAGATCATGTTGCGGGGGGGTGAGCTGGACGCCGCCGCGTTCGGGGTGAGGGTTGTGGTGGGTGGTCCAGAGGCCGAGCTGGAGCAGGAGCGCGTGGGCAGCTTCGGGCGTTTCGGGCAGGCCGCGTTCACGGAGGGTGCGGCTTTTCTGTTGTTTGCCGCGCGCGATGAGTTCCAGGTCGGTGCGCTGCGCGGCGGTGAGGGCCTCGGCGGTCATGTCGTCAGGATACCGCCCGCTCAGTCAGGCCGACGAGCTGACGATCTGGAAAGCTGAACTTGATATATAGAAAATGATATTTGACAATCTGTGATACCTGGGTTTACAACTAGTGACGAAGGAGGCACCATGACCACCCCCGAGGACTTCAACGCCCACGTCCGCCGCCTGATCGACGAAGGCAAACTCACGCCCGAGGATGCCCAGGCCCTGCTCAGCACCCCTGCTGCGCCCCACGCCCCCACCCCCCCACTGCCACCCCTCTCCCCGGTCGCCCCGGACGCCCCGCACCCCGAACCCGTCGCCGTCATCCACCCCGAACGCGTTCCCCTCGAAGGCGACGCCGAAGGCACCCCCGACGACCTGCACCTGCGCCTCAGCGGCTACGGCCTGCACGTCCTCATCGACAGCGCGCTCACCGTTCCGGAACTCACCGCCACCCACGCGCACCTGCTGCGCCTGTGCGCCACCCCGCAAGGCTGGCTCGTGGAACGCACCGAACAGCGCCCTGGCGTGCTCAGCGGCCTGCGCGCCACCCTCCGCCTCCCGTTCACGCCCCGGCACGTGCGCGCCAGCGTTGCCGGCGGCAGCCTGCACCTCCCCGACGTGACCGGCGACGTGTCCGTCGACGTCGGCGGCGGCAGCGCCACCCTGCGCGACACCGGCAGCCTCATCGCCAGCGTCGGCGGCGGCAGCCTCACCGCGCACAACACCCACGGGCCCGCCCGCATCACCGTCGGCGGCGGCAGCGTCCGCCTCCACGACGCGCACCCGCTGACCGCGCAGATCGGCGGCGGCAGCCTGCAATGGGCGCCGCGCCTGAACGAAGGCGACCACCACATCAGCGTCGCCGGCGGCAGCGCCAAGCTGCACCTGCAGCCCGGCAGCAGCGTCCGCGTGGACGCCAGCATCACCGCCGGCGGCTTCAGCGCCGACTTCCCCACCACCAAAAGCGGCAACTTCATCACCAGCACCCACACCGGCACGCTGCGCGACGGCGCCGCGTCCCTCACCGCCACCGTCGCCGGTGGCGCCCTGAAAGTGGTGAGCGCATGACCGAGCACCTGCACGGCCGCGTCCGCAAGATCCTCGACCTCGCCGCCAGCGGCAAACTCGCCGACGAGGACGCCGCGCAGCTCCTCGGCGCCCTCCACCCGCGCCTCGCGCCCGAAGGGGACGCCGTCACACACGTCCTCGCCCTCGCCCGCACCCCCGACTTCGGCCCGGACCTCATCGCCGGCCTGCTCACCGACCGCGCCCTGCCCGGCGCCCGTCGCCCGCCGCGTCCGCCCGGACCGCCCAGCTGGAACGGCATCGACGACTTCGTGGACCGCGTGACCACCAGCGTCGAAGGCGCCCTCGACTTCGCCCTTGACGGCCGCCGAGGCGGCAAGCGCGGCACGCCCGGACGGCCCGGCACGACCCTGCGCGTCGAGGTGGAAGACAGCCACGGCAACGACTACCGCCTGAACCTCCCGCTGGCCCTTGCGGAACACGCGCCGCGCCTGTTGCCGCCCGCCGCCCTCGGGGCCATCGAACGCGCCGGCCTGAACGAACACGCGCTCACGCTGCTGCTCAGCAGCCAGCCGGCGCCCGGCGAGATTCTCAGCGCCAACCTCGACGACGGCACCGAAGTGCGCCTCGTGGTCCAGTAAAGGAGCCGAGCCATGCCGCACCCCTCCTCGCCCGCCCGCCCCACTGGCCTCGCCTCGCGCCTCCCGCCATGACCCCCGCGCAGCGCTACACTGCCCGCATGCCCCGCCCGCTGCCCCTGCCCTTTCCCGGCGCGCAGGACGCCCCTATCGTCACCGAGCTGGAGTTCCGTGATGCGGGCGCCACCGTGCGCGGCGAGTTCACCCTCAACGAGTTCGCCACGCTCACCCCGGACAACCTGGAGTTCCTGCGCCTGTACATCAAGGTGCGCGGCAACCTCAAGGAAGTCGAGCGCGTCCTCGGCGTCAGCTACCCCACCGTCCGGGCACGTTTCGACACGCTGCTGCGCGCCATCGGGTACGAGCCGGAACCCCAGGACCCCCGCGACGAAACCCTCGCCCTGCTCGAACGCGGCGAGATCACCCCGGAAGAAGCGACCCGCCGCCTGCGCAAATGAGCGCCACCAACGCTCAAGACTCCATGAAGGTCAGGGCCTGCGTCGACTTTACCCCGACCAGCACGAGCTTTTCCGCAGCCTCGCCCTATACTCCTCATGAGATACTGCGCATTTTTGCGAACGTTTTAAGACGCGCCCGGTAAGGTCAGGGCATGCCTGCCCGCTCCACCCTCCTCGCGTCTGCTGTGCTCACCGTGTTCGGGATCGTCGGCCTGACCGTCGTCAGCGACGCCCGCCCGCTGCGCGCACCGACCGTGGTGCTGCTCGACCAGATGTACCACTCCGCGCCCGTGGTCGTGCCCACCCAGCCCGCCTGGCTGCGCACCAGCCACGACTGAACGCCCGACCAACGTCCGGAGGAACAGCCGGGCCCCCGCACGGCGCGTTGCCGTGCGGGGGCCCGGCCGCATGGACCCTCAGGGCGCCCGGACCGCGTTCAGCATCGCCCGCGCGTACGCGCGGCCCACGCGGCGCTGTACGGCGCGCATCACCGGCGCCCCCAAGTACGCTAGGGTCGCCTGAGGCCGCGAAAAGGCCAGCAGCGAAAACCGTACCGCGTCGTCCGCGCCGTGCGTCACCGAGAAAAGCTCCTCGCCCGCCGCGACGTGCCCGTGCAGCGCGCCGTACGCGAACCCGAACCGGCGCGGCTCATCCACGACGTACACCACCCGGTTCGCCACCAAGCTGTACACGCCCAGCGTCCGCACCCGCAGCACAACGGTCACGCCCGGCGCCACCGGCGCGGGCGTCCCGCACAGGGCCGGCCACCCGCCCGCGAACGGCGCCCACCCCCGCAGGGCCCGCCGCGCCCGCGCGAACACCGCCTCGCCATGCCCGAGCACCACCTCACGCCGGTCCAGGAAGTACCCGCGCACGGGCCCGCCGGCGCGCGTGCCGCCCACCGGAGCGTACGACCAGCCCGCCGCCTCCGCACGCGCGCGGAACGCCGCGACGCGCGCAGCCGTGGGGCGGCGCAGGCTGAACATCCCCCCAGTGTACCGGGCGGCACGAATTGACGCCCGCCTGGAGGGGGGCGGGCGTCTCGTGGAAGGGTGAGGTTAACGGACGAGCGTGACCTTGTCGATCGCGGCCGTGCCCGTGTAGGTGGTCTGCGCGTTCAGGTAGCCTTTCAGGACGACCTTCCAGGTGCCCGCCACCGGGTTCGGGATGCTGACGCTCTCGCCGGTGCTGGTGCCTTGCGCGCTGGAGCCGACCAGCACGCCCTGCGGGTTGTAGACCTCGAGGTCCAGGTCGTACGCGGGGTTGCCCCAGTCGGTCGAGACGCGCAGCGCTGACGCGCCACTCGGGACGTTCAGGAGGTGCTCGTCGTGCGCGGTCGTCACGCAGTTCACGAGCGGCGCGCACGCGCTCGTCGCGACCGTGCTGCTCCAGCCGGGCAGCGCCGTCGTCGTGACGGTGGTGCGGTTGGGGTTCAGGCGGGCCGCTTCGCGCACGGCGGCGTTCGCGTCTACGTACCCGTACCCGACTTCCCACAGTTCGCGTTTCTTCGTGATGACCTGACTGGGGTTCAGGCCGTCGTCCGCTGCGACGGTGTAGTACATGGGCCGCGAGGTCTTCTGGAAGATGCTCATGACGCTGTCGAGGTTCAGCTTCGGGTTCGCTTCGAGCATCAGCGCGACGACGCCGCTGATGTGCGGGGTGGCCATGCTGGTGCCGCTGATGGTCGCGTACAGCGGGTTGTCGGTGTCGGGCACGGTCGTCGCGGCGGCGCCGAGCGTGGCGCGCGCAGCGCTGATGTCCACGCCGGGCGCGGTGACGTCCGGGTGCACGTTCGCGTCGCCGGCGCGGCCGCGGCTGCTGAAGTCCGCGAGGTAACCCTTCTTGTCGCCGGCAGCGACACTGATGACGCACGGGCTCGCGCTGTACGGGTTGAGGGTGTTCGCGTCCGGCCCCTCGTTCCCGGCGGCGAACGTCACGATGACGCCCTGGTCGTACGCGCGTTTCGCGGCGAGGCTGATGGGGTTGTACGGCGCGAACTCGCCGCTGCTGCCCCACGAGTTGCTGATCACGCGGATGTTGTACGTGTCCTTGATGTCCGGCTTGAGCGCGAAGTCGAAGCCCTGCAGCGCGTACAGGATGCTGAGGCCCTCGCCGGCGCCGATGCCGACCAGCGTCGCGCCCGGCGCGACCCCCTGGCGCATGCGCGTGCTGCCGGCGGACGCTGCGCCGCTCCCGCCGATGGTGCTGGCGACGTGCGTGCCGTGCCCGCTGCTGGTGTCGCTGTCCGGCACGTCCGCGTACAGGTAGCCGCCCACGCCGACGTCCGTGACCGGCCCAATGATCTTGACGTTCTTGCCGACGTTCTTCAGGTCGGGGTGCAGGCCGTCCAGGCCGCTGTCGATGATGGCGACGCCCACGCCCTTGCCGTTCACGCCGTACGTGGCGCGCGCGGCGTCCGCCTTGATGTACTTCACGCTCTCCGCGAGGTTGTAGTGCAGGGGCGCGTCGGCGTACACGGACACGAGGCCCGGCAGGTTCGCCTGCAGCGTCTCGACGAGTTGCGGCGTGACGACCGTTTTTAGGGCGATGATCGGGAGGTTCTCCAGCGCGCCGAGGCCGCGCCCGAGGTCCACCGGGAGTTGCGCGTCCATCCAGTCGATGGCGCGGCCTTTGGTGACGTCGTCCGTGAACGACAGGATCAGCGTGCCGACCTGACCGTACCGGAGGTTGCTGTCCACCTGCACGCCGCTGGGCGCGGTGGCGTACAGGGCGCTGCACGCGGAGGTCGTGCTGCTGGTCGTCTGCGCGGCGACGGCGGCGGTCCCGGACGGGGTGGTAGGGGTGCTGGTGCTGCACGCCGCGAGCAGCAGGGTCAGACCGAGCCCGAAGGTGGACGTCTTCTTCATGATGTTCCTCCTGATGAGCGGCATTAGAGCAAACGCCTCTCAAAAAAACCGCAAAGCCTTCACATCGTCTCCTTCCCTTCAGGGACGCTCAAGGTGAGGTGCTCTTAACGGGAGGCGAACTCATGAAAACCGCGTGGCTTTCCATATCGCCTTCACCCCACGACAGGAGGCTCATGAGGGCGTGCTGGCATCACCGCCGGACGCGCCCTAGATTGATGTATGGTTTTGCTTCCCGCGCGGGTGCGCGCCCGCCTGGCCGTCCGGCCAACCGTGGTGGTTGCCCCCGTCGGCGTCGGGTTCGCGCAGGACGCGCTGCTCCAGTGGGCCACCGCGCACGGGTACACCGTCACCCGCGACCTCACGGGCGACGAAACCGGCCTGACCGTCTGGTGGCCCCGCTCACGCGGCGCCTTGGAAACACTCGGCAACCACGCAGACCCGCGCGCAGCCCTGCTGCTGGAGGAAGCGGACCTCACCTACCACCTGGAGGACTGGGCGAACGCGCTGCCCGGCCTGAGCGCCGACAAGGCCGCGGACAGCCACGCGCAGGCCGAAGGCTGGCCGGCGGCCCTCCCCCTCGCCGCGGCGCTCGCCGACCACCCGGCGACGGACCTCGCTGCGCACCCCCTCGCGCCTGCCCTGCTCGGACCGCTCCTGCCGCCCATGCCGCTGCGCTCGGCGTTCGAGCGCCTCGCGCCCGCCCCGCTCGTCACGCCCGACGTGGCGCGCCTTCTGGGAACCAGCGCTGACGACGTGCGCGCCCTCGTGGACGGAGGCTGGCTCACACCCATCCCGGGCGGCTGGCGAGCGCCGACGCTGCTGCGCCACCTCGCCGCACCCGCCGCGACCGCGCGCACCGCCGAACGCATCGCCCGCGCCCTGCACGACGCCGGCCACACCGACGCTGCCCTCGGCGCGCTCGCCCACGCGGGCGCGTGGCGGGCCTACCTGCGCCTCCTCGCCGCGCACGCCCGCGCGCAAGACGGCGAAGCGGCCCTGCGCGCCCGCCTGCGTCCCCTGCCGCCCGCCTGGGCCCAGCACCCCGACCGGCTGTACCTCGCGGGCCTGCTCGCCCGCGCTTCCGGCGACCTCGACGGTGCTGACGCCCTGTACCGCGCAGCCCGGCGCGGCGCCCGCGCCGGGCTGCGCCCCACCCTGCTGAACGCGCACGGCGTCGTGCTGGCCCTGCTGGACCGTGCGGACGAGGCGCTGCTCGCGTTCGAACAGGCGGAACGTGGCGCGCTCGGCGTTGTCGCCGGGGAGGCCGCGCACAACCGCGCCGGGCTGCTCACGCGCCTGGGCCGCCACGCTGACGCCGAAGCCAGCCTGCGCGCCGCCGTGGGCGCCTTCCGCGCGGCCGGGGACGCCACCCGCGAGGCGCGCAGCCTGGAGGTGCTAGGCACGCTGCTCACCGCGCGCGGCCTGCTCCGCGAGGCGCTCACGCCGTACGAAGGCGCCCTGCGGCTGCTGGACGCGCAGGGCGCGCACGCCAGCGCCGCGCTCGCGCGCGTGAACCTCGCGGAGGTGCACGCGCTGCTGGGCGACCCGGGCGCCGCCGAGCAGCACCTCGAGCGCGCCGACACGCCCGCAGGCCGCGACACGCACGGCTGGGCGGAACGCGGGCGCGCCCTCGTCGCCCTGCTGCGCGACGACCATGACGACGCCGCGCGCCGCCTCGCCGCCCTGCGCGCCGCAGCGCCCGCAGACCGCGCGCTGCGCGCCGAAGTGGCCCTGCTGCTGGCCCGCACGCACCGCGAACGCGGCGACGAGGCCGCCGCCCGCGCGGCCCTCGCAGACGCCCGCCCGCTCGGCTGGCGCGCGCGGCTCGAAGCGGCGCTGCTCGGCGACGGCGACCTCACGGCCGCCATTCAGGAAGCCCGCGCCGCGGACGCCCGCCACGAACTCGCGCTCGCGCTGCTGCACCGCGCGGACGGCGACGACCTGCACGAGGCGCTCGCGCTCATCCGCACGCACGGGTACGCCACGCTGCTGGGCGGCCCGCTCGCCACGCGCCTCGCCGGCATCGCGCACACCGACACGGCGCTGCGCGCGCTGTTCCCAATCAGCGTGGCGCTGCTCGGGCCGCTCACCGTGCGGTTCGCCGGGCAGACGCTGCGCCTCGCGGACTTCCCCACACGCAAGAGCGCAGCGCTGCTCGTTGCGCTCGCCGTCGCCGACCACCCGCAACCGCGGGAGGCCCTCGCGGACCGCTTCTGGCCGGACGCCAAAAACCCCCTCGCGAGCCTGCAGACCGCCGTGTACCACCTGCGATCCGCGCTGGGCGCGCCCGTCGTGCAGGGCGAGCGGGGCGTGCTGGCCCTCAGCTTCCCCGCGCGCGTCGACACCCGCCACCTCGAGGACGCCGTCGCCCGCGCGGACCTGACGGCCCTGCTGACGGCCCTGCCGCGCGGCCCTGAGGTGCCGGCGGTCCTGCCGGACCTCCCCGCGGACCTGGCCCGTGAACGCGAGCATGCCGAACGCACCCTCACAGACGCGTACCGCCTGCTCGCCGCCCACAGTCCCGCCAGCAGCGACGCGCGCCGCGACGCACTGCGCGCCCTGATCGCTGGCGACCCCTACGACCTCGACGCGCGTGAGCAGCTCGCCGCCCTGCACGACGCGCGCGGCGAACGCGAGGCCGCGGCGCAGGAACGCGCGCGCCTGCACGCGGCGCGCCACGAACTGCGCACGCGGTAGGGCCCGGCGCGTGTGGCCGGGCCCCGGTGGGTTTCAGGCGACGTCGTCCGGGTCCAGGTCCGGGACGTTCCCGATGGGCAGGCGCACGTGCACGGTCGTGCCGACGCCCACCTCGCTCTCCACCCAGATCTGCCCGTGGTGCGCGTCCACGATGCTCTTCACGATGGCGAGGCCCAGGCCCGCGCCGCCCTGATCACGCGAACGGGACTCCTCCACGCGGTAGAACCGGTCGAACAGCCGCCCGAGGTGTTCCGGCGCGATGCCGGGGCCGTCATCCTGTACGCTCAGGCGCACGCTGGGCGGCCCGGACGGGTTGGGGTCGCGCGCGCTGCGCAGCGTGATCGCGTGCGACCCGGCCTTCAGGGCGTTCGAGACGAGGTTGATCAGCACCTGCCGCAGGCGGTCCGGGTCGCCCTGGAAGGGAATCTCCTCGCCTTCGGGCGTGAGCGTCGCGCCCTGCGCCTGCGCGAGCGGCCGGAGTTCACGGGCGATGTCCTGCAGGAACAGGCACGACAGGACCGGCTGCAGGCGCAGCTGCAGCACGCCGCTGTCGCTGCGCGCGAGTTCCAGCAGGCTGCCGATCAGGCCGGTCAGGCGGTCCGCTTCGCTTTTGATGATGCCGAGGCTCTCGCGCTGCTGGTCGGTGGGTTGCGTGCGGCGCAGCAGGTACCCGGCGTGCCCGCTGATGGCCGTGACCGGCGTACGCAGTTCGTGGCTGGCGTCCGACGTGAAGCGCCGCTGCGCCTCGAAGCTGGCTTCGAGGCGGTCGAGCATGCCGTTCAGGGCGCGCGCGAGCGATTGCACCTCGTCGCCGGTGTCGGGTTCCGGCACGCGCTGCGCGAGGGTGCGGCCGCCGATGCCTTCGGCGGCCTGCTGCACCTGCCGCAGCGGCTTGAGCGCCTGCCCGGAGAACACGTACGCGCCGACGCCCGCGCCGAGCGCGCCGATCAGGAACACCACGAAGGTGATCAGGCGCAGGTTGTCGATGGTTTCGTAGACGTTCGTGAGGTCGCGCGCGACGTACACGACGGCGGTGGTCTTCTCGCTGCCGCTGCCGAGGCTGGCGCTCGGCGCGTAGGAGTAGTCGCCGAGCGCCACGAAAATCCGCACAGGCCGCGCCGCCTGCTGATACAGCGCGGGGAGCGCCGCCGTGAACTTCAGGTTCCGTTCCGGGCTGCGCTGCAGCTTCGTCCATTGCGGCCCCGTGAGCTCGATGGGGCGGTCCGGGTTGATCTGCCACAGCTGCCGGCCCTGCCGCGCGATCTGCTGCAGCAGGTCCACCGGGAGCGTCCGGACCGATTCGACGCTCTGGCCGATCAGGAGGTCCACCTGCAGGGGCGTGGCGGGGAAGGACGACTCGCCGATCTGCTGCAGGCGCGTCTGGTCGTCGAGCGGCTGGAAGGGGTTGCCGTTGGGCGGGCCGTAGGTGGGCTGGCTGGCCAGGTCGTTGAGGCGCATGAACTGGCCGTACGTTTCGAGCAGGTCGCTGTCGACGTTGTCGAGCAGGCGGCGCTGCATCACGCCGGTGAGGCTGACGCCCAGGACCACCAGCAGCGTCGTCACCAGCGTCGCGTAGAAGAACGTGAGTCGCCAGCGCAGGGTCATGCCCCACAGTGTAGAGCGGGGGGCGCGGTGCGCCGCGGAGTCTGAAGGTCACCCCGCGCGGCCCTCAGGAACGCTGGGGCGCGCGCGATATCGTGCGGGCCGAGGCCACCTGGCCCCGGCCCGGCGCGCGCATTTTATTCCTCGCGCAGGACGTAGCCGACGCCGCGCACGGTGTGGATCAGGCGGCGCTCGCCGCCCTCCTCGAGCTTGCGGCGCAGGTAGCCGATATACACGTCCACGACGTTGCTGCCGCCGGTGTACTCCGGCCAGACCTTCTCCTCGATCTCGAAGCGGGAGAAGACCTTGCCGGGGTTGCGGGCGAGCAGTTCGAGCAGCTCGAACTCCTTGGCGCTCAGTTCCACGCGGCGGCCCCCGCGGAAGATCTCGCGGCCGTCGAGGTTCATGACGAGGTCGGCGACGCGCACCTCGCCGGTCACGGCGGGGTTCACGCGGCGCAGGTGCGCGCGCACGCGGGCGAGCAGTTCCTCGATGCTGAAGGGCTTGACGAGGTAGTCGTCGGCGCCGCTGTCGAGGCCTTCGACCTTGTCCTGGATGTTGTCCTTGGCGGTGAGGATGATAATGGGAGTGTTGCTGGTCTTGCGGATGCGGCGGGCGACCTCCAGGCCGTCGAGGACGGGGAGCATGAGGTCGAGGATCACGAGGTCGGGGTTGACTTCGCGGAATTTGCTCAGGCCGGTCACGCCGTCGAAGGCGACTTCGGTGGCGTAGCCTTCGGCGGCGAGCTCCAGTTCGATGAAGCGGGCAATATCTTTTTCATCCTCGATCACGAGGACCAGGGGCTTGCGTTCCATGCTGCCCAGTCTATGGACGCTTCTCATGAGAAGACCCCCCGTTCACTTAACTGCTGTTCACTTGAGCCTGGACGCGCTTCCGCACGTCACTACGCACTCTCATGTGAACGGCAGGGACCGTATGGGCTCAGACAATCTTCATGTGAGATGAGTTTTGCAACCCGGTCACGCTCACGCCACTCGCGCTGGCCCGGTACGACAGGCACGGCTCCGGGAAACCGCGCAGCGGCAGCGGATCGGACGGCGTGAGCTCCGCGTGCGGTGCGTACAGCGGCGTGTTCGCGCACGTCAGCGTCCATCCGCGCTGCCCGGCATCGCACAGACGCCGCGCGAGGTTCACCGGCAGGCCGTACGCCGCCTCGATCCCGCCGATCACGCCCATCATGACCTCCCCGCACGCCACGCCGCAGCGCAGCTGCAGGTGCTCGCCGAGCAGCCGGGCGAGACTCAGGTCCGCGGCACGGGCGTGCGCCGTCAGGGCCGCTTCCAGCGCGTACGGCGTGTCCTCGATGTCCCACAGGCAGATGACCGCGTCCCCCTGGTGCTGCAGCACGTGGCCGCGCAGCATCTCTAGGTGCAGGTACAGCACCTGCATCAGCTCGCCCATCACGGCGGTGTAGTGCTCCAGCGGCAGCCGGTGCGCGAGGGACGTGCTGCCCGCCAGATCCACCACCACGGCGCAGACCGGGCGGCGGGCGCTGGGCGCACCAGGGGAGGAAGGCAGGAGGAGGGTCGTCATGGTGCGTCGCCGGAGCAACTCCTGCCTAGTCTAAAATGCCGCGGCGCGCAACACCAAATCCTCTAACAGAATTCTTACAAACGCCCCGCGGGCGCCTGTCATCCGCCAGGTGTCCCCCGTGCAGGCACACCTTCGGCCAGGAACCCATGCAGCGGCGGCTCCGTCTCGAACGCCACCCAGTCACCCACGCTTACGCCCGCCGCCCCGCCCAGCACGCCCAGCACCAGCGGCAGGCGCGCCTGCACCACCAGCACCTGCCGGGCCACGCTCAGCACCACCCCGACCCCCTCCACCGCCGACACGCCCACCGCCCCGAGCGCCTCCTCCCGCGCGTCCGACAGCGCCCAGCGGCGCGCCACGCCGTGCACGACGACGCGCGCAGGACCCGGCCGGGCCGCGTACGGCCCGGAACGGTCAAACAGGTACAGCACCCGCCCGCCCGCCGTGAACTCCAGCAGCGGGCTGCCTTCCGGCTGCGGGTACACCACGCCCTGCGCCGCGAACGCAGCGAACCGCGCCGCGAACTCTTCCGGAGTGGACTCAAGCGTCATGCCGCGCAGTGTACCGGACGCCCGCGCCCCCACGCCTCAGGGCAGGGGAGCGGCGCCGCCCAGCAGCGTCTCCAGGTCCGGACGCGGCCAACCGTGCGCGTCCAGCACGGCGTCCGCCCGCTCCAGCGCGAAGGTGCCTTCCACCTCCCGCAGCATGTGAATCAGCAGCACCCCAACCGCCCGCTCCAGCAGCGCCCACCCCGGCGAGCCCGGCACCTGCGCGTCCCGCGCGTTGCGCAGGCGTGCGAGGGCCGCGCGCTCCTCACCCGCCGCGAACGCCGCCCGCGCCGCGGCTGGCACGAGCGCCTCCCACCCGGCGGCGTGCGTCACGTCAGGTGAGCGTCCGGTACGTCACGTCCGCGATCACGCCCGCCAGCATCGTCAGCGCCAGCCACATGTTCGCGTCGAAGAACGCCACGTTCGCGCGCGTCAGGTCGTTCGGGTTCACCAGGCGGTGCTCGTACAGCAGAATCCCGCCCATCACCAGCACCGCCACGTAATACAGCGCGCTCGCGCCCACCACCACGCCCGTCGCGACCAGCAGCGCGAACGTGAGCGCGTGACTGCCCGCCGCGATGCCCAGCCCCCGCGGAATCCCGAAGCGCGCCGGAATGCTGCGAATCCCGTTCGCGCGGTCAAACGCGTAATCCATGGTCGCGTAGATCACGTCCAGGCCGATCATCCAGAAAATCACGACCGCCCACAGCAGCCACGCGCCCGGCGCGAAATGCCCTGTCACCGCAATCCACCCGCCCGCCGCCGCTGCGCCGTCCGTCACGCCCAGCCACGCGTGACACAGCCACGTGAACCGCTTCGTGTACGGGTAACCGATCAGGAACACCAGCGCGAGCGGCAGCAGCACCAGGCACAGCGGGTTGAGCTGCCACGCCGCGAACGCCATCACGACGACGCTCACGATCACCAGCGCCCACGCCTGCGCGGGCGTGACCTTCCCGCTGGGAATCTCCCGGCCCGCCGTGCGCGGGTTGCGCGCGTCAATGGCCGCGTCGATCACGCGGTTCGCGCCCATCGCCGCCGTGCGCGCGCCCGCCATCGCGAGCGTCACCCACAGCAGCACCTCCAGGCCCGGCCACCCCGTCCCGCGCGACTGCAGGCTCGCCAGCAGCATGCCCGCGTACGCAAACGGCAACGCGAACACCGTATGCTCGAACTTCACGAGGTCCAGGTACTTCTTCACCGCACCACTCTAGCGCCGCGCCGCGCGCGCAGGCCCGCCCGGGCTCACGCTTCCCGTGCGCTAAGATGCCCGCCATGCCGGACGCGCAGGTGCTGATCGTCTCCAACGGCGTCGCCGAAGACCTGATCGGCGCGCGCCTCGCCCACCACCTCCGGGGACGTGGCCTGCACGTCCAGGCGCTCACGCTCGTCGGCGCGGGCGGTGCGTACGCGGACGTCGCCGAACGCGTCGGCCCGGCCCTCGCGCTGCCGTCCGGCGGCTTCCCGTTCGGGAGCGCCGCGAACCTCCGCGCGGACCTGCGTGCCGGACTGATCTCCGCGTCGCTGCGGCAGTGGGCGGCCGGGTGGCGCGCCGGGCACGCCGCGCGCGGCGTCATCGCCGTTGGCGACGCGTACGCCCTGATGGTTGCGCGTCTCGCCGCGGGCGCCGCGCCCCTGTACCACGTGCAGCCGCTCGTCAGCGTCCACTACGGCGAGGGCATGACCGTGCGCGCATACCTCCGCGAACTCAACGCGCTCGGCGCGAACGCGTTCATGCCGTGGGAGGTCGCGCTGGCCCGCCGCGCCCGCCGGGTGTACACCCGTGACGCCGCCAGCGCCCGCTTCCTGTTCGCGCGCGGCGTGAGCGCCCGCCACTTCGGCAGCTTCGCCCTGGACGTCCTGCCCGATCCCGAACTTGACCTCACCCCCCTGCGGGATGGCCGGCCCGTGCTGGCGCTCGTACCCGGGTCGCGCGCCGACGCGCCCCTCAGCCTCCCCGTGATGCTCGCGGCCGCCACGCACCTCCCGGACCTGCAGGCGTTCGTCGCCTGGGCGCCGCCCTTGGACGCCCTGCCCATCCCGGACGGCTGGACCCGCGCCGACCGGAGCGCCGCGCACGTGACCCTCCAGCACGGCCACACCCGCGTGGAGGTGCTGCGCGGCGCGTTCGGCAGCGTCGCGCGCGCCGCGCGCGTCGCGCTCGCCACCGCGGGCACCGCCACCGAACAGCTCGCGGGCCTCGGCGTGCCCTCGGTCGCGTTCGTTACGGGCGGGCCGCAGTTCACGCCGACCTTCGCGGCCCGTCAGGCCCGCCTGCTCGGCGCGGCCCTCACGCTTACCCGCCCTGATCCGCACGCCCTCGCGCGGGCCGCGCAGCACCTCCACGCGCACCCGGCCGCGCGCGCCGACGCTGCCCGCGACGGCCGTGCCCGCATCGGGCAGGGCGGCGCCCTCCCGGAACTCGCCCGCGAAATCAGCCTCGACCTGCTGGGCCGCTAAGCGGAGGCGTGGGCGACCAGGGCCCCTTGCCCTGGCCGCCCACGCCTCCGCTCAGGCGGTGGACGTAGCCGTCCGGAAGCGGCTCAGGACGTACATCAACGCCACGCCGAACAGCAGCACGCTCGCCACGACGAACGGTCCGCTCAGGCCGAACTGGTCGTACGCGACGGCGCCCAGCAGCGGCCCGACACCCGTCCCGATGTTCTCCGCGCTCAGCACCGCGCCCCACGCGGTCGCGCGGTCCCGTTCCGGCAGCATGCGCGTCAGCAGCCCGCCCCAGCCGGGCACCAGGCCCGCGTACCCCACGCCGACCAGCGCGGCAATCGCGAAGTACGCCCACACCGGCGGTTTCAGCGCCAGCGCCGTCATGCCTGCCCCGGCCAGCACCAGCCCCACGATCAGCACCAGCCGCGGGTCGCGGCGGTCCGCGAGGCGCCCCGTGAAGTTCAGCAGCCCGTACGCCGCCGCGCCGCCGACCGCCAGCAGCGCTGGCAGCCCCCATACGCCCAGCGTGGACAGGCCCGAGTCATGCTTGAACCCGTCACTCTGCAGCAGCGGCCCCACCAGCGTTAGCGCGAGCGTCTGCACGACCGCGGCCGGCAGCAGGAACAGCAGCGTCCGGCGCACGCGCGGCGGCGCCTGCAGTGCCGCGTCCGGCGCGGGCGGCGCCTCCACCACGAGGTGACGGGGTGCACCCAGGGCCGCCAGCGTCGCCAGGCCCTGCATGACCATCAGCGTCAACCACGCGATGGGCAGGCCCCCGTGCATCTGCAGTTTCGTGAGCGGCGCGAGCGTCAGGAACGCCACGCCCGTGAACGGCGCGACGGCCATCGTCGCGAACCCCACGGCGCGCGCCTGCTCGCCCGCCTGCGCGCGCAGCGACGCGGTGGACAGCGTGCCCGGCCACAGCGCGCTGAAGCCCAGGCCGTGCAGCGCCGCCAGCACCAGCACCATCCACGGCACCGGCACCTGCGGCACCAGCCATACGGCCAGCAGCCCCAGCAGCCCACCGGCGAACGCCACGCGGTCCAGACCGTACTGCGTCACGAGCCGCCCGCCGAGCGCGCGCCCTACGGTGTCCGCCCCGAAGTGCACCGTCCACGCGAGCGCCACCAGCGACAGACTCATGCCGTGCCGCGGACCGTACGCGTACAGGAACGACGCGTACAGCCCGGTCCGCACGAACTCCGACAGGCACAACACCGCCAGCGCGGACGCGACCGTGCGGCGCGTGCCGTTCGGCCACGGCAGGGCGCTCACGCGCGCCGCCCGCATGCAGGTACGCTGAGGGCGTGTTCAGTGTCGTGGTGCCCGCCCGTAACGAAGCCGCCCACCTGCCCGCGCTGCTGCGCGCCCTCGCGGCGCAGACCCTGCCGCCCGCCGAGGTGATCGTCGTGGACAACGGCAGCAGCGACGCCACTGCCCGCGTGGCCCGTGCGGGCGGCGCGGTCGTCGTGCCGTGCGCCACGCCCGGTGTGGCCCGCGCGCGTCAGGCGGGCCTGGACGCCGCGCGCGCCCCGTGGATCGCCACGACCGACGCGGATTCCCTGCCGCGCCCCGACTGGCTGGAGCGACTCTCCGCGCACACGTCCGGCGCGGTCGCGCTGTACGGCCCCATGCGTTTCTCGGACGCCACGCCCGTGGACGCCGCCCTCAGCGAGGCCGGGTACCGGGTGTTCCTGCGCGCCGCGCACGCCCTCGGGCACGCGAACCTGGCCGGCGCGAACATGGCGTTCTCCCGCATGGCCGCGCACCTCGCCGGCGGGTACCCGGACGTGGAGGCGCGCGAGGACATCCTGCTCGGCGCGGCCCTCGCGCAGCTCGGCCCGGTGCGGTACGTGCCGGACGCCCTGGTGCTCACCAGCGCCCGCCGCATGCACGCGGCGGGCGGCTGGGCGCCCTTCCTGTGGCGGCACGTCAGGAACCTCGGCGGCCGAACAGCAGGGTACTTCGACGGGCGGTAACGTCGGGCGAGCGGTCCGTCCAGGGGCGCGCGCTCGCCCGCCAGAACGCCTCGGCGTACACGTCCAGCATGCGCGCCGTGACGCCCTCCACGGTGGACGCCCGCGCGAACGACCGCGCGCCCGCCGAGAAGGCCGTGTGCAGCGTGGAGCTGCTCAGCAGCTCGTGCGCGTGCCGCGCGAGGCCGGACGCATCGCCGGGCGCGACCAGGAAGCCGCTCTCGCCGTTCCGCACGCCGTCCAGCGTGCCCTGCGCGCCCACCGCGACGACCGGGACGCCCATGACCTGCGCCTCGTGCAGCACCAGCCCCTGCGTCTCGGTGTCACTGCCGAACAGGAACAGTTCCGCCTGGCGGTAGTACGCACCCATGTGCGCGAGCGGCACCGGCCCTACGAACGTCACGGCGTCCGCCACGCCCAGCCGCGCGGCGAGCGCGCGCAATTCCGAGGCCTGCGGGCCCTCGCCGATGATGGCGAGGTGCGCGTTGTGCTGCGTGCGCAACTGCCGCAGCGCCTCCAGCACCACCTCGAAGCGCTTCTCGTGCCCGAGCCGCCCCACTGACAGCAGGCGGCGCGTCCCGGCCGGCCAGGGGCCGGACAGCGGCGGCGCCGCTTCCAGCAGGCGCGGGTCGATGCCGGTCGGCACGACCCGCACGGGCCGCGTGACCCCGTACCCCTGCACGACGCGCGCGCTCTCGCTGCTGGGCGCCACGAGCACCTCGGCGGTCTCGTAGAAGCGCCGGGCGAGGCGCTGCACGGCCCGCACGCGGCGGTCCAGGCGCGACAGGCCCGGCACGTAGTGCGTGTACGCCTCGAGGTGCGTGTGGAACGTCGCCACGTGCGGCGCCTCCCAGCGGCTCGCGAGGCGCGCGCCCCACCAGCCCGCCACCCACGGCGTGTGCGTGTGAATCAGGTCAAAGCGGCCCAGCAGGCGCCGCTTGCCGGGCACGGCCATGCGTTGCCGCGGCAGCGCCGGGTTCGTGAAGCTCCGCAGGCGCACGATGCAGTCCTCCGTGTCCACGTACCCGGGCACCGCCGGCGTGATGATCCACGCGTCGTGCCCCTGGCGGCGCAGTTCGCGGGCGAGCAGCAGCACGCTGGTCGACACGCCGTTGTGGTCCGGCAGGAACACGTCCGTAAACAAGCCGACACGCAGGGGCCTCATCGCAGGCCACCTCCGTGCACGCGGCCCATCTTCTCGGTCCAATCCCGCTTCGCAGCGTTCATCGCCCCCACGATACCGCGAATGCTGTTCATGCGCGGCTCATTTGCTGAGCGTCGGCGATATATCCCATAGGGCATAGCCTGCGCGCCCACCCCGAGCGGCGCGTCCACCGAAAGGTGTGCGATGGTAAGGGCGCATGCGTCGCCGCACCCTCCCCCTGCTGCTCACCGCCCTCGCCGCCGTCACCCTGCCCCGGCTGCTGCACGGCCCACTCGGCCTGGGCGTCGTGCAGGGCGGCCACGGCGGCAAGAGCGAACTGGCCCTCACGTTCAACGGCGTGCCCGGCACGAACCTGCTCGCCGTCCTGCGCGCCGCGAACGTTCCCGCCACCTTCTTCCTGAAGCGCGAAGAGGCGCACCCGGAACTGCTCGCGCACCTGCGCGCCGAGGGGCACCAGGTGGCCCTGCGCGGCGGCACGTGGCGGTACGCCCCCATGGACGGCGTCACCCACGTCCGCCCGGACGGGTACACGCCGCTCACGGTCGCGCACGCCCGCCGCGCGCACCTTACGCCCACCACCCCGGGCGTACGGGTCACGTCCGCCGCGCACGCCCTGGACCGCGCGGAGCCCGGCGCCGTCCTCACGCTGCCCCTCGACCCGACTGGCCTCGCCGACACGCTGCAGGAACTCCGCGCGCGCGGCTACACGCTGCACACCGTCGACGCCCTGTACGGCCCGCGCCGCGGCACGCCCCGCGCCGCCGTGCTGCGCGCCTGGCGCGCCACCGTCGACGCGCGCTTCGACCGCCAAAAGAACCTCACGCCCCTGACGACGCGCGCCCGCGCGCTGTTCCGCCTCGGCGCCGCGCCCTACGAGGGCCCCAGCACCGTCAACGCCGAAGGGCGCCTCCTCCCGCACGGCGCGCCCGGTGCGGAACTGCACCTGCACAACGGCCGCTTCGTGGCCGTCGCGGACCTCAGCGCGATCACGGCCCTGCGCGCCATCCGCGACAGCCTCCGTGACGTCGCGCACGCCGTCCAGACCGACCCGCGCTACGCGGACACCCAGGTCGTGTGGGCGCTCACGCTCTTCCACGACGTGCTCGGCCCGCTCGGGTTCACCAGCGCCGACATGGCCGACCCACGCCAGGCGCGGCTGTTCGCCTTCGGCATGGACGCCCTGCGCCGCCTGTACGGCGCGCGCGCCACCGGCCGCACCATCCTGCCGAAGTACATCGTCATGGACCGCCAGACGCTGCTTGAACGCTACGGCCAGACCAGGGGCTGAGTGCCGCTCTCACCCCGGAGGGACCGCGCCCCGGGCCCGGCCGCGCGTCCCACTTTGCGCGCCCGCCCGGGCCGCTAGACTGTTTCGGTGAACGTTCGGAACTTCTCCATCATCGCCCACGTGGACCACGGCAAAAGCACGCTGGCGGACCGCATCCTGGAAAAACTGGGCGCGATGGGCGAGCGCGACAAGCGCGACCAGACGCTCGACACGCTCGAACTTGAGCGCGAGCGCGGCATCACCATCAAAAGCACCCCCATCCGCCTCAACTACACCCGCCCCAACGGCGACACGTACGTCCTGAACCTGATCGACACGCCCGGCCACGTCGACTTCAACTACGAGGTCAGCCGCAGCCTCGCCGCGTGTGAGGGCGTGTTGCTGCTGGTGGACGCGTCGCAGGGCGTCGAGGCGCAGACCATCGTGAACGCCTACCTCGCCATCGACAGCAACCTCGAGATCGTCCCGGTCGTGAACAAGATTGACCTGCCCGCCGCGGACCCCGAGGGCGCCGCGCAGGAACTTGAGGACGTCATCGGCATTCCCGCCGAGGACGCCATCTTCGCGTCCGGCAAGAGCGGCATCGGCATCGACGACATCCTCGAAGCGGTCGTGGAGCGCATCCCGCCCCCGCCCGGCGACCCGCAGGCGCCGCTCAAGGCGCTGATCTTCGATTCGTTCTACGACGCGTACCAGGGCGTGATCCTGTTCGTTCGGGTGCTGGAAGGCACCATCCGCGCGAAGGACGAGATGATGCTCTACCACACCGGCAAGTCCTTCGGCGTGGACAAGGTCGGCACCTTCTCACCCGGCCTGATCGTCGGTCAGAGCCTGCAGGCGGGCGAGGTCGGCTGGGTCGCCGCGAGCATCAAGGACATCCACGACGCGCAAGTCGGCGACACCATCACCCTCAAGGGCAACCCCACCCAGGAGCCGTTCCCGGGCTTCAAGCCCGCGCAGCCCGTGGTGTTCTCGGGGCTGTACCCCACCAACACTGAGGAGTACCGCAAGCTCCGCGAGGCCCTCGAGAAACTCAAACTCAACGACGCCGCGTTCACGTTCGAGCCGGAAACGTCCGAAGCGCTCGGCTTCGGGTTCCGCTGCGGCTTCCTGGGCCTGCTGCACGCCGAAATCATTCAGGAGCGCCTGGAACGCGAGTACGACCTTGACCTGATCGCCACCGCCCCGGCCGTCGTGTACCGCCTCACCCTCACCAACGGTGAGGTGTTCGAAACGCAGAACCCCGCCGAGTTCCCCACCCGCGACCGCATCGAGGTAATCGAGGAACCGTACATCAAGCTGAGCGTCATGCTGCCCGAGGAGCACGTCGGGCCGGTCATGCAGCTGCTGCAGGAACGCCGCGGCGTCATGCAGACCATGAACTACGTCGGCAAGCGCGTGGAGCTCATCTACGAGGTGCCGTTCGCGGAGATCCTGTACGACTTCCACGACCGCCTCAAGAGCATCAGCCGCGGCTACGCCAGCATGGACTACGAGATCATCGGCTACCGCGAGGGGGACCTCGTGAAGGTCGACATCTACGTGAACCAGGAAATCGTGGACGCCCTCGCGGTCATCGTGCACGAGGACCGCGCGTACGGCCTCGGGCGCAAGATCGTCGACCGGATGGCCGACGTCATCCCCCGCCAGATGTGGGCGGTGCCGGTGCAGGCCGCCATCGGCGGGAAGATCATCGCGCGCGCCACCGTGAAGGCCTTCCGCAAGGACGTCCTCGCGAAATGCTACGGCGGCGACATCAGCCGCAAGAAGAAACTGCTCGACAAGCAGAAGAAGGGCAAGGCCCGCATGAAGCAGATCGGCACGGTCGAAGTGCCGCAAGAAGCGTTCCTCGCGGTCCTCAGCACCGACGAGTAACCGCGCGCCGCCCCGCAAGGCCACAGCCGAAGCTGTGGCCTTCAGCGTTTCTTAGCGCGCCCGCGCCTTGACTGTCCGTTAAGTCGCCCGTACGCCCCCCGCTCATCTGCCCTGCGTACCGTACAGAGGCACATGCCCGGAGGAGGCCCAGCGATGACCCAGCAAGTCCCGCAAGTGTCCGTATTCGGCGGCACCCAGCTGCTCCGCCCGGACGTGATCCGCGTGCGCCTCCCCATGGTGAACGCCTACCTGATCGGCCCGCCCGGCGGAGACTGGGTGCTCATTGACGCCGGCATGGTCCTGAACACCCGCCTGATCCGCCAGGCCGCCCGGCAGCACCACGACGAACGCCCGCCGAGCGCCATCGTCCTCACGCACGGGCACCTCGACCACGTCGGTTCCCTGCACGCCCTGCTGCGCATCTGGGACGTGCCCGTATACGCCCACCCGCTCGAACTGCCGTACCTGACCGGGCAGCACCCCTACCCGTTCCCGGACCCCACCGTCGGGGGCGTCATGAGCGCCCTGTCCCCCGCGTTCGTGCCTGGCCCGTTCGACTTCCGCCCGAACGTCCGCACCCTCCCCGCCGACGGCAGCGTCCCGCACCTGCCCGGCTGGCGCTGGCTGCACACGCCCGGCCACTCGCCCGGCCACGTGTCCCTGTGGCGCGCGCAGGACCGCACCCTCATCGCCGGGGACGCGTTCGTCACCACCCGGCAGGAAACCGTGAACGGCGCGCTGCGCCTGCGGCCCATGCGCGTGCACCGCCCGCCCGCGTACTACACCCCCAACTGGGACGCCGCGCGCGAAAGTGTCCGCGTCCTCGCGCGCCTGCACCCGGACACCGCCGCCACCGGCCACGGCCACCCCATGAGCGGCGAACGCATGGCCCGCGCGCTCACGCGCCTCGCCCGTGACTTCGACCAGATCGGCCGACCCGAACGCGGCTGGTACCTGCGGCACCCCGTGCCCATCGCGCTGCCCACCACGCGCCTCACCGCGCCCACGCTGCGCCGCGCCGCGCTGCTCGGCGTCGCCCTCCTGGGCGCGGGCGCGCTGCTCTTCCGGCGCGGCGGGCGCGCCCATCCCGCGTAGGCGCCCCGAAACGGTGAGGCCTCTCTAAAGCCCTATTCGGGTATGCCGTATAAACCTCGCCGGCGGGTCGGCGATGATGAGCCGGTATGAATCGACGCGTGCGCGCATTCCTCCAAGGTGGCGGCAGGGTGCGCTGGCACCTCGTCACCCTTCTGATCGCGTCCGCGCTGGTCCTGCTCGCGTATGTCGCCCGGGAGGGCCTCTACCAGTTCGCGCCGGGCAGCGCGCCGTTCATGATGTTCTTCGCGTCCATCGCCGCGAGCGCCTACGCCCGCAGCGCCTGGGGCGGCGTGTACTCCACCCTGCTCAGCGGCCTCGTGGTGCTCCTCACCAGCACCCAGGGGCAGGCGCAGTCGGAACTCACGTTCGCGCTGTTCGCCCTGCAGGGCGGCATCATCACCGCCTTCGCTGCGCGCATGCACGGCCTCAACCAGCGCCTGCGCAGCAGCCTCCGCGAAGTCCGGAGCATGAACGAGGCGCTCGGCGACCTGCAGGCGGAACTCAGCATCGCCGCGTTCAGCGACCCGCTCACGCGCCTCGGCAACCGCCGCGCCTTCGACGAGGACTTCCACGGCACCTGCCAGGCGGCCCTCAGCGGCCAGCACCCCTTCAGCGTCGCCCTCATCGACCTCGACGGCCTCAAGCAGATCAACGACGCCGAAGGGCACCTGCGCGGCGACGCCCTCATCAAAACGTTCGCTGCGTGCCTCCAGAGCGCCCTCCCCGCCGACGCGCGCGTGTACCGCTTCGGCGGCGACGAGTTCGCGATCATCTGGCCGGGCCTCACCACCGCGAACGCCCGCCTCGCCACCGAAAGCGTCGCGCAGGCCGCGCGGTTCACCCGCGACCTCGGCTTCCCGGCCGCGGGCGCCAGTGTCGGCGTCGCGTGCATCCCCGACGAAGCCCGCGCCGAATCCGACGCGCTGCGCCTCAGCGACAGCCGCCTCTACCAGCACAAACGCGGCCGCCGCACCCCCGAACCCGACCGCGACGCCTTCCTGCGCCCCGCCCACGCCTGAACGCGCCCGCGCGGGGCGGCGCTGTGAAATCCCACGCGCACGCCCCACCACCCCGCCCCTACACTGAGGAGCGTGCGGCCCTTCCACTCCCTGCGGGCGCAAGTGACGCTGGTGGTGTTCCTCACGGCGTTCATCCCGAACGTCGCCGTGTCCCTCACGCTCGGCCTGTTCCACTTAGACGGCCGCCTGCTCGCCTGGCTCGCCCTCGTCGGCCTCATCAGCGGCGTCAGCGCGTACATCGTCACCGGCGCGCTCCTGCGCCCCGCCCTGCGCCTCCGCGCCGAAGTCGACGCCGGCACGTTCGCCGCGAGCCTCCCCGACGACCCCAGCGAAGTGCAGGCCCTGCGCAGCGCCTTCACCCGCCTCGTCGCGCGCGTCCACGCCGAACAGGCCCGCCGCGCCGCCTTCATGGCCACCCTCGTCCACGACCTCAAAACGCCCCTGATCGCCACCGGGCACCTCGCCGGCGTACTCGCTAGCCCCGACCTGCCCCCCGCTGAACGCACCCACCTCGTCCGCGAAATGCAGGCCGAAACGGACCGCCTCCTCGCGCTCGTGCAGCAGATGAGCGACGCGCACCGCTTCGAACGCGAAGACGTCCACCTCAACCGCGCGCCCACCGACCTGCGCGCCCTCGCCGAGCGCGTCGCCACCCGCGCCCGCCAGAGCGCCCCCCGCCTCACCGTCACCGTCACCGGCGACGCCCACGCTCACATCGACGCGCGCGTCCTCGAACGCGCCGCCCTGAACCTCACCGACAACGCCGTCCGCTACGCCACCCGCACCGTCACCCTGCACGTCACCCCGCACCACCTGTGCGTCACCGACGACGGTCCTGGCCTCAGCGCCCCCCTCAGCACCCTCGCGCAACCCTTCAACGCGCAACCCACCACCATCGCCGGGCACCAGTACACCGCCGGCACCGCCGGCCTCGGCCTGTACATCGCCCGCCGCATCGCCGAAGCGCACGGCGGCACCCTCGCCTACACCCACGACGACACCGGCACGCACTTCACGCTCAGCTGGGCGGAGGAAACCGCATGAACGTCCTCATCGCCGACGACCACCCCCTCTTCCGCATGGGCCTGCGCTACGCCCTCACCGCGCAAGGCTTCACCGTTATCGCCGAAGCCGCCGACGGCCACGCCGCCCTGCAGCTTGCCCTCACGCACCGCCCCGACGTGGCCCTGCTCGACGTGAAAATGCCCGGCCTGACCGGCATCGAGGTCGCCGAACGCCTCCGCACCACCGCTCCCGGCGTCCTCGTCGCCCTGATCACAACCTTCCAGGAGCCCGCCATCATCCAGTCCGCGCGCCGCGCGGGCGCCCGCGCGTACCTCAGCAAGGAAACGCCCCCGCAGGACCTCGCGCGGCAACTGCGCGCCCTGATGGACCGCCCGTTCGACGACCACCTCCCACACGTGACGGTCCCCACGCTCACGCCCCGTGAAGGGGACGTGCTGCGCCTCCTCGCGGACGGCCAGAGCAATAAGGAAATCGCCCGCAGCCTCGGCGTCAGCCCCGAAACCGTCAAGGAGCACCTCGCGCGCATGTACGTGAAACTCGACGCGCCGGACCGCGTGAGCGCCCTCAACAAAGCCCGCACCCTCGGCCTCATCGAGTGAGCCCCGTACCAACAATGCAGAAAAGACCCCCACCGAAGTGGGGGGTCTTTCTTTGGTGTGCCCGAAGGGATTCGAACCCCTGGCCTTCTGATCCGTAGTCAGACGCTCTATCCAGCTGAGCTACGGGCACTTATGGCGGAGAGGGAGGGATTTGAACCCTCGGTACCCTTTTGGAGTACGCAGTCTTAGCAGGACTGTGGTTTAAGCCGCTCACCCACCTCTCCAGGTGTGGGTACTGCTTGTTGGCGGAGGGTGAGGGATTCGAACCCCCGGTAGGTTGCCCTACTACGGTTTTCAAGACCGTTGCCTTCAACCACTCGGCCAACCCCCCGTGCGGGCGGGGTGCGCTGCTTGGCTTCCTTCAGCGCGAGAAGAAGTATATGGCTGAGGGTCGGGGATGTCAACCGCCGCTCAGCGGAGGGCGAGCAGCGCCAGCGGAACCGTGAGGGCGAGCAGGGCGGCGCGCCGTCCAGGACGGGCCGCGAGGGCCGTGGCGACCAGCAGCGCGGCGGGCCAGAGGACGCGCGCGGCGCGCGTGGCCGGGGGGGTGGGCAGGGTGGCTTCACCGCGCAGGTACGCGGCGAGGGCCACTTCGTGCGGCGTGGGGGGCGGCGTAGAAACGCGGCTGGGGGGGAGGGTCACGTCGGCGTGGAGGACGCCCGTGCGATACTGGTTCTCGTGCGGGTGAGCGCTGCGCGCACTGAGGGCCTGCCCGGCGCGCCGCAGGGTGGGCGGGTCGGCGTGATCGCGCACCCAGGGCATCAGCGCGAGGAAGCCCGGGCGGGGCGGCGTGAGGACGTAACTGCGGGCGCGTGGGGCCTCCTCGGCGGGGCCGGTGATGGCGCTCTGCCCGTCGAAGGTGAGGTCCAGCAGGTTCCCGACGCACATGGGGTTCACGGCGTAGCGGATGCTGTCGCCGCGCTGCGTGACCTGCCAGGCACTTTCCAGCCACGCGACCGGCTGGTCGCGGATGCACGTGGGGTCGGGTGGGAGGCCTTCGGGGGCGGTCCAGGGGCTGCCGTTCGCGTCGGGTTGCAGCATGACGGTACAGCCCTGCGCTTCGAGTTGCTCGATGACGTCGGCGCGGAAGGCGTCGAGGCTGGTGGCGACGCCGAGGTCCCCGACGGGTGTGGGGACGACGCGCACGTCGCGCAGGGCGCCGGGAGTGAGGTCGAGGCCGCCGCGTTCCTCGTCGGGGGTGAGGTGCACCTTGTCGGTCGCGCTGATGAGCTGGCCGTGCGGGTCGAGGAGGATCGCCTGGTTGTACAGGCCCGGGCCGTGGCGGCGCAGGGTGCGGTCCCGCTGCTGGTAGTGGGGGAGGGTGGTGCTGCCGCAGGCGAGGTACACGCCGTGCGTGCGGGCGAGGTCGCGGCAGGTGTCGAGGTACAGGCGCGCGTTCGCGTCGATGCGGGCGAGCTGGACGGCGCGGATGGGGGAGACGCGTTCGCGGACCATAAGGGTCAGCACGACGGGGAGGTGTTTGAGGGCGAGCAGCGCGGCGGCGGTGCGGAAGCGGCCGCTCAGGACGGCGAGGGGGGCGTCGCGCAGGACGAGGGGCATGCCGTTGAGTTCGGTGAGGACCACGAGGTTCGGGCGGTCCAGCGCGAGGTGCGGCTGGGCGGCGTGGAGTTGGGCGTGCATCCAGCGGCGGAAGGCGCGGGCGCTGATGAAGTCGCGGGCGTGCCATTTGGGTTGTACGGCGATCAGGCGCGCGGGGCGTGGAGTGGTAGAGGGCGGGGCGCCGTCGGGCATGCGGGGAGCATAGCGGGGCGTGCGGGAGTGGGCGCGCGAAAACCGTGAAGTGCGGGTGAGCGGGCGTCATAAGGCGCGCCCCGCACGCGTGGGCGTGCGGGGCGCGGTGGGCCGCTGTGGGTTAGCGGACGATCTTCTGGCCGCGGCGGATGCCGAGCTTGTCGGTGAGGGCGATGTACGCGTCGTAGTCGCTGCGCTCGAGGTACTTCAGCAGGCGGCGGCGCTTGCCGTTGAGGATCTGCAGGCCGCGCTGGCCGTGCTTGTCCTTCTTGTTGGCCGTGAGGTGGCCGCTGAGGTTCTGGATGCGCGCGGTGAGCAGCGCGATCTGGACGGCGGTGCTGCCGGTGTCGTTGGCGGCGGTGGCGTTCGCCTTGATGACTTCAGCTTTCTGTTCAGCAATCGACATTGATGGATACCTCTAGTGTTATAAGTCTCGCTCGCTTGAGCACCCGGACTCCCGGACCCTTGCGGCGGCAACGAGCAGTGTACCACGCGCGCGCGGGTTGACAAGTTCGCGCGTTCCCACTATCCTTTTTCTCGCTGACCCCGCTGGGGTGGCGGAATTGGTAGACGCGCACGTTTGAGGGGCGTGTAGAGAAATCTGTGTGGGTTCAAGTCCCATCCCCAGCACCACGCGTTGCGGCCCCCGTAAGGGGGCCGTTTCCATTGCGCCGTCCGTGCAGGCGGTATTCTGCGCGCGTGAACGCGTCTCCTGGCACCGACCGCCGCATTCCCGTCACCGTCATCGGGGGGTTCCTCGGCGCGGGCAAGACCACCCTCGTGAACCACCTGATCCGCAGCGCCCCCCGGCACTTCGGCGTGATCGTGAACGAGTTCGGGCAGACCGGCGTGGACGGCGGCCTGATCGAACAGGTCCGCGACGACGACATCACCGAACTCACCGCCGGGTGCCTGTGCTGCGCCGGCCGCGACGACCTGCTGCGCGCCCTCGTGACCCTCGCCATGCGCGCCGAGCCGCCCGCGCACGTCCTGATCGAACTGAGCGGCGTCGCGGACCCCGTGCCGGTCCTCGCGACGCTGCTGGAACCGCAGGTGCGCGCCGCGTTCCGCACCGACGCGCTCGTGGCCGTCGTGGACGCCCGTCACGCCCTGCGGACGCTCACCGAGAACCCCGAAGCGGCCATGCAGCTCGCGTACGCGAACGTCGTCGTGCTGAACAAGGCGGACCTCGCCACCGAGGAAACGCTGTCCGTCGCCGACACAACGCTGCGCGGCCTGAACCCGCTCGCGCGCCTCGTGCGCGCCACGCACAGCCGCGTGGACCCTGCCGATCTGCTCGACCGGCACGACTACGACCCGACCCGCGTGCCGGAACTGCACGAGACGCGGCACACGCCCGGGCTGAAAAGCTTCACGCTCACTGCGCCCACGCCCCTTGATCCGGCGCGCTGGCATGATTTCCTCACGGGCCTGGTTCTGTCCCGCCCGGCGGAAGTGCTGCGCCTGAAGGGCCGCGTCAGCCTCAGCGGCCTGGAGGACCTCGTGCTGTTTCAGGCGGTGCGGGACGTCTTCACGGTGGACCGCGCCCGCGAGGAGAACGACGGGCGCAGCCAGCTCGTCGTGATCGGCCGCGGCCTGGACGCCGACGAGTACCGCGAGGCGTTCGCCCGGTGCGTCAGCCCGGAAGTGACGAGCGCCTGAACAAGCAACGGGGGAGGCTTTCAGCCTCCCCCGTTCGTTCACTGTTCGTTCGGGTCGGCGGGGAGCTGCCAGTCGATTGCCCCGCGGCCCGCTTCGTCGAGGGCGGCGTTCACCTGACTGAACGGCTTGGTACCCAGGAACTTCGCGACGCTCAGCGGGCTCGGATGGGCACTCTCGATGATCACGTGCTGCGGCGCCGTGATGAGCTTCGCCTTCTTGCGCGCGTACGCGCCCCACAGCACGAACACCACCCGCTCCTCCCTGGCGTTCAGCGCGCGGATCACGGCGTCCGTGACGTGCTCCCAGCCGCGCCCGGCGTGGCTGTTCGGCTCGCCCGCGCGCACCGTGAGCACCGCGTTCAGCAGCAGCACCCCCCGGCGTGCCCAGGCGGTCAGGTGCCCGTGCTTCGGTGGCACGAACCCCACGTCCGCCTGCAGCTCCTTGTAGATGTTCTTCAGGCTCGGCGGCACCCGCACGCCCGGCTGCACGCTGAACGCCAGCCCGTGCGCCTGCCCCGCACCGTGGTACGGGTCCTGCCCGAGAATCAGCACCTTCACGTCCTCCAGCGGCGTGAGGCGCAGCGCGTTGAAGACGTCCGCCTCGGGTGGGTACACGGCGTGCTCGGCGCGCTCCTGCACCACGAAGTCCATCAGCGCCCGGAAGCGCGGCGAGTGCAGTTCGTCCACCAGGACCGCCGCCCACGACGGCGGCAGGTCCGGAAGGGCGGGGCCAGGGTTGAACAGGTCCGGTTGAGTCATGACGCCTCCTTGGTGCCTTTCAGGCTAAAGCGCCGCGCATGAGGGCGGGCGCCGCCACCCTTCAGGCGTGCTCGCCGAGGGCGTCCATGAATTCCAGCGCGAACCGCACGCCCGACTCGAAATCGCGCCGCAGGATGTTCTCGTTCGGAGCGTGCACGCGCCCCCCGACATTCCCGATGCCGAGCGCCACCACCGGCGCGCCCACCGCCGCCATGAACGGGTGCATCGGGCCGCTCCCGCCCGAGGAGGGGTTGAGCAGCGGCGCCTGCCCGTACACGCGCTCCGCGACGCTCACGGCCGTACGCACGAACGGGTCGGCGAGGTCGCTGCGCGCCGGGAACTGGTGCGATTCGAGCTCCACGATCTGCACGTCCCCGAGGCCCTGCGCGTCCAGGTGCGCGCGCAGCAGCTGCACGACGCGGTCCGGGTCCTGGTCCGGCACGAGGCGGAAATCGAGCTTCACGACCCCCTCGGCGGGCAGTACGGTCTTGCTGCCGGCGCCGCCGTACCCGCCGTGGAAGCCGTTCACGTTCACGACCGGCATCAGGTTCAGGCGCTGATGGTACTCCTCGGGCGCGCCGAGCGGGCGCGTGACGCCGTACGTGCGCGTGAGCGCCTCGCCCGCGCCTGGCAGCGCCGCGATGGCCGCCTCGTCCGCCGCGCTCGCGGGCCGCACGTCGTCGTGGAACCCGGGAATGGTCACGCGACCCTGCTCATCGCGGATGGACGCCACCGCGCGCGCCAGGCGCCACAGCGGGTTGTCCACCACCGCGCCGTTGCTGGAGTGCAGGTCGCTGTCCGCCACGCGGCAGCGCAACTCCACGCACACGATGCCTTTCAGGCCGGCGTACAGCACCGGGCGGCCCTCCGGCGTGATCGACCCGAACTCCCACCACACGCCGTCCGCACGCAGCTCTTCGGCGTGCGCCCGCACGAACGCGTCCAAGCTGGGGCTGCCGACCTCCTCCTCGCCCTCCAGCAGCCACTTCACGCGCAGCGGCAGCGTCCCACCGTGCCGTGCGCGCAACGCCCGCAGGCCCGCGAGGCGCGACATGAACTCTCCCTTGTCGTCCGACGCGCCCCGCCCGTACAGGCGCCCGTCCCGCGCCGTGAGCGTGAACGGCGGGCTGTCCCACAACTCCACGGGGTCTTCGGGCTGCACGTCGTAGTGGTTGTAGATCAGCAGCGTGCGGGGGCCCTCGCCCGCCTCCGCGATCAGCACCGGCGCGACCTGCCCCGCGTACCGGCGCACCGTGAACCCCTCGGCCTCCAGCAGGCGCGTGACGGCGTCCGCCGCCTCGGGCAGCATGCGGCCCTGCGCGGACACGCTCTCCAGGCGCACCAGCGCCGCCAGATCCCGCAACCCACCCTCAATGAACGGCGTCAGATCCTCATTGTTCATGCGCGGAGCATACCCCTCCCGCGTACACTGCGCGCATGCCCCCGCGCGCCGCGCTGCTCGCCGCCCTGAACGCCGGCGTGCGCGCCGCCGCGCCCAGCGACGCCCTCGCGCGTCACCTCCCGCCGCGCCCGCGTGGCCGCGTGCTGGCCCTCGCGCTCGGCAAGGCGAGCGTACCGATGGCGCGCGCGCTGCACGCCGCCTGGGGCGCGCCCGACGCAGGCCTGATCATCACGCCGCACGGCACCGGCGCAGCCATTCCCGGTTTCCGGGTGATGGAGGCCGCGCACCCCGTCCCGGACGCGCACAGTGAAGCGGCGGGCGGCGCCGCCCTGCGCCTCGCGGCGCACGCCGGGGCGGGGGAGACGCTGGTGGTCCTGCTGTCCGGCGGCGGCAGTGCCCTCGCGTGCGCGCCGCTCGGCGTGACCCTCGCCGAGAAAGCCGAAACGACCCGCGCGCTGCTCGCATGCGGCGCGGGCATCCACGACGTCAACACCGTGCGCCGCCACCTGTCCGCCCTCAAGGGCGGCGGGGTTCTGCGCGCCGCGCACCCGCAGGCGCGGGTCGTCACGTACGCCCTGTCCGACGTGGTCGGTGATGACCCCGCCACCATCGCTGGCGGACCGACCGTGCCGCCCCCCACGGCGCCCGGCGACGCCCTCACGGTCCTCGACCGGTACGGGCTGGCCTTGCCACGCGCGCGCGGTGCTGCACGCCCCCGCGGCGCTGCTCCCCCCCAGCCGGAACGCCGCGTACCACGTGATCGGCAGTGGCCGCCTCGCACTCGACGCCGCCGCGCGCGCCCTCGAGGACGCCGGGTACGCCGCGCGCGTCTGGCGTGACGACGTCACCGGCGACGCCCTCACCGCCGCGCACGACCACGCCCGCCTCGCCGCGGACCTGCAGCCCGGCGAGGCCCTCCTGAGCGGCGGGGAAACGACCGTGACCGTCCCCGCCGCCGCCGGGCGCGGCGGACGCAACACCACCTTCCTGCTCGCGCTCGCCCTCGCCGCGCCGCCCGGCCTGTACGCCCTCGCCGCCGACACGGACGGCGTGGACGGCACCGCGGGCGCGGCCGGCGCGGTCCTCACGCCCGACACACTCGCCCGCGCCGCCCACCTCGGCCTGAACGCGCCCGCGCACCTCGCCCGCGGCGACGCCGGCGGCTTCTTCCACGCGCTCGGCGACGCCCTCCTGACCGGACCGACCGGCACGAACGTCAACGACCTGCGCGTGCTGCTCCGCACGCCCTGATCCGCCAGGTGGCGCTCCCCACCCGCGCGCGCGCTCAGGCATCCTGCAGGGCGTGACCCACGACGCCCTGATCACCGCCGCGCTCCACCCCTACGGCCTGAGCGGCGCGCCCTTCACGGTCCTGCGGACGCTCGGCAACGTCGTCGCCCGCGTGGACACTCCGGACGGCCCGCGCGGCCTGCGCGTCTGCCGCTCCTCCGTGACACGCGAGCGCCTGCACGAGGAATTCCGCGTCCTGGCGGCTGCCCGCGCCGCCGGACTGGACGTCCCCGAACCCCTCCCGGACGTCACCGGCGACCCCCTCCCGCGCGCGCAGGGCCGCGACGTCGCGCTGTTCCGCTGGGTGCCCGGCGAGGGCGCCGGCGCGCACATGAGCGAAGCGGTCGCCGCGCAGCTCGGCACGCTCAGCGCGCACCTGCACGCGGCCCTGCGCGCGCTCGGCCAGCCGCACCCCTGGTACGGCCCCACGCATGACGCCGCGTGGCTGAGCGGCCCGGCTTCCTGGTGGGCCACCCGCGCCGACCGCGACCTGGGCGCGCACGCCTGCGCGCGCATGGCTCCCGCCATTGCGGCGTGCGCGCAGCACCTCGCCCACCACGCCGCCGAAATGCAGGTGATCCACGCCGACCTGCACTTCGGGAACGCCCTCGTGCGCGCGGACGGCACCGTCGCCGCCATCGACTTCGACATGTGCGCCGTTGGCCTGCCCGCCTTCGACCTCGCCGTGACCGAGGGGGAATTCGAGGACTTCGATCACCCGGACGCCCTGAAAGCGGCGTTTCGCGGCGCGTACGCCGCCGCGAGCGGCGCGCCCTACCCGCAGGGTGTGGCGCTCATGCGGGTCGCCGCGAGCGTGGCGTTCCTCGAATGGGTGTTCACGAGCGCGAACGACGAGGTCCGCACCCAGAAGCTCCGCTGGGTGCCGCGCCTCATCGACCGCGTCGCCGCCCGCGCCCCCGGGGCGCGGCAGGGTGGACCGACCGGCTCTGCAGGACCGCGTCCGTAATGGCCGCTGCCACGGCGTCCTGCACCAGCGCGCCCAGCAGCATCGGATCGGCGGGCGGCTGCGTGCCTGCACTCAGCACGAACGCCGCGTCGCCGTCCCAGGCGGTGTGGCTGGGGCGGATTACGCGCGCCATGGCGGTCTGCGCGGCGTCCGCGAGGCGCCGCGCCTCGGCCTTGCCGAGCAGGTGCGCCGTGACGACCGCCACCAGCGTCGTGCTCTCCACGTCTCCCGGCGTGAACGCGGCCGCGCCCGGCCCCACGCCCGGCCCGCCGATCACGCGGCCCGCGGCGTCCAGCACGTCGCCGATGGGGTTCACGACCGCCAGCGCGCCCACGCGGACGCCATGCCGCTCCACCAGCACACTGCCCAGCCCGCCCGGCGCGGTGTGCGCCGGACCCAGGTACTTCCCGCAGGTGGCGCCCGTCCCGGCGCCCACCTGCCCGCGCGGCACGGGCGCGTCCGACGCGGCGCGCGCTGCCGCCTCGCCACTCGCGGCGTCCGGGCGGGCAGCCGCGCTGCCGACCAGCAGGTCGTAGATCACCGCGGCCGGCACGATGGGCACCCGCGCCGCCGGGGTGGGGTGGCCCACGCCGCGTTCCTCCAGCACGCGCACCACGCCCGTGGCGGCGCTCAGCCCGAACGCGCTGCCGCCCGTGAGCAGCAGCGCGTGCACGCGCTCCACCTTCTTTTCCGGCGCGAGCAGCACGCCCTCGCGCGTGCCGGGGCTGGGCCCCAGGAAACTGCCGCTCGCGACCGCGCCCTCGTCCGGGCACAGGATGACGGTGCAGCCCGTGCGGCCCACCGGGTCCGTCCAGTGCCCCACCCGGAAGCCGGGAATGCCGGTCAGCGTGGTGTTCGTCATGCGCGCATCGTAATCCGGGTGGGGCGTGGGCGCTGCGGGCGGCCGCGCGTCAGTTCGCGCGGTAGATGGCGGCGGTGCGCGCGGGGACGCTGACGTTCAGCTTCCCGCCGCTGACGGTGGTGGTGGCGGGCGCGCCGCGGCCGAGCAGGTCCGTGAAGGTCCTGCCGTTCACGAGGTACGTCTTGTCGGTGCTGCTGATGCCGCCGTTCCCCTGGAGGTCAAGGGGGAGGTTCGCGGTCGTGTCGCTGAGGTTCAGGACGACGACCATGCGACTCGCGCCGCTGCTGCGGTAGAAGGCCAGGGCGTTCTGCCCGCCGTTAGGGCGCCACAGTTCCGCGTATCCGCCCTTCCAGAGGGCCTCGTTGCCGGTGCGGATGCCGATGAGTTGCTTGGTGAGGTCGTAGGTGGTTTTGGGCGTGCCGCCGCCGGCAAGGTAGCCGCTCTGCGCGGTGGCGCGCCCGGCGTCCGTCCAGGCCCAGGCGGGCATGTCGCGGCGGTTGTCGGGGTCGTTGCCGCCGTACATGCCGAGTTCGTCGCCGTAGTACAGCTGGGGAATGCCGGGGATCGTCATCAGGGCGGTGAGGGCGAGGCTGTAGCGCGCGCGGATGTCCGTTTCGGGGACGCCGTAGCCGGGTTCGTTCAGGAAGCGCTGCACGTCGTGGTTGTCGAGGAGGTTCACCTGCAGCAGCGCGCGGTTCAGGCCGAGCGTGCCGAGGGTGTCCTGCACCTTCCCGGCGAGCAGGTCGAGGCTGCCGTTCCTGGCGACGCTGCTGACGAGGGCGCTGCGGGTGGGGAACGCGAAGGTGCTGTCGAAGCCGGCGTCGAGGAAGGGGCGCAGTTGGCTGGCGCTGCCGTCGAGGAACGCCTCGGCGAGCAGGAAGGTGTTCGGGCGGGTCTGGAGCACGCCGGGCACCCAGCTGGTCTGCCAGTAGTTCAGGGGGACGTGTTTGGCGGTGTCCATGCGGATGCCGTCGATGGCGTAGGCGCTTGTCCAGGCCTGGCTGAGGCCGGTGAGGTACGCGGCGACGGCGCTGTCCTCCTGCCGGAAGTCCGGCAGGCCCGCCAGAGGACAGTTGACGTCGTCGCCGGTGCAGTTGTTGTGGAACCAGCCGGGTTGCTGCGTGACGATGCGCGCGCCGTACCCGGCGTGGTTGGCGACCATGTCCATCATGAATTTCTGCCCGCCGGCGTGCAGGTCGCTGATAAGGCCGGTCAGGTCGCTGGCCGTGCCGAGTTTGGGTTCGATGGCGGTGTCGTTGGGGTTGGTGTAATCCGGCCAGTAGCCGTGGTAGCCGCAGCTGTTGCCGTTGACGAGGCCGACTTGTTTGTAGACGGGCGTGAGCCAGAGGGTGGTGGCGCCGAGGTCGCGGAGGTAGCCGAGTTTGCTGCGCAGGCCCTGGAGGTCGCCGCCGTGGAATTTGGTGGCGCTGGCGCGGTCAAAGCAGTTGGGTTGGCCGGCGCTGTCGTTGCCGGTGTTGCCGTTGCTGAAGCGGTCGGGCAGAGCGAGGTAGATGACCTGTTTGCGCCAGGTGTCGATGGTGGTACCGCTGAGGGCCTGCGTGGTCAGGGAGCTGTGCGTTGCGGGGGTGGTGGGCTGGCCGCAGGCGGCGAGCAGCAGTGCGCTAGACAGCAGGGTGATGAGGGTTCGGGGCATAGGACTCCTTCTTGGTGTTTCCGGCCTCGCTGGGGGGTGCGGGCATGACGCGTGGCCTGCACGGTGGTGAGCGTTCACCGTGCGCGCGTGGATTGTCTGGAAACGCTTCATGTTTACCCTGCCAAACGCCCGTTGGGGAACGCTTCCACGCCAAGATGACTAGACAGATGATTCATGCAGCCTGAAGTTGAGGACCTGACCGCTCATGAGGCAAACACCCCCGACTTCATTCAGGCCGAAGCCCACCCCCCCTCCATACACTGAAACCAGTTTCAGCACGGGAGGTCCCCACATGGACTGGGAGAAAATGCGCGAAAGCGCCAACGTCAACGACATCCGCGGCGGCGGGGGTGGCCTGCCCGGCGGCGGCATCGCCGTCGGCGGCGGCGCCGCCATCCTGTTCGCCATCATCAGCCTGCTGTTCGGCGGCAACCCCGGCGACGTCCTCAGCCAGCTCGGCAACGGACAGAGCCAGCCCCGCGCCGGCACAGGCGCCAACGACGACGCCCGCCGCTTCGCCAGCAAAGTCCTCGGCAGCACCGAAGACGCCTGGGGCAGCATCTTCCAGAAGGCCGGACGCACCTACGACCCACCGCGCCTCACGCTGTTCAGCGGCGGCGTCAATACCGCCTGCGGCGGCGCCAGCAGCGCCGTCGGGCCCTTCTACTGCCCCGCCGACCAGAACGTCTACCTCGACACCACCTTCTTCGACGAACTGGCCAACCGTTTCGGCGCCGGCGGCGACTTCGCGCAGGCGTACGTCATCGCCCACGAAGTCGGCCACCACGTCCAGAACCTCCTCGGCATCAGCGACCGCGTCGAGCAGGCGCAGCGCCGCGCCGGCCGCGCCCAGGCGAACGCCCTGAGCGTCCGCCTCGAACTCCAGGCGGACTGCTTCGCCGGCATCTGGGGCCGCAACGCCGCCGCCAACCGCGAATACAACATCACCCAGCAGGACGTGCAGGAAGCCGTCACCGCCGCCGAAGCCATCGGCGACGACACCCTCTCGCAGGGCCGCGCCACCCCCGACAGCTTCACGCACGGCACCAGCGCCCAACGCGAACGCTGGTTCCTGCGCGGCTTCCAGACCGGCAACGTCGACCAGTGCGACACCTTCAACGCCCCGCAACTCTGAACGCCGCTCGCCACACCACGAACGCCCCGCTGCGGGCGTTCGCTCTCTTTTCCCCTCACCCACGCCCGGTACAGTAACGACCGTGCCCCCGCGCGCCCAGCCGCCCGCCCCCACCCTCGACGTTACCGTCGCGGGCGTCCCCGTGCAGGTCGTCGTGTCCCCACGGCGCCGCACCGCCGCGCTGCAGGTCAAACCCGGCACCGTCACCCTGCGCGTCCCCCCCGGCACCGACACCGCCCGCCTCGCGCAGTTCATCGAAACGCGCCGCGACTGGATCACCGCGCACCTGCAACGCTTCCAGGCCCGCGCGGACGCCACCCCCGCCTACACCTTCCGCAGCGGCGAGACCCTCCCGTACCTCGGCGAGACCCTCACCCTGCACGTCACGCCCACCGCCGCGCGCGCCTGGCGCGACGGGCACACCCTGCACGCCCCCACGCACGACACGCGCGCGCACGTGGAAGCCTGGTACCGGCACGAGGCGCTGCGCGTCATGACGCCCATGACGCACGCGTACGCCGCGCGCATCAGCCGGCACGTCCGCGCCGTGAAACTCACGGACGCCCGCACCCGCTGGGGCTCTTGCACGTCGGGCGGCGTCATCCGCCTGAACTGGCGCGTGCTGCTCGGCCCGCCCGCCGTCATGACGTACCTCGTCGCGCACGAGGTCGCGCACCTGCGCGAAATGAACCACAGCGCCCGCTACTGGCGCGTCGTCGCAGGCTTGATGCCGGACTACCAAGCGGCCCGCGCGTACCTGCGCGCGCACGGGCACACCTTCACGCTCGAGCCCTGACGCCCTCCCGGTCGTCCACAACGGCGAGCAGCGTCCCACGCTCGTCGCGCACGCGCACCTCCCCGCGCGCCGTGTCCCGCGCCCACACCAGCAGCGCGTTCAGGTCATCCGAAGCGCGCAGCACCTCCCGCGCCTCGTCCGCGCCGTACACCGCGTGCGCCGTCACGGGCGAACGCGCCGCCGGCGGCGTCCAGGCCTGACCGTCATCGTTCTTCACAAACGCATGTGACATGCAAGGCACCTCCGCCCTCACGCTACCCCGCGCGCTTGAGCGTCCATACGCGCGCCGTTCAGCGTTCCTTCAAGATTCGCGCGCGCCATGAACGCCCGTTCACGCGACTGACAGGCACGCGCTCAGGCACGCAGCGCATCCTGAACCCACACGAAAGGAGCACACCATGACCGACCACCCGAACGCCCCGAAATCCGAACAGCACGACACCGGGTTCGTCCGCAAGAACAACGAGACGCAACAGGACATGGACAACGAGGTGCACCGCCTCCAGCAGGGCGACAACGCCCTCCCTGAGGACGCCGGGCACGACTTCACGTTCCCCGACGAACAGGAAACCCTCGGCCGCAAGACTGGCGACGACCTCCCCGGCGAGAGCGACCCGCACCGCGACTGAACCCCCCAGGCCCCCGGGTGCCCTGCGCGCCCGGGGGCCTGCACGCTCCGCCAATGCGCGCACGTGCCGAACGCCCACGCCCCCTAGCCTGAGCGGATGCTGCCCGACGCCCTGCAGGTCTTCCTGAACCGCGCCGCCCCCGGCGCGCACCCGCATTGCGAACACGCCTGGCCGCACGGACTGAGCCGCGCGTGGCAGCTGCACACCCCCGACGGGCCGCTGTTCCTGAAAACGCACCGCAAGGCCGCCCACTACGCCCGCGAACGGCACGCGCTGCAGCACTGGGCGCCCGCGCTCGGCGCGCGCAGCACGCAACTCGTCGCGCACGACGACGACGCGCAGGCGCTGCTGCTCACCGCCGCGCCCGGCACCCTCGCCCTGCACGCCCCCCTGACAGCCGCGCAGGAACGCACCCTGCACGCTCAGGCGGGCGCGCACCTCGCGTGCCTCCACGCCCAGCCGCTCGCCCCCGCCGAGCACTTCGAGTACCGCGCGTACCTGCAAGGTCAATGGCCGACGGTCCGGGACCGCGCCCTCACCCACGGCACGCTCGGCGCGCCCACGCTCGCATGGGTGGACACGCAGGTGGACGGCGCCCTCCGCAGCGGACCGTGGCCGGTCGCGCCCGCCCACCGCGACTACACCGCCCGAAACTGGGTCGTGGACGTCCGCCCGGACGGCACCGTCCGCACCACCATCATCGATTACGGCGGCGCCCGCCCACACCCGCCGGTCCTCGATCTGGAACGCCCGCACGCGGAGGTGTGCCCACCCGCCCGGACCTCCGCGCCGCCTTCCTGAGCGTGTACGGCCGGGACCTCCCGGCGCCCGAAACGGCCTTCCTGGACGCCATGACCGCGTTTAACGCCGCTGCGACGATCACCTGGGCGCACCGGCACGGCGAGCACGACTACGCCGCGCGCTACGGGACGCTGCTCCGGCGCCTGAGCGCCGCCCGGCCCTGAAGCTTGCCGGCGCTCAGGCGCCCGGCGGACGCGGATACGGCCCCGCCCACGCCGGCAGCCGCGCGAACGCCACCGCGAACACCACCGCCGCCAGCCCCCACAACGCCGCGAGCGCCCACGGCACCCGCAGCGCCGCGCACCCCAGCAGGAACGGCACCAGCGGCGCGAACGCCACCTGAATGCTCGCCGCGACCGCCGACCCCAGCCCGGGCTCCGCGCGGTACGCGCGCGCCGCCAGCCAGAAACACGCCGCCGCGCACCCCACCGCCAGCGCGAGCAGCAGCCCCAGCTCCAAACCGCTGAACGTCAACGCCGGCCGCACGAACACCGATACCAGCAGCGCCGGCACTGCCGGCACCGCGAAACTCCACCCGAACGCCGCCCGGAGCGCCCGGAGCGCCCGCGGGCGCTCCGGGTACCGGCCCAGCCCCACGAACGCCCTCATCCGGGCTGCGCGGGCGTCAGGTCCTCCACGCGCGCCGACACGCCGCCCACCTGCACGTCCGCGCCGTCCGCGAACTCCTTACGCAGGCGCGCGAGCGTCACCGCGCCCGTGCTGGCTCCCGTGCGCCCCACGACCTTCCCGGCGGCGTCCGTCACGTCCGCGTGCGCCGGCAGGCCCTCGCCGGTCAGGCGCGCCAGGCGGTACCGGGTGTTCCCGCGCGCCTCCAGGCGCGCCATGATTTCCTGCCCCACGTAACAGCCCTTGCGGTAACTGATGGCGAAGTCCAGCCCCACCTCCTGCGGCAGCACCCCGCGCCACTCGTCCGCCGGGACGTCCGGTACGCCCGCCTCCAGGCGCGCCCGCTCCAGCGCCGCGCCCGGCACCTCCTCGCCGAGCGCGGCGAGCACCGCCGCCTCATGCGCCCGCAGGTAATGCACGTCCACGCCCACAGCGCCCACGCGGTTCACGCGCGCCGCCAGCACCGTCCCACCGCCCAGCTCGAAGCTCTGCACGTCCGCGCCTGCCGCGTCCCAGCCGGGCAGCGCCGCGCCCGGCCACACGTGGGCCGTCCCAAGCTGCTCGGTCACGTCCTGCACGTCCACCTGATCGAAGATGATGTACCGCCGCAGACGCGCCGCCAGCGCCGGCGCGTCGCCCTCCGCGAGATGCAGGTACACGTCGTCCGCGCGCTTGTACGCGCGCGCGAAGAACTCCACCTGCCCGCGCACGTTCAGGAACGCGCACGGCACCATGCCGGGCGTCGGCGCGGCCTTCAGGTGGTTCGTCATCTGCCCCTGCACGAAATCCACGCGGTCCGCGCCCGTCAGACGCAGCGCACTGGAAGGAATCCGGGTCCACATGCCCCGACTGTAGCGGCTGCGCGCCCGCCCGCGTGCGGCCCGCGTCACCGTGACGCGCGTGAACGCCACCCTCAGCGGCGTGTCACGCGCGCTCACCCGCCATGTGGCACGCTACACCCATGACGCCTCCACACCTTTCACGGCGCGGCGGGACGAACGCATGAGCGGGTACGCCGTCAGTGTCCCCCAGGACCTCGGCGCGCAGGGCGACTGGCTCGGCGAGCACGGCGTGGACGTCGGCGGCCTCCGCGCCCGCTGGCCCACCCCGAGCGAACTGCTCCGCGTCCTGCAGCACCTCGCCGGACACCAGACCGACACCACCGAAACCCTCGACCTGCTCACCTTCAGCGTCACCGAAACCGCCGGCGTGCAGCACATCAGCGCCAACGAGGCCCGCGCGTGGCTCGACGAGCACGGCGACGACGCGGACCTCGCGGGCGCCGAACAGGGCTTCACGATCATTCAAGGTGGCTGGGCGGAACTGCGCGTCCCGGACTTCACCGGCGACTGGAACGAACCGCACCCCTTCGACTTCGACGGCGGCAGCGCCGACCTCGTCGCGCGCATCATGCTGGGCGTCACGGGCCTCACCGGCCCGCTGCTCATCATGCAAGAGGGCGCCGGCGTGCCTGTCCTCGTGCGCGCCGGCGCCCCACACGACGCCCTCGCCGCGCGGCTCAGGGGCGCCTGAACCCCAGCTGGGTCCAGGCGCCCCCGCCCACCGCCGCTCAGCGCAGCGTCGCCACGCGGTCCAGCACGTCCGCCGGACGCACCGTGTAATCCCCCGTCTTCTCCTCCACATGCTCGAACTGCACCACGCCGCCCTTATCGATCAGGAACACCGCGCGGCCACTGATGCCCCGCTCATCCAGCGCCACGCCATACGCGCGCGCCACCGCCAGGTTCAAGTCCGCCAGCAGCGGCACGTCAATGCCGTACTCCGCCGCCCACGCCTGATGCGTATACACGCTGTCCCGGTTCACGCCCAGCACCACCGTGTCCGCATCCGCGAAATCATCCTGACGGCCGCTGTACTCCGGCAGCTGCATGCTGCACACCGGGCTGAAATCCAGCGGGTAGAACACCAGCACCACGTGCTTCTGCCCGCGGTAACTGGACAGCGTGATGGGTTCGCCGAGGGTGGACGGCAGCGTGAAATCCGGGGCGCTTTGACCGAGCAGGCTCATACCCCCCAGTCTACCGGTCGCGCACCCCACCGCGTCGCGCTGCACAGACGAGCGCCCACCCCGCCGCACCTCACGAATCGCTCGGCAGGCGCCGCACCGGCAGCTTCACCACGCCCCGCCGCGACAACCACCGCAACGCCACCACCAGCGCCGCGCCGATCAGCTGCACCGCGAGGTTCGGCAGCTTCCCATGCAGCGCGTACACCACCAGTGCCCCCGCCCCCGCCGCCGTCGCGTACAGCTGATCACGCCGGTACAGCACCTGCGGCACCTCGTGCGCCAGCAGGTCCCGGATGATCCCCCCACCCACGCCACTGATCGCCCCGACGAACACCACCCCCAGCGGCCCGTACCCCAACCCGATACCGCCCAGCGCGCCCGACACCGCGAACAACGCCAGCCCCATCGTGTCGAACACGCTCAGCGTCCGATCGAACCGCTCCAGGCGCGGCCCCACCAGAAACCCCAGCACCGCGCCCGCAATCGCCACCCACAGGTACGTCTCATCCCGCAGGTAGATCGGCGGGACGTTCCCCGTGAGCGTATCCCGAATCGACCCGCCCCCCACCGCCGACACGCAGCCCAGCACCACCACGCCGAACAGATCGAAGCGCTTGCGCACCCCCAACAGCGCCCCCGACAGGCTGAACGCGAAAATCCCCACCAGGTCCAGCACCCGCAGCCCCACCTGCAAATCCGGCAGCGGCAGCGCGTCCACGTTCATGCCCGCAGTATGCACCACCTCGCCCGCACCCCCACCCAAAGGTGCGCGCGCCCACCACGCCCCCCCACCACGCCCGCGGTACGGTGAGCGCATGACCCAGACGCAACCCCTGCAGGTCTACATCGACTTCCTCTGCCCCTTCGCGTGGCGCGGCGTGGAACTCGCCCTGATCCTCCGCGAAACGCGCGGCCTGAACGTCCAGCTCCGCCACTACTCCCTCGTGCAGGGCAACCACCCCGAAAACCCCGACCGCAAGCAACCCACCTGGTGGCTCACCGACCAGACCGCCGACAGCGGCAGTGACATGCAGCGCGGCAGCCTCGCCGCGTTCCTCGCCGCGCACGCTGCCGCCCGGCAAGGCGAACAGGAACGCTTCACGTTCACCGTCGAGCTGTTCCGCCTGCGCCACCAGGACGGCCGCGCCCTCCACGACCCCACCACCCTCCACGCCGCCGCCGAACGCGCCGGCCTGGACGCCGCCCGCTTCGCGCAGGACCTGCAGGACGACGCGGGCCTGCGCGCCGCCCTCACCGAGGACCTGCGCGCCGCCGCCGCGCTCGGCGTGTTCGGCACGCCCACCTTCGTGCTCGACGGCGCGAACGCCGCGTACTTCCGCTTCGCGCGCCTTCCCGAGAGCCCCGAAGCGGCCCACGCCCTGTGGGAACTCTACGTGCAGACGCTCCTGAACGACGCCCGCATCGAAACCATCAAACGCCCCCGCTGAACCCCTCAGGGCTGCGTCAGGCGCTGCTGTAGACGCTTCAGCAGCGCCGCCGGCTCGGGCAGCCCGAACGGCGTGCGGCCCTGCAGGGCCACCTGCGCGGCCGCCCGCCCGCCCGGAACCATCAGGCCATACCGGACGACCGTTAGGTCCTGCGGGCCGTCCTCCGCGACTCGTGCGCGCGCCATGAAGGCCTGCGTGCGCTGATAGAGGGCCGCGCGGTCCGCCTGTAACGTCGCCAACTGCTCGGGCGTCAACGCGCCAAGCAGCCGGCGCGTCAGTTGGCCCGCCTGCGCCGCCGTGAGGTTCGGCCGCGACAGGCTGCTCAGGACCCCCCGTACGGTGAGGACCTGCTCAGCAGTTAGCGCGAACGCCGCCCTGTCCAGCAGATGCACGGTCAGCAGCGCGTCCACCATGGGCGCAAGCGGCGCCGGCCGTGGCGCCGCGACGCCGCGCGGCCAGGGGGTATCGGTCACCGGAATGGCGCGGTTCGGGGTGGCTGCCGCCAACGTGAGCGTCGCCAACAGCAAACTCCAGATGACATGGCTCATAGGCAGCCCTCCACGACTCACCGTACAGCGCCTGCATGATGACGCGCTGACGGGCGAGGGCCGACCACCGCTCCGGTGGTCGGCCCTCGCCCGTCAGCTTATTTGGACAGGCGGAGTTGACGCTGGAACTTCGTCTCCTCCGGACGGATGGCGGTCCCCTGCGTCGGCAGGAAGTTGGTGGCGCGGCGCGGCGCGGCCTGCTCACCGATCGCCTGCGTGCTCAGGCGGTTGAACCACTGGTAGGCCGGCACGTTCACGCCCGCGCCCTGCGCGGCCGCCACGACCTTACGGTACCCGTCGTGCGCAAGTTGCGCGGCTTCCAGGTAACGCATGCCCTGGTATGCAGCGTCCGCCTGCCTGAACAGGGCGTCCGCGCTCTTGGCGTCCGCGTCGGTGACTTTGGCCTTGCCGTTGTCCTGCAGCGCGCCGAGAATTGCGCTCGCGTTGTTGAGGTACGCGCTGGTGAGGTAGCGGTACTGGCTGTCGAGGTTGAACTGCCCAAACGTGCGCCCCAGGTCGATGTACGACATGACGCTGTCGCTCTCATCGCCGCTGTTGACGAACATGAACTCCCCACCGGGGCCGTACTCGAGGTTCTGTTCGCTGTCGTACCCGTCGTGCGGGTGCGACAGGCTGAAGTGGTGCCCGGCTTCGTGCACGATGGTGTCCGTCAGGCCGTAACCGGCATCGTGCAGGTCGGGCGTCAGGAAGCTGTTCACAAACGCCTGCGTGCCCGTCACGCCATCGTCCGTCGCGACGCCCAGCAGGCCACCCTGGCTGTTCTGGGCATCATTGAACGCGTACACCGGCACGATGTAGCGGTTGGGGTTCTGGGCGTACAGCGCCTTGAGTTCGTTCGTGGCGAGGTTGAACAGCTTGTCGCCGTCAGGGTCGGCGCGGTCCGGGCTGCACACGTCGCCCAGGCGGAAGAAGCACTGGTACGCGCTGGCGATGTCGCCCGCCAGCGGGCTCTGCCGGGTCGTGCTGGTGAACTTCGCGAAGGGCTGCAGCACGGACACACGGTCCCGCAGCAGGTCCAGCTTCAGGATGTTTTGGGGGTCAGCGGCGCCAGCAGCCTGCTCCAGCGCCACGTTCACGTCAATGTTCTCGGGCTGTTGCGGGGGCGTCAGCGCCGCGCGGTAGATGGGCGAGGGCGTGAACAGCAGGTTCACGGCGACGTATCGCACGACGCGCGCCAGGTCCGGGCCGACCTTGCCGAAGGTGCGGTACGTGCGGTTGCGCGTACCGTACTCCCACACGGGCGGCATGCGGTAGTCCGCGACCCCGTCGTCGTCCACGTCAGGGTGGCTGATATCCCAGTTGCTGGTCCATGATTCCGGCCCGGCGGACAGGTCGTAGAACCACACGCGTTTGGCGTTGCTCTGGTCGCTGCTGGCCGTACCGCCCCACGCGATGAGTTTGCGGGAGCTGCGATCCCGACCGAAGTTGAACCCCGTGTCCGTCTCCTGCGTTCCCGTGCGGGTGTATGTGTGGAACTGGAAGTCGGGGCGGCCGTACCAGTTCACCAGGAACACCGTGTATTCCTTGGTGTTCACGCCGATCTTCCCGGCGTTGTCGGCCAGCCACTTCTCGGTGGACGGCCCGTCGATCCACACGTTGCTGGTCACGGGCAGCGTGATGTTGCCCGCGGGCGCGTCGCAGTCCGCGTTGGCATCCTGGCAGTTGTACGCCTGCTGATAGACGGTAGGCGCGATGTTGCGCGTCTCACCGTCCGCGTCCACGTACGTCGTCTGCTTGATGCTGTTCAGGTGCCCGAAGAACTCGTCCTCGAACGCCTTGCTGGCATAGACGTAGTTGTACTGGTACTTGAACGAGTTTCCGGTGTACTCATCCTTGCCGTACGCACTCGGGATGCGCGCAATCGAACGGGACGTTTCCGGCAGGATGCCGGTGAAGTCGCTGACGTTCACGTCGCGCGGCCCGGCCACCTGACCGGCACTGGTCGGGTGGTAACCGACCATCACGACATTGACTTTCAAGGTGGCGGTGATGTCCTGCTCGACGCCGGGCTTCAGAGCCTGCAGGCCCTGGTACTTCGTTTCGGTAGAGGCCGGGGGGGGCGGTGTGGGGGCAGGTTGCGGCGCGCACGCGGCGAGCGCGAGCGTCAAACCGAGCATGGCCGTAGCAATCCGGGTCTTCATACTTCTCCCTTCGTGCCCACCCATTCAGCTGGGAGCGGCCTCAGCACATAAAGCTGACAACCGCCGCACGTGTGAGCGTGCGGCATGAATGAGGTTTAGACGGCGTCATCATTCCGCACACCCAGCACGAGTGCAAGCACCTTTGCGTCCTTGTCTGACCAGCAGGTTTAGAAAACCTTCAGCGAAGCCGTTCGCGGACCAGGGCCGTGACGTGCGCGTGCAGACGGTCCGCTTCGCGCGCCACCTCGTCGCGCTCCTCTCGGGCGGACGCGCGTTCCTCTTCGGGCAGGCTTCCGACGTTGATGTCAACGTTCAGGAGCGTCGCGTGAATGGCGCCGTGGATCAGGTGCGCGCCCGCGCCGACGTCCGAGACGACGTGCCGGTGCGCGAGGGGCGCGGCGTGCACCGCGAGGTCCAGCGCGGCATTCAGGTCCCGCGCGGACGACAGGGGCGCGCGGATGGCGTAACGGGCGGCGTCCGCGCGCGCGGCGGTGCGCGCGGCCTTCTCCTCGGCGGTGCCGCGGGGGAGGTGCAGGGCGTGGATGTACCCCTCAAACGCGCGAACGTCGGCGTCTGGGTGGCGCAGGACGTTGAGCAGGTGCGTGCGGGCGTCCGCGAGCACGGCGGGGAGGTCCGGGTGGGCGTCCTCGCGCGCGGCGCTGATTTCCAGGCCCATGACGACGAGCGCGAGGCCGTACGCGCCGGCCATGGCGGACATGCTGCCGCCGCCGGGGGTGGGGGAGGAACTGGCGGTGCGTGCGAGCAGGACGTACGCCGGCTCGTTCCAGAGGCTCCCTTCGGGCGGGGCGGGCCGGTCGAGGCTGGGCTGCTCGGCGTTCGTCGGGCTGTCGTCGCTCATGCGTTCACCTCGGCGCGTTGCGCGAGCCACAGCACGAGCGCTTCGGCGCTGGCGGGGTTGGTGGCGAGGGGGATGTCATGCACGTCGCACAGGCGCAGGAGCGCCGTGACGTCAGGTTCGTGCGGCTGCGCGGTGAGTGGGTCGCGGAAGAAGAACACCGCGAGGACCTGATCCTCGGCGATGCGCGCGCCGATCTGCTGGTCGCCGCCCATCGGGCCGCTCAGGACGCGCTCCACCGTCAGGCCCGTTTTGCTCTGCAGGATGCCGCCGGTCGTGCCGGTGGCGACGAGGTGGTAGCGCGACAGGGTGTCCTTGTGCCCGAGCGCGAACAGCGCCAGTTCCAGTTTCTTCTTGTCGTGCGCGATCAGCGCGACCTGCCGTTTCATGCTCCTCAGTATGGCCTGCCGCGTGAGGGCGCAGCGCGGCGCGCCTAAACCCACCTGCACGCACGCGGCCGGCGGTTAGGCGCGGCGTCCCATGAGGCTGACGTGACCCTGAAGGTCGCCTGACGCGCGCCTGAACGCATATAAAGGTTTTCTCCTGGGAGGCTCATGGCGCGTCATGCACCGGTCGCTAGGGTGGTCTTCGGAGGTACGACATGAAGAAGTTCATTCTGCTGCCCGCCGCGCTGCTGACCAGCGGCGCCCTGGCTGCCCCTCAGATCAGTGCCCAGAGCATCATCGTCAACCCCGTGCAGAGCGACCTCGCCGTGCGCGTGTGGGTGAACAAGGACCCCGCTGGCAACGCCAACCCCACGTACCGCATCGGTGAGAAGATCACTGTCAGCACGACCGTCAACCAGGACGCGTACGTGTACCTGTTCAACGTGGACGCCCGCGGTGAGATCACGCAGATCCTGCCGAACCGCTTCAGCAGCGGCGAGAACTTCGTGAAGGCGAACACCACCAAGACCTTCCCGGCGCCCGGCGACAACTTCACGTTCGACATTGACGGCCCCGCCGGCCAGAACAAGGTTCTCGCGGTCGCCAGCAAGACCGAACTGAACCTCGACCAGATCACCAGCTTCCAGGGTGACGCGAGCCTCGCCACCGCGAAGGTCAGCGGCCAGCAGAACCTCGCGCAGGCGCTGAGCATCGTCGTGAACCCCGTTCCGCAGAACAGCTGGGTGACCGACACGGCGTTCTTCAGCGTCGCGGACCGCGCCGTGAGCCGCACCGGCCGCATCTTCGTCGGCACGAACGTCAGCAACGCCGTCGTGTACCTGAATAACCGTCAGGTGGGCGCCGCGAACACCACCTACCTGAACCTGCAGCCTGGCACGTACCGCGTGAAGGTCGCCGCGCCTGGCTACGCGCCGTACATCACGAACGTGACCGTTCGCGCGGACAGCACCGTGAACGTGAACGTGCAGTTCACGAGCACCACCACGACCACCACGCCCGCGCCCGTGGCGAACACCGCCCGCGTGACGTTCCGCAGCAACGCTGAAGGTGCGCGCGTGTTCGTGGACGGCCGCGAGGTCGGCACCATCCGCGGCGGCGCGCTCAGCGTGAACCTCGCCAAGGGCTCCCGCGACGTGACGATCCTCGCGGAAGGGTACCGCGCGTTCAACACCACGTACAACGTGCAGAACGGCGGCACCATCACCGTCAACCTCACCCGCTAAGCAACGCGGAGAAGCAGGCGGGGGCTCCATGCCCCCGCCTGCGTTCGTGTGTCACCACAGAGCCAGGGGCGCGGGCCCCTGCATTGCTGCTCAGCGGAGCGCCTGCACCTCGCGCTGCAGGGCGTCCAATTGGCCCTGCAGCGCGTCCGCCTGCACCGCGGCCGCTTTCAGGCGAGCGTCCTCCGTTTCGATGAAGCGCGTGTACGGGCTCATCGCGTCGCGCAGGCGTGCGTCCGCGCGGTCCTGCTCGCGGTCGTACTCGCGCCGCACGATGCCTTCCAGGCTCTCGCGCATCTCCGCGACGCGCAGGCGCAGCGTCCGCAGCGCCGCGAGACGTTTGCTCGGCAGGATGAACAGACCCAGGCTGCCGATCGTCAGGCCCGCCAGGATGCCCGTGAAGTCCGCGACGGCGCCGGTGACGGCCGCCATCGTGACCGCGCCGATCGCGAGGCCGCCCGCACCGAACCCCACCACGCCCTTGAGGGCGTCCTCGGCGTCCTGCGCGAGCTGCCGCGTGAGCTGCTGCTCCGTCACCTCCGCGAGGTGCCGCTGCGCGCTTCCCGCGATGCCTTCCAGCAGCGCCGAACGGTCGTAGCTGAAGCGCGTGCGGGCCACGTCGCCGCTCGGCTGGCGGCGGATCAGGAACGCCTGCACGTCCTCCCAGAAGTGCAGGTTCGATTCCACGAACCGGTCGATCATCGTCCCGAACTGGCGTTCGATCGCGTCGGGCAGGTCCGCGACCCCCTGCTCTCGGAAGCGCTGCTCCAGCTGCCGTGAGTTCATCAGGTCGCGGATGCGGCCCAGCCGCAGGTGCTCATCGATGAACTTGTCGGCGCGCACCTCGAATTCGCTCAGCAGGCGGTTCACGCGGTTGAGCTGCCCGTCCAGCTCGCCGCGCATCGTCTCGCCGTGCCGTTCACGCTGCACTTCCAGCAGCTTCAGCGTCTCGAAGTCCGCCTTGAGCGTGTCGCGCGCGCCCGCTTCGCGGCGGGCCTCGTCCGCGAGGAGTTCCGCGGCGGTGCCGAGCGGACTCTGGAGTTTCAGGCGGGTGCGTTCCACCTCGCCCAGTCGGGCGCGCAGCGCGTCCCGCAGCGCCGCGAAGCCCGCGTCGCCGCCGCGCTGCTCCCCGCGCGCACTCACGAGGTACACGGGCGGCGTGAGGTCCAGCACGCCCCGCGCGCCCGCCTCCACGAACGCCCGCACCTGCTCACGCTGCTCCGGCGTTTCCAGCAGGTCCGCCTTGTTCACGACCATCACGACGCTGCGGCCCCACCGCTGCGCGAGCGTCAGGAATTGTCGCTCGGATTCCGTGAACGGCCGGTCCGCGCTCGTCAGGAACAGCACGAGGTCCGCGCGCGGCAGGAACCCTTCCGTGAGCGTCTGGTGCTGCCGGATGATCGCGTTCGTGCCGGGCGTGTCCACCAGCGCCACGCCCTCCAGGTCCGGGAGGGGCGCGGTCAGGCGCACCACGAACGGGTCGCGGGTGGGCTGCAGCTCGCCGCGCGTTTCGCCGTGCACGAGCACGTAGATGCGGTCCGTGGTGGGCGTGACGCCTTCGGGCAGGACGGCGTCGCGCAGCAGGGCGTTCACGAAGCTGCTCTTCCCGGCGTTGAATTCGCCGACGACCACCAGCAGGAACGCCTCGTCGAGGCTGGTGATGGCCGTGCGGGCGTGCGCGACCGCTTCGGGCGGCGCGCCCTGCGCTTCCAGGAACGCGCGGATGTCCGAGAGGAGCGTCCGCTCACGCGCCAGCAGGTCATGAACTCGGTCGGAAACCAGCATGCCCCAAGCCTACCGAGCGCGCGGGGCGCGCGCCTTGCGGAAACCCAGAGGCCACCCGCGCGGCAGCGTCCGCCCTGAACGGTGCGGGGTCAACGCCAGGTTGCACCGGCGGTCCACCCCGGCGTCCCGCGTCCGCTCAGGGCTCCTCGTTCTCCTGCGCCTCGTCGAGGCCCGTGGCGGCCATGTACGCGTCCTGCACGTACAGGAACGCCAGTCCGTGCGCCGCGGCGAAGCGCACGACCGCGTGGACACTGCGCAGGTACACCAACAGGTAGGCCACGTTGTCGCCTTCTTCATCGCCGTGCAGGTGCCGGTCCATGTACGGCTGCGCGGAGACGCTCGCCGCGCGCAGCATCGCGCGGACCTCGTCCGCGCCGTACAGGCCTTCGGAGAGCTCCGCGACCGCGTCCGGGTGCGCCGCGCACCACTGAAAGAGCGCCGAGAACCCCGTGTCGACGCGTGCCAGCCCGGCGGGCGTACGCAGGACGGTGAAGTTGCTTGCCACGCCGTGCACGCGGTCCTCGGCGCGGTACATGCAGCGTTCGCCGGTGAGGAACGCCAGGGCCGGCAGGTGCGCCTGGGTCAGGAGGGTCTGCAGCGCGTCATCGGCGTACCCGGAGCGTGACGACCCCCAGGTGCTCGCGAGGTGACCCGGGTCAGGTGCGAGGTCCACTGCCCGGGCCTGACGCAGCGCCCGGATGATCCCGGTGGTCTCGTGCAGGTCCTGGGCCGTGTGTGGATCAATGGCACGGGCGGTGGCGTCGACATACATGAGCTCAGTGTAGTGAGGGCCGCAGCTCAACCCCGGTGAGGTCGCGGTGGCGGTCATCAACGGCGGGTTCGGAACGGACCCTGCCGCTCCTTGCGGGCGGTGGTGCTGTGCCGCGCAGCCCCCGTTTCCGGTCGCGGCGCGCGTGACGGCGCCGCGGCGTCCCCGGCCCTGTCACGCGAGTGTATATATCAGCCCACATCAAACCCACGTGCAATGTGGAAGACTATGCGCGCCCGCGCATGGTCTTGCGCGTGACTTCACCCCCCTGGAGGTTCACCTCTTGCGCCAAATCATGCTTTTCGCGGCCCTCACGGCCCTCGCCGCCACCGGCGCGCAGGCCCGCGACCTCGCCGCCATCCAGAAGGCCGGCGTCATCCGCATCGGCACGAACGCCGAATTCAAGCCGTTCACGTACTACGAAGGCAGCACCATGAAAGGCTTCGAGTACGACCTCGGCAACGCCATTGCCAAGAAACTCGGCGTGAAGGCCCAGTGGATCAACCAGCCGTTCGACGGTCTACTCATCGGCCTGAACCAAGACCGCTTCGACCTCGTGATCAGCAGCCACGGCATCACCCCCGAACGGCAGAAGGCCGTGGACTTCAGCAACCCCCACTACTGCAGCGGCGGCCTGATCGTCAGCAAGACCGGCGGGCCCAAAACGGTCGCGCAGCTCAAGGGCAAGACCGTCAGCACCCAGATCGGCACCACGTACGTTTCCGCCATCGAGAAGCAGCTCGGCAACCGCGCCGTGAAAACCTACCCGGACAACAGCAAGGCCCTGCAGGCCCTGATGATGGGCCGCGTGAACGCCATGGTGAACGAGAAGTTCTACGCGCTCGAAGCCATCAAGGCGAACCCCGGGCAGCTGCAGCAGGGCGACCTGATGTTCCAGGAGAAGCTCGGCATGGCCGTCAAGAAAGGCAACAGCGGCCTCCTCAAGGCCGTGAACACCGCGCTCGGCACCGTCCAGAAGGACGGCACGTACGCGAAGATCAGCAAGCAGTGGTTCGGGCAGGACATCCGCTGCAAGTAACCCACGCGCGCGCATGAGCGGCCCGGCCACCCGCCGGGCCGCTCGCTGCTGAACCGTAACGCAACTCCTGACCGCGCGGGGGTGCAGTGGTACGATGCCGCGCCATGACGCCCCCACCCCCCCTGCCTGCCGCGCGGCGCCTCGCCACGACCGGCCTGATCCTCGGCGTGTTCCTCGCTGCGCTGGAATCCACGGTCGTCGCCACCGCTCTCCCGTCCGTCATCCGCGACCTCGGCGGTCAGCACCTGTACGCCCTGCCGTTCGCGGTGTACCTGCTGACCAGCACCGTCACGAACCCCCTGTGGGGCCGCGCGTCCGACCTGGTGGGCCGCAAGCGCCTGTACCTGATCGGCGTGGTGCTGTTCCTGCTCGGCAGCGCCCTGTGCGGCGCCGCCACCAGCATGACCCTGCTGATCCTCGCCCGCGCCGTGCAGGGCGTCGGCGCGGGCGCCGTCCTGCCGCTCACGCTCACCTTGGTGGGCGAACTGTACGACCTGCGGGAACGCCCGCGCGTGCAGGCGTTTATCAGTGGCGTGTGGGGCGTTTCCGGCCTGCTCGGCCCGCTCGCCGGCGGTCTCATCACCGAGCACCTCTCGTGGCGGTGGGTGTTCTACGTGAACGTCCCGTTCGGGCTGGTGGCGCTGCTGCTGGTGTGGCGGCACCTGCATGAGCACGTCACGCGCCGCGCCGCCCGCATCGACTGGGTGGGCGCGCTGCTGTTCACGCTCGGCAGCGGCCTGCTGGTGTGGGGGCTGGAACTGCGCGCGTGGTGGCAGGCGGCGCTCGGCGTGGCCGTGTTCGTCTCGGCGCTGGTGCTGGAAGCGCGCCACCCGGAACCGCTGCTGCCCATGGGGAACCTCCGGCAGCGCCTCCCCCTGGTGGGCGTGCTGAACAACCTGCTGGCCGGCGCGGCGTACTTCGGCGTGATCGCGTACCTGCCGCTGTACGCGCAGGGCACGCACGGTGGCAGCGCTACCGCCGCGGGCGCCGTCCTGACGCCCATGCTGGTCGGCTGGACGCTCGCGAGCATCGTGGGGGCGCGCATCATGGCGCGCGTCAGCCTGCGCCGCCTCACGATCCTCGGGTTCGTGGTGCTCGTCGTGATGTTCGCGCTGTTCGCCGCGCTGATCCACGCGCCACTCCCGGTCGTGAGCGCAGTCGGGTTCTTCGTGGGCACCGGCATGGGCTTCTCGATGCTGAGCCTGCTGCTGGCCGTGCAGCAGGCCACGCCCAAGACCGAACTGGGCGCCGTCACCAGCGCCGTGCTGTTCGCGCGCAACATGGGCGGCGCCATCGGCGTGGCTGTCATGGCCGTCCTGATCGGCCAGGCCGCCCTGGCGAACGGGGGAGAGGCCCTCGCGGACGGCCTGGGCCGCGCGCTGCTGTTCGGCCTGGCGCTCGTGGCGGTCGCGTGCGCGCTCGCGTTCACGCTGCGGCGCGACCCCGCCACGCCCGGCGACTGATGTTCCCTGCACGGGCCGCCCTGCGCGCAGGGCGGCTCATCTGCGGCTGATGCGCGCCCGCCACAATGCCTGCATGGTCCGCCGCCTGCTCCCTGCCGCCCTGCTCGTCGGCGCCGCGTTCGCGCAGGCGCCCGCTACGCCGGACGCCGGGCACGTCCGGGCGGTGCTGTTCAGCGACTTCAACGGCGCGTACGGCAGCACCACCTACCCGCCCGCCGTGGCGCGCACCGTCACGCGCATCGTGAACGAATGGAAACCGGACCTCGTGCTGTCCGCCGGGGACCTCATCGCCGGGCAGAAGGCCGCCCTCAGCGACGCGCAGGTGCGCGCCATGTGGGCCGCGTTCGACCAGCAGGTGCACGCGCCGCTCCGCGCCGCCGGTCTGCCGTTCGCGTTCACGCTCGGGAACCACGACGCGAGCCTCACCCGCGATCGCGCCGAGGCCCGCACGTACTGGGCGGCGCACGCCCCGCCCCTGAACTACACGGACCGCGCGCACTTCCCGTTCCGCTACGCCTTCACGGTCCCGGCCCGCACGGGCGCGGGCACGCTGTTCGTCGCGGTGCTCGACGCGCCCCGCAACACCGTGAGCGCGCAGGACCGCGCGTGGCTCGCCGCGCAACTCGCCACGCCCGCCGCGCGCGCCGCCTGCATCCGCCTCGTGATCGGCCACCTGCCGCTCGCCGGCATCAGCGCCGAAAAGAACCGCAGCGGCGAAGTCCTCCGCCCAGACGACGCCCGCGTGCTGCGGCGCGTCTTGGAGCGGGGCGGCGTCCTCGCGTACCTGAGTGGGCACCACGCCGCGTACTACCCCGGCCGCCTCGGCACCCTGAACGTCCTCTCGTCCGGCGGGATCGGCGGGCGCGCGTACGTGGGCGCGCCCGGCACGGCCCGCAGCGTCGTCACCGTCATGGACCTGGACCTCGGGCGCGCCACGGTGACCCTCACGGCGTACGACGCCGACACCGGCCGCGTCGTGCCCACGAGCGCGCTGCCCGCCCGCATCGACGGGCTCGGCGGGCCCGTCACGCGCGTGGACGGGCCACTGCGCCGGTAGGCGCGGCGCATCAGTCCTCGTTCGTGCGGTCCTCCATGTCCGTCAGGTCCGCCAGGGCCGGCGCGGGCAACCCCGCGCCGCTCGGCGGCCGGAACGGCGTTTCAGCCGGGAGGTGGTCGGGCGCGTCACTCTGGTCCACCAGCATGCGGTCACTCTCGTGCGCGTCCGGGACGTCCGGCGCGAGGTGGGGGGTCACGGGTACGTGCTGATCGTCCGCCATGCCCTCAGCATGCGGGGCGCGCGTCAGGCGCGCATGAGTGCACGTCCGCTCCCCCTTGACCAACAGGAGGGGGCGGGCCCACTTGGGCCCGCCCCCTCCCCGCGCGGCGCGCTTACGCTTCGGTGTACGTCTTCTCGATGGGCATGCCGACCGCGTTGCCCCATTCGGTCCAGCTGCCGTCGTAGTTGCGGACCTGCGGGTAGCCGAGCAGTTCGCGCAGCACGAACCACGAGTGGCTGCTGCGTTCCGCGATGCGGCAGTACGCGATGACGTCCTTGTCGGGCGTGACGCCTTCACCCTCGTACAGTGCCTTGAGTTCCTCGGCGCTCTTGAAGGTGCCGTCCTCGTTCGTGGCCTTCGCCCAGGGGATGCTGCGCGCGCCGGGGATGTGGCCGCCGCGCAGCACGCCTTCCTGCGGGTAGTTGGGCATGTGCGTGACCTTGCCGCTGAACTCGTCCGGGCTGCGGACGTCCACCAGCGCGCCCTGGCCCGCGCGGACCGTCTCGATGTGCGCCTTCACCTGGTCGCGGTACGCGCGCAGGTTCTCGTCGCGCTGCAGCGCCGGGTACGTGGTGGGCTCAACGGTGGTGGCGTCGGTGGTGAGCTCGCGGCCCTCCGCGACCCACTTCTGACGGCCGCCGTTCATGATCTTGAGGTTCGGCACGCCGTTGTACGACAGGAACCAGTACGCGTACGACGCCCACCAGTTGCTCTTGTCGCCGTACAGGACGATGGTGTCGCCTTCCTTGAGGCCCAGGCGACCGAGGAGCGCCTGCAGCTGCTCCGGCTGGATGAACTCGCGCATGACCGGATCCCAGAAGTCCAGCTGCCAGTCGACCTTCTGCGCACCCTCGATGTGGCCGGTCTCGAACAGCAGGATGTCCTCGTTCACCTCAAGCAGGCGGACGCCCGCGTCGTTCTTGTGTTCGGCGACCCAGTCGGTGGAAACCAGCACGTCTTTCGCGTAATCCATTGTGTTGCCTCCTGTGGCGTGTGTACCAGCGCTCCCTGCGGATTGTAACCGCTCCGCACACCAGTTGACAAAATACGTCAACTGGACAGGACGCACCATCCACCAAAGGCCCACCCGGTACAGTAACCGCATGACCGACAGCGCCCTCCCCCCCAAACTCGCCAGCATCGTGGGCATGTTCCGCAGCGCCCCCAAACCCCTCCGCCTCCAGGCGCTCCTCGAATACAGCAAGAAGCTCCCCGCGCTGCCCGAAAAATACGTCGAGCACCCGGAATTCATGCAGCCCGTCCCCGAATGCGCCAGCCCGTTCTTCCTCGTCACCGAGAAAAACGACGACGGCGTGCAGCTCTACTTCAAGGTCCCCGAGGAAGCCCCCACCGTCCGCGGCTACGCCGGCATCCTCGCCGAAGCGCTCAACGGCGAAAGCCCCGAAACGATCCTCAACGTCCCCGACACCTTCTACCTCGACATGGGCCTCGGCGACCTCATCACCCCCATGCGCCTGCGCGGCATGGGCGCCATCCTGATGCGCCTCAAAAACGAAGTCCGCACCGACGCCTGAACCACCCCCACGCGGCGGACCCATGGGTCCGCCGCGCGCCTTGGAGGTCCCGCATGCGGTTCATCACCGTTACCGAACTGCTCGACCACCCCCCCGGCACCCTCTACCAGGAACTCGACCCAGCCACCCGCACCCTCGGCGCCCCGCGCATCCTCGGCCACGTCGAAGGCGGCGACTTCCTGAACGCCCCCCTGCTGCCCGAAGCGGGCAGCCCGCACGTCCACTGGCCGAACACCGCCATCCTCGAACACATCTACTACCACGAGGAACGCCCCGTGCTCGTCTGGGACGACGCGGACCGGCAACGCCTCCTGCGCCTCCTCGGCGACCCGGCCAGCCTGCTGCGCGAACCACCCACCCCGGTCGCCCCGCTGCCCTGACCCTCAGGCGACCGGCACGTCCGTGCGCAGCTGGTTCGCCGCCGAGAAGCCCACGTACGCTCCACTCACCACTGGGAAGTCCGTGACGCTCTGCCCGGCGTGGGTGGCCCAGAAGGTCGGCAAGACGCCCGCACTCACGCGCCCACCCAGAGACCGCAGAGGGTTCACGCCCCCTGCCCCGACCCCCGCCGGGCTGCATCCACGCCGGCCCGATCCAGGTGATCCGTGTCAGGCGCGCAACGAAACACGGCGCGCCGCGTCATCACGCCCCTCCAGAACGGTCGTGCTTGACGAGGAGCTCCGGAAGGTACTCGGACTTCACGCTCACGCGCAGGCCCCGGCGGTGCGCGAGCGCCGCCAGCCCCATCGTGGGCAGGCACAGCCAGTGCTCGGGAATATTCCGCGCACGGACGCCCCCGACCCAACCGGCGCGTCCTGACCATAAAACTGCTGGTGGCGCACCAGCGCCGCTTCCAGCTCCCGGTTGAAGCCGCCCTCGTCGTGCAGCATCACCATGCCCAGCATGCCGGTGATGTGCATGCTGACATTCAGGGTGTACGCCTGCATCGCCGCGTCGGTGTTCGCTGATGGCATCTGACGCATGGTCGCCTCCAGATCGTCGCCCGCGCTGTCCGCGCCCTTCAGGAACGCCTGGAAGGTGCTCACCAACGTGTACTTCCACGCAGCGCTCTCAGTGCCGGACGCCCGCAGCGTCCGCGTGTCCGTGTGCAGCAGCATCCCTTCGAGGTGCGCGTCATCACGCACGGCGAGGTTCAGGAACAGCGTGTCCAGCCAGCGGCCCGCGTGCGTGGTGCTGAGCGGCCCCGTAGACCGCCGCGCAAACGCCTCCGTGCCGGGCAGCGTCACCTCCAGCGTTTTCGCGTCCCGCGCGAAGCTTGCGAGGTAGAACGCATTCACGTACGCAGGCCCGGCCAGGGCCAGACGAGCCGCGAGGTTCAGGGCGCGGTTCCCGAGCAGCGTGAGGTCGAAGTCCTCTTGGCGCACTCGCGACTCCAGGAGCCGCCCAATCATCGTCTGGTCGCGTTCAATATCGTCCGGCAGCTCGGCAAGCACGAACGCGTCAGGTTGATGGCGTTGAATCATGCGCATCTAAGTAAGGCCGCCAGTTTCGCCCCCGCTTGACCATGGGGAACTGGTCGTACTGCCCAAAAACGCCGCTCTGATCCAGAATCCCCATCACGTGTTCCTGAGCGGCGTAGAGGTCCGCGAACGATGTGGACCACGGCTCAGGCCGCAGGCCGATCTGCCCTCCACCCCAGGCGTCCTTGATCACCGCGTCCGGCACGTCAACGGTCCCAGGCGCCCGCAGGCGCACGGTGATGTGTGGTCCCAGCCGCGAGCGAACGCCGAGCCGGTCCAGACCGTTGTGTCGGAAGAGGTTGGGGTTGGCGATCACCGCATCGCTGAACGCCTCAGCTTCATCGCTGTCCTCGTTCCAATCGTGGAGAACGCCGTCGTAACCCGGTCGGATCAGGCCAGCCAGGTGCTGCGCCAGCTCATCCACATGCTGCAGGGCTTCGGCAGGCGTCTGCTGAAGCTGAATGAGAAAGCGGGTGCCGTACCCCTTCACGGTCTCCATGAGGATGTCGTACGGCACGGCATGATCGCGGAACAGCTGAATGAACGAGCCGACCTGCTCCCTGGCGACCCCCTTCAGGAATCCCTCGCGCTCATAGGGTTTCCTGGCCTTTGGGAAGTCCTCGGATGCGAACGCTTCTGACCGGAAGCGTTTGTCAGCGTCCAGCGTGTCAAGGATGTGGTTCAGAATTTCGGGTTGGAGGGGGTGGTCTTTGCGCAGAACGGCCCGGCAATCCAATGTGTTGTTGCGCATGCCTCTGCTCCTGCGAACTGCTTGACAGCCTTCCCTTTGATCCACGGCCGTCCTGCACGCGTGGACGGCTGACTGCGCGTTTCCCAAATCGTGCTGAGGGTTCAGGTCGTGTCACCCCCAACTGGCGCTGGCCACGCGATGTTCACCCTGGAGAACCCAGTCGCGCACGCACTGCCCACCCCGAGGCGGTCATGACGAAGTCCTGCGGGCGCACGCGACCCGGAAGCGGCTCGACCAGTCCTGGGTGGGGTACTGTACCGCTACGAACAGGCCAAGTTGCTGACGGAACTGGTGGGGATGCAGGGCTTCCGGATCGGCGGTGGTTCCAGAACGGGTGTACGGCGTCACGTCAGGAAGGCTCGGACGCCTGACAGCGCGGGGGTTGGTTTACGGCAGTTCAGCCCAACCGCTGGCTGCGTGCATCCGGACGGGGTACCTTGAATAGTCACCAAAAATGTTGAGCCCTTGGAGCGCTTTGAGCACGTCTTGCTGACGGGTCAGTGCCTCCTTGGCGTCCAGGTTCCAGGGCGAAGGTGTCAGCATGACGCGCACGCCGCCCCAGTCCTCCTCCATCAGTTCCGCCCCGGCATCGTCCAGGATGCGTAGGTCCAGAAGATGCCTGAGTGCCGGACCAAACCATGTCCATAAAGCGAGGCCATCTGGGCCGAACTGCCTGAACTCGCCGTACTTCATGTCAAGCACTGCGGCGGCGTCATTCCCACCGTTGTCGTGCAGGATGCCACTGCAGTGGGGTTTTAGTTCGCGGGTGATCAGGGCCGCAACCTCATACAGCAGGTGGAGCGCCGCTTGATCTTGAGGGGTGGCGTAAAGACTGAATTTGTTGCCGCCACGGGGGCTGTTGGTGAAGTACGCTTCGTACCCTATGGGTTTGTCTCGCCTGAGTTCCGGGAGGAGCACGCGTTGATCAGGGTGCGCGTAGACCTTATCCAGGAAATCAGCGCGCTGGTACTTCAGTTTGCGCGCCGGGTTGTCGTCGTAGTCCCAGGATGTCGGCGTGAGTTGTGGGTGCTGTTCCAGGATATCGAGCAGGCGGTTGAGCACTTGCGAATCCAAGAGATTCAGGGGCGTAAAGAAGGTTAACTGGCACGTCAAAGGCATTTAATCTCCTGAGGGGAGTGTCCCACAGCCGCTCTTCACATCATCGAGCGTGACCGGAACCCAACGTTCCGCGCCACGGCGGGCCGACCACTGGAACCATTCGCCTGTGGTGGCGTCCCGGCGATACACGGTGACGTTTTCCGCGCGCCCCAGGTTCCTGCTCGGGCGCACGTCCGGGTTACTGCTGGAGAGAATCACCGCCAACTGCTTGTTTTCCTGCAGCGCGCCATGCAGCTCGCCGCGCAATTGCTGCGTGAAGTCGTGAACGACGTTCTGGCCTTCCAGCGATTTCACGTCAATCCATACCCGGTCGGTCACGCCATCGGGGCGAACGGTGATGGTGTTCCCGTCGATTTCCACTGGATGCGTCACGACCGTCCGCGGGGTGCCGTCCGGCAGGGCGTTGAAGTTGTTGTTCACCGCGCCCACCTCGTCGAGTACGGCATTTTCCACGGCGCTTCCGCGCGCGCCGTTCTGGTGTGCGCGTTGGGCGCCCGGCAGCCATTCCTCGAAGGTCTGCACTGGGTTTCCGCCGCGGGAGCGGTCCGTCTGATACCGGTCGTAGCGTGCCTGCCACTGCTCGGCCTCGGTGGTGGCGTTGTCGATGCGCTGCCGGAACGCCTTGTATTCCTCGGGGGTGAGGTTCGGGTAGTCGCTGCGGTCAATGTGCCCCAGCGGTGCCTGATCCTTGACGGCGGGATCGTTCGCCTGCTGCCGGAATTCGGCTTCGCGCAGACGCAACTCGTGCGCCTCCTGCAGGTACCGCTGACGCTGCGGATCAGTGGTGGGGAGCTTCGCGGCTTCAGCTTCTCGCCATTTGGCCATCTCGGCATGTTTGCTGGCTTCGACGTTCAGCTCCCACGGACGGCTGCCGATGGGCGCGTCGGTGCTGTGCCCCATCAGGTTGTTCAGCTGTTCTTTGAGCCGCCCGGGGACGCTGGTGTCCGCACGCACCTGACGGGCGTGCGCGTCGTGGACAGCGATATCGTGAGGATGCGCGTCTGGGGAAACGGTCATACGGGTCCGGCTCTGCCCGTACCCGGTGATCTCCAGCGTATTCGGAGCCGCGTGCGGGTTGACGTGTATGGGCACCGGCGCGCCTTTGTACCCGCTGAGGTTGGCGACGCGTTCTCCGACGTGCGTGCCGAACCGCTCGCCGACGTTGTGCGCGCCCGTCTGGATCTTCCCGATGCCGCCGGGGAGGCGGTGCGTGGCCGCGCCCGTGCCGGTAGCAATGGCGTACATCATGATCGATTCGGGGCTGGTGAGGTTCTTGAGCGCGTCGCCGAGCCCCGCGCCGGTGGCGAGGTCCCCGGCGACGTTCCCGCCCAGGTCGAAAGCGGTGTTCACCGCGAACCCCGCCGCTTTCTGGGTCATGCCGCTGCCGAGCATGCCGGCCTTGCCGAGCCCCTGACTGATCGCGCCACCGGCGCCGCCGATCGCGCCGCCGATGGCGCCGATCAGGGCGGCCTTGCCGACGCCGTCGAACAGGCTCTTCTGGAATTTGGCGTCCACGCCGATGTTGTCAATGGCGTTGTTGCCGATTTGCGTGACGGCGCCCGCCGCCGCACCGACGACGGCGCCGCCCACGACCGCCCCGATCACGCCGGCAGCAGCGGCGCTCGCGCCGAGCGCGCCGGCCATTGCGCCGACCGCGCCGATCACGAGCGGCCCGGCGACCACCGCCACGACGATCACGACAGCGATCATCAGGGCGATTTTCAGCCAGCCCTTCCAGCGGGGCTGCACCTGCGCGGCGGCCTTCTCGGCGTTTTCCGCGATGGCCTTGTCGAGTTCGCTGAGGTTGGCGCGCAGCGCGTCGAGGAGGCCCGTGACGCTCTTCTGCAGGCCTTCGCTCATGCCGCTGCGGGCATTCTTGTAGAGGGTCTGGAGGTCCTTCTGGACGCCCTGGAAGTCCTGCGTGGCGTGCTTCGCGTCCTGCGCGGTGCTCTTCGTGTGCGCCTGCGCGAGGCTCTGGAAGGTCCGCAGGGCCTGCGCGGTGAGGGCGCTGGCGCTGCGGTCGAAGCCCCCGGCGGTGGCGGTGGCGCCCGCACGCGCGCCGCTGGCGATGCCCGCGAGGCCGCTTTCGGCGCTGCGAGCGCCCGCGGCGAGCCGCACCGTCAGGCCGGTGAGGCCGCCGCTCAGTTTCGTGCGGGCGCCTGTGACCATGCGGCTGATCTGCGCCTCGGCCTGCCCGAGGGCGCGCTTCAGGGCTTTCGGGTCGGGTGCCTGCGCGCCGCGCACCTGCCCGGCGAACGTCGCGAGCGTCCGGTCGAGCTGTCCGGCGATCAGGGTGACGTTGCGGTGCAGCGCCTGCACGGCGCCGTTTGCCTGCTGGTCGAGGGCGCCCGCCTGCTGCGCGGCGGTGCGGGCAATGGCGGCCAGGCCGCTGCCGCGCGCCCCTTCGAGTTGCGCGAGCGTGGCGCGCAGCTGCGCCTGCAGGGCGGCGCTGAGTTGCGCCTGCGCGGCCTGCGTCTGCTGGCGCGTGCGGGCCTCGTCCGCGTCGAGCTTCCGGAACGCCGCTTCCCGCTTGACGCGCAGCTGCTCGCGGCTGCCGCGCGCGGCCTCGTCGATGCTGGCGAGGTCCTTGCCGAGGCCGCCGTCCGGGCCGAGCAGGTGCGTGGCCTGCTTGCCGCCTTCCTCCGCGAAGCCCGACTGGTACGCCGCGCCGACCTGGCGGGCGGCGTCCGCACGGGCCTTCCAGCGGTCGTCCGTGACGGGGCCGTCCAGGAAGCTGTCGTCCTTGCCGGTCACGTGGCTCAGGAACTCCTGCGCTTTGGCGTTCGCGCGGGCGCTTGCCTCGCCGCCCACCTGCGTCCCCGCCTGGCGGTACCCGCCGGCGGTGGTGTTGTACAGCGCGGTCACGTGCGCTTTTTCAGCCTGCGCGTCGGCGGTGACCTGCGCGAGGGCGCGGGTGTGCGCGGCCGTAATGTTCGTCTTGGCGAGGCGCGTCGCGGCGGGCAGCTGCGCGAGCGTGGCGGCGGCCCGGGCGCGGATCTGCGCGAGGGCGGCGCCGGAGCGGGCCTGCGCGCGGCCCTTCAGGGCGGTGATGCTGGCGTTCAGGGCGGCGCGGTGGCGGGTGGCGGCGGCGTTCACGCGGGTTTTCGCCTGACGAGCGCTGGCCTGCACGCGCGTGCTGAGTTTCGCGCCGAACGCGTGCAGCTGCCCGCCGTGTTTCCCCATGCGTTTCAGGAACGCGCTCACCTGCGCGTTCGCGTTGACGCGTTGTCTGGCGAGGACCTTGCGGGCGTGGGCGGGGTCGGCGCCGTGCGCGCGCAGTTGCGCCGCGTCGAGTTTTACGGGCGCAAAGGCCGCCTGGCGCGTGCGCGTGGCGGGCGTCTTGAAGGCGTGGACCGGCGCGGCCTTCAGGGCCGCGGCGGGGCGGCCGGGAGCGGGTCGGGCTGCCTTCGCGGCCGGGTGTGCGGGGGCGGCGGGGCGCGCGGGGGGCGTCACCTCGGCGTGCGGGAGGGGCGTGGGGCGCGGGACGTGCTGGCGGATCGCCTGGACGTGCGCGGCGCGGCTGGGCAGGGTCGGGCGTTTCGGGCCGCTGCGCGCAGCTTGCGCGTGGACCTGCGCGCGCGGCCCGCGGGGTTTGGGCGTGGCGTTCCCGGTGGTGTGGTGCTGCGCGGCTTCCGCGGCGCGCTGCACGGCCGCGGCGGCGGGGGCGGCGGCTTTCGCGTTCACGCGCAGCGGCGCGGCGGCCGTGGGGGTGGCGGCGCTGAGGGTGCGGCCCATGGTCTGGGCTTCCTGTTCAAGCGCCGCGTCCGGGTCGAGACCGGGCGCGACGCGGCCCTGCACCTGCTGCACGGTGTGCGTCGCTTCGTGCGCCAGCAGCTCCAGGCCTGAGGCGCTGTGCGGGTCGTACCGCCCGTTCTGGAAGTAGATGTCCTGCCCGCTCGTGAACGCCACCGCGTTCACCGACTTGCTCAGCGTGTCCGCTTCCCCGTCGGTGTGCACCCGCACGCGGCTCAGGTCCGCGTTCAGCCCCGCTTCCAGGTGCCGCTGCACACTCGCCGGCAGTGCCTCCCCGCCTCCCCGCCGCGCCTGGATGCGTGCCAGCAGCGGTTGCGACGCCTGCGCGTCCAGAGCGTCGAGCTGCCGCTGCACCGCGTGGAGTGCCGTGGCGCGCGCCTGCTGCTCGTCTGCGCGCGCCTGCGCGGCGCGGGCGGCGTCCGTCGCGCGTTGCAGCGCCGCGCGCTCGCCGGTGGGCACGAGGCCCAGCACCACCTGCGCCGTCGCGGCGCTCAGTGGGTGGCGCTGCAGCGTCGCGAGGTGCTCCCCGAACGCGGCGTGCCGCTGGGCGGGCGGCTGGCGGTCCGCGCGGTACGCCCCGGCGAGGCCCTGTGCCACCGACCGCTGCAGCGCTGCGTGCGCCTGCGCTTCCGCTGGCCCGAGCGGCCGGGACCGCGCAGGGTCATTCGGGTCCTGCAGACGCTGCACGCTCGCCTGCAGCGTCTGTACCCATGCGCCCGCCGAGCCGGGGGTGGGCGCCGCCAGCGGCGCGGCGGCTGGCGGCGCCCCGTCCGGGAGGCCAGCCTGAAGGTCGCTGGCGCGGCGCTGCAGCGTGGCGCGTTGCGCGTGCGTGTCCGCCTCCAGGGTCCGCTGAAGGCTCAGCGCGGCCAGTGCGGGCGCCGCTACGGCGCGCTGCAGCACCTGAGGCCGGGTCAGGTGTTCGCTCAGGAGAGGTGCGGGCGGGTTGAGTGGCGCGGCGGCCGTCAGGGCGGACTCGGGGGTCTGGGTGGCGGGCAGCTTCCCTTTTCTCTGAACGAACATAATCGACTCCGGTGTCTTCTGCACCTTACTCGCTGGCGCCCCCACCTGCCCACTCAGGGATGAGATCCCTCATGTGTGCCCTGCGGGGCCGCCGCCTCCCAGCTCAACGCATCGCCTTCAACCACATCCCGCACGCCCAGACGACGCAACATATGAATCAGTTGTGCCCGGTGATGCATGGAGTGCGTCAGCACGTGCGCGATGCCACCACCAAACGTCTTGCGCACCGGCGGGTCATCCAGAAAATCCGTCCATTGCTCGTCCCAGCGGCCATCGGCCTGCACGGCACGCGCGAGCGCGGCCAGTTCCGGCGCGACCACCCGCAGACGCGCCTCCAGCGCCTCCAGGGTTTCCCACTGCGCGGCCGGCTCCGGCAGGACACGCAGCGGCCCACCGCGCATCAGGTCCACCCACGTCTCCATGTTGTCAATCACGTGCGCGAACGTGCGTCGGACGGTTCCCCACCCGATCTCGAACGGTTGATCAAGTTGTGCATCTGTGAGCGTGTGGCTCTGAGCGAGCAGCCGCGCGGTCGTCCAGGTGTCATGCCCGAGCAGGCGATCGAGCAGGTCCATGCCTTCAGTCTTGCACGGGGCGCCGACACGCCCGCTCAGGCCCCGGGAATCACGATGTTGTCGATCTGCAGACCGTGGCGCAACAGGATTGTTTTCAGGCGCTGCATCGCTGCCACTGCCCGCGTGCGGTCCCCCTCATGAAACGCGATGGTCAGGCGGCCCGGCTCGCCCGCACGGGGCTCTTGCGCCTGCACCTGCAGCGGACGCCGGAACGCCGCGTCGTGCAGCACGTCGTTCAGGACGCGCACGAACGTCACCTCGTTCGCGCCGTCCAGCGTGAACGCAATGCCCTGCCGTTCACCCGTCACGCGCGCCTCCGCCGCCACACCCAGGCCGCCACGCCCAGCCCCGTCCCGTACGCCAGGTGCATGCCCAGCCGCGCCGCGTGCGTCCGCACGGACGTGCCGCGCGGGCCATCCTGCAACCCCAGGAGCGGCACCAGCGTTTCGTCCACCAGCGTCCACAGGGCCGCGCCGAACGCGACTCCCAGGGCGGGCGCGGTGCGGGCGCCCGTCAGCAGGCCGAACAGCGCGCCGCTGCCGACGCCCATGCCCCAGTGCACCGCCTCACTGAGGGCCGCCGCGGTCCGAGCGTCCGGCGCGCGGCCCGTAACGGCCGTGTACGCCCGCCGCCCGATGGCGGCGGTGCTGCTTTCGCCCGGGCGGTGCTGCTGCCCGAACGGGCTGATCACGTCCCGGTCGGGCGCGCCGGGCGTCGCGGGCGGTTCGTCGCGCGTCAGGATCGGCACCACCCGCACCGCGAACTGCCCCATGCACAGCGTCCCCACCGCGCCGGCGAGCGCCCCCCTGGCCATGTTCTGCACTGCCTGCGTCATACGGCACGCTACCGGAAACGCCGCCAGCAGCGCCAGTCCGCGTTCTTGACCGCCTCCTCACTGTGCATACTGATGGGCATGACGGCGCACGCCCACACGAACGCCACGCCCGAGCCCCTGAACTTCCCGCTGGATCACGTGGCCATCGCCACGCCCGACCTCGACACCGGCAGCGCCCCGTACCGCGCGATCGGGCTCACGCCCGAAGGTCCGGATGAGGACGTGGACACCCAGGGCGTCCGCGTGCGCGCGTTCATGGCGGGCGGCACCTTGATCGAACTGCTCGCGCCCACGCGCGACGACAGCCCCATCGCCGCGCACCTCGCGCGGCGCGGCCCGGGCCTGCACCACATCGCGCTGCGCGTCCTGGACCTGGACGCCGAAATGGCCCGGCTGCGCGCGCAGGGCGCGCCGTTCCTGAATGACGAGCCCCGCCCGGGCCGTGCCGGCACCCGCGTGGCGTTCCTGCACCCGAAGTGGGGCGCGGGGACGCTCATCGAACTGGTGGAGCACCCCGCATGAACGCCTGGGGCGCCCTGGCGGTCGTGTGGGCAGCGGGCATCGCGTACTTCAGTCAGCAGAGCCAGCCGCTCGGCGTGAGCGTCCCGCACCCGTGGGACAAGGTCGCGCACCTCACGGAGTACAGCGTGCTGGCGTTCCTGCTGGCGCGCGCGTCGGGCCGCTGGGCGCTCGCGTGCGCACTGACGGCGTGGTGGGGCGCGCTCGACGAGGTGCATCAGGCGTTCGTGCCGGGCCGCGAGGCGGGCATTCAGGACTGGTGGTTTGACCTGGCGGGCGGCGTGCTGGGCGGGTGGCTGGGCCGCCGGAACCGGGGCGGCGCACCAGACGCGCCGCCCCCCCCGGCGACCTTCTCGGACGCCTGAAGGTCCGGGCCGTACCCGCCAACCGCCGGTACGGCCCGCGCGTCAGACGTCGCCGCGGTCGGTTTCGTGCGGGTATTCGTTACCGCTGTGCCCGGTTTCGGAGCGGGTGAGGTTCCCGTTGCCGCTGAGGTCGCCGGTGGCGTCCGCCTGCGGGTTGCCGGGGCCGTCCTGAACGGCGCCGCGGTCCGACGGGTCGGATTCGTGGGTTTGCGTGGCGCTCTCGGCGTCGGTGCTGCGGTGCTTCTGCGGGGCGTTCGGCGTGGCGAACTGGTCATCTCGGTCAGTCATGCGGTCATCATGGACGCCGCCCCGCAGGGTCGGCTGAGGTCCGCGTGAACCCCCCTTAGCGCGGCGCAGGCCCGCCCGCCGCATACCCTTGACGGACGGTGCATATAGCGGTATCCTTTCCTTATCACCGCCGAAGAAGGCGGGTTTTTTATTGCTGCAGAACGGGACCCGGTCAATCCGGGTCCCGTTCTGCAGTGTTGAGGAAGGGGGCAGCGCGGCTCACCTGTGGCCCGCATACGCTTGACTGATCCTGCATACCGCGCTATTCTTTTCCCATCACCGCCGATTCCGGCGGCTTTTTTTATGGCCTGTTCAGGGCCTGACGGCCGGGTCGGCCTGGTACTTCTCGGCCTGCAACCGCCAGAACGTCGCGTACTCCCCGCCTCGCGCCAGCAGCGACGCGTGCGTGCCGTCCTCAATGACGCGCCCCGCTTTGAGCACCACGATGCGGTCCGCCATCAGCACGCTCGCGAGGCGGTGCGTGATCAGCAGCGCCGTCCGCCCGCGCGTCAGCTGCATGAACTGCTCGAACACCTCATGCTCCGCGCGCGGGTCCAGCGCCGCCGTCGGCTCATCCAGCACGAGGATGTCCGCGTCGCGGTACAGCGCGCGCGCCGTCGCGAGCTTCTGCCACTGCCCGCCCGACAGGTCCGCCCCGCCGAACGCCTGCCCGAGCCGCACGTCCAGGCCGCCCACGCGGTTCAGGTTGTCCCCGAACCCGCTGCCGTCCAGTGCCGCGCGCAGCCTCCCCTCGTCTTCCGGCGCGCCCAGCAGGATGTTGTCGCGCACGGCGTACTCGAACCGCGCGAAATCCTGAAACACCGCCGCCACCCGTGACCGCCACGCGCGCGGGTCCACCTCGCGCAGGTCCGTGCCGTTCAGGCGCACGTGCCCGAGCGTCGGGTCGTAGTACCGCAGCAGCAGCTTCACGAGGGTGCTTTTGCCCGCGCCGTTCTCGCCGACCACCGCGACCGTCTGCCCGTACGGGATGGTCAGCGTCACGTCCTCCAGCACCGGCGCGCCGCCCGCGTACGCGAACGTCACGCCGTCCAGCACCAGGTCCGGGCGGGCCGGGACCGGCTGCGGCACCGCCGGCGCGTGCACGTGCGGTTGCGCGTCGAGAAACGCGAAGTACTTGCTGAACCAGCGCGCATGCTCGGTGCTCATGCCCACGTACTCCGTGACGCCCAGCAGGTGATCGCGGACCTGCGCGAGCGCCTGCACCAGCAGCACCACCGCACCCACCGTCATGGCGCCGCTGCTCGCGCGCGTCACCGCGTACGCGAACAGCCCCGCGCTCACCGCCAGCGCGAGCGCGTTCGCGGGCAGCACGCCGTACGCCTGCTTGTTGCGCATGTCGCGCATTTCACGCGCGTACGCCTCCGCGCGGCGCCGGTACCGTCCAGACAGCCACGGGATCAGGTCGTACAGGCGCACCTCCTTGGCGTACTCGTGCCGCAGCGCCACGCGCTGGTCGTACATCAGTTCGCGCGCCTCCTGCGTGCGCTGGATGGTCAGGCTCCACCCGGCCTCCCGCAGCCGCACCTGCGCGCGCGTGAGCGGAATCATGCCGAGCAGCACCACCAGCGGCACCCACCACCCCACCACCAGCAGCGACGCTGCGAGGCCCAGGGCGGCGACTACCTCACGCGTGAGGCCGATCACGGTGGCGAGCAGGTTCAGTGGCCGGAACCGCGCGCCCGTGTGCAGCAGCTCGATGTCGTCGTGGAAGCGGGCGTCCTCCACGACGTCCAGGCCCGGCAGGTCCGCCATTTTCCCCATCAGCGCCGTGATGGTCTCCACGGAGTACCGGTCCGCGACGTACCCCTGCAGGATCGTCACGAGCACGCCCGTGAGCTGCCCGAGGAACGCGGCGCCCGCCCACGCGCCCGCGAGCAGCCACACATTCAGCGACTCGCCCGCGACGAGGCGCGTCAGGCCGTCAATGGTCCATTTCGTGATCAGGACGCTCGCGGCGGGCACCAGCCCCGACACCACCTGCGTGAGCGCGAGCGCCACCACCAGGGCCGGAGCTGCGCGGAACATGCGCGGAAGGGCCCGCGCCAGCACCCGCAGCAGTTCCCGGGTCGTCTCATGGCTGTTCGTTCTGGGGGGAAGGCCGGTCATGTGTGCGCAGCGTAGCGGCCCGCGCGGGCGCGGACCGTGGCGGATCCGCTCGCTTTTCGCTGCGCCGCGCGGCAGACTGAGGGTGTCCCGGAACAGCGGCGTTACCCACGTTCACGTTCGCGCAGCACCAGCTGCACGAGCGCCAGCACCACCAGTTCCGCTTCGGACGCGGGGGGCGTGAGCGCCTCAATCACGAAGCGGCGCGCGAACAGGCTGCGGCGTTTGCGCACGCGGTACGCGGGCGTGCCCGCGGCGTCCCGCACGGTGTACGTCGGGTTCACCAGGTAGTCGAAGCCGACCGCCACGAAGTCCCCGATGATCGGCACGGCGCCGATCACGCCCTCCAGCACGCCCAGCCAAGGGTGGTCGTCGGCCAGCGTGAACGCCACCTGCCCGTCCGGACCGAGAATGTCGTAGCGCGCGCCCAGCGCCGTGCGGAGGCCCTGCGCGCGCAACGCCCCCAGCTCGCGGCCGTGCGCGTCCCGGACGCGGCGCGTGGCGCGCCAGTCCAGGACGCCGTCCGCCCGGATGGTGTACGCGAGCTGCGTGCGGGCCTCGTCCGCGAAGACGCGCACCTCGTCGCGCAGGCTGAACTTCTTCTCCTTCACGACGGCGAGCAGTTGCGCCTGCGCGCCCTCCACGCGGACTTCGGTGAACAGCGAGAACTTGAACGTCAGCGTAACCGGGAACGTGGGCTGCATGATGCCTCACGGTACGGCACGGACGCTGCGGATGTTCCCTTGGGGGAGCGGGTGAGCGGGACGCGCTCCCCTCTGGGGCTCAGGCGTCCGCGCGGAACGGATCGCCGAGCTGCCCGCCCGCGCCGCGCCACCAGTCGGCGGCGGGCATCGCGCGTTTCCCCTCGGGCTGCACGGTCGCCACCAGCACCGCACCTTCGCCGCACGCGACCGTCAGGCCCGCCTCACTGACGCTCAGGACTGTGCCGGGCGCGCCGTGCCCACCCGTGGGGTGCAGCTGGTTCAGTTTCAGCAGGCGCCCACGCCACGTCGTGAACGTGCCCGGCCACGCGTACACGCCGCGGTACCGGTCGTACACCTGCGAGGCCGTGTCCGTCCAACGCACCCGCCCGTCGTCCTTCTCGAGCATGCGCGCGTGCGTGGCGAGCGTGTGGTCCTGCACGGTAGGGGAGAGGGTGCCCACGCGCGCGAGGGCGTCCACAATCAGGCGCGCCGCCTGCGCGCTCAGGTGCGCGCTGAGGTCCACGCTCGTCCAGTGCAGGTCGATGTCGAGCGGCTCCTGCAGCAGGACCGGGCCGGTGTCCATGCCCTCGTCCGTGACCATGATGGTCGTGCCGGTCACGCGTTCCCCTTCGATCAGCGCCCACTGGATGGGCGCCGCCCCCCGGTACTTCGGCAGCAGGCTGGTGTGCGTGTTCAGGAACCCGTAGCGGGGCACCGTGAGCAGGCTGCCGGGCAGGATCTTCCCGTACGCGCACGTGACGGCCACGTCCGCACCGCTGTCCCGCAAGGTCGCCTCGAAGTCGGCGTTGCCGCGCAGCTTCTTCGGCTGCGCGAGCGGCAGGCCCAGCTCGGTGGCGCGCGCGGCCACGGGCGGCGGCGTGAGCTTCAGGCCGCGCCCGACCGGCTTGTCCGGCTGCGCGACGACCAGCACCACCTCGAACTGTGCGCGGATCGCTTCCAGCACGGGTAGGGCGAACGCCGGGGACCCGAAGAACGCCACGCGCCGCGGCGCGTCGGTCATGCGCCCTCCAGGCTGCGGCGCTCGTCGAGCAGCTTCAGGAACGCCTTGGCTTTGCGCTGCATGGCCGCGAGGTCCTTGCGGTGGTCGTCCGTCACCTCGGCGGGCAGGCGGTCCAGGAAGAAGCGCCCGTCGAGGTGGTCCACCTCGTGCTGGAACACGCGCGCGAGGTAGTCCTCGGCCTCCACGACCTTGCGTTGCCCGTCGAGGTTCAGGTACGTCATGCGCACCGCCCGGTCGCGTTTCACGCCCTCTTCGTAGATGCCGGGGATGCTCAGGCAGCCTTCCTGGTAGTGGCTGTCCTTTTTCTTGTTCAGGACTTCCAGCACGGGGTTGATGGCCACGAATTCGCGCAGCACGCGGGAACGCAGCGGCGTCTCCTGGCCTTCGTCCTCGTCGTCGGCGTACTCGGCGGCGACGAACATCCGCACGCCCAGGCCGACCTGCGGCGCGGCGAGGCCAACACCGTGCGCGTCGTACATGGTTTCCAGCATCGTCCGCGCGACCTGCGCGAGCGCGGCGGGCGCGAAGCCGGGAATGGTCAGCGGCGCCTGCAGGTCCTCGATGGCGCGCGCCTTCTTGCGCAGGATCGGGTCGCCGTACAGGCGGATCGGGTACACGTTCGGGGAAGGGGTGCTCGGCACAATGCCTCAGTTTACCGCGCGCTTCCGGCGCCGTTCCGGCGTCCGCCTCGTTACTTCCGGCGGACGTCGAGCGTGACGGTCACGGTGTCGAGGGCGCGCACGCCGTCGGGCAGCGTGAGGTTCGCGCGCACGCGGTTGCGTCCGGGCGCGTACGTGAGGCGCGCCGGGACTTCCGTGAGGTCAGCGAGCACGCCGGGCGGGCCGACAAGGCGCACGCTCGTGGGCGTGACGGTCGCGCTCGCCACCGTGAGCGTCGCGGGCGGGTCGGGCAGGGTGACGCGGGCGGTGCGGACCGGGAGGGTGCCGGTGTCCACGCGGCTCACCGTGACGCTCGCCGGAATGAGGCGCAGGTCCGTGACCGGGCGGTCGTTCGCGTCGAGGGCGAGCAGGCGCGCCTCGGTGTCCGCGCCGGGCGCGACGGTGATGGGCAGCGTGATGACGCGCCTGACTTCCTCCACGTTGCGCTGCGGGCCGCGCACCTGCACGCTCGACGGCGTCAGGGTGTAGCGCGGCAGGGCGTTGCCGGTGCCGCCGCTCACGGCGAGGCTGACCGGCATGGTCCGGGTGATTTCGGCGTCCACGAACCCGCTGACGCTTTCGGGCGCGTAGCGGTTGATGCGCACGTCGTCGGGTGCGGTAACGCGGACGGTGCGCGTGAAGGTCCCTTCGGCCGCGCCGGTCACGTCGATGCTGGCGCGCACGGCGTCGTCCGGCAGGCTCGTGAGGCGCGTGCGGGGTCCACTGACCGTGACGCGGATCGTCTGCGTGGCGAGGCCGCTCACGCCGCGTCGACCCGCGCCGGTCGTCTCGTCGCGGACGACCAGGGGGACGTTCAGGCTGCGTTCGGTGATGGCGCGCCGGTCGGCGGTCGCCACGAACCACACGGCGGTCGCCGCGAGCAGCGCGAGGAATTTCGCGCCGCCGTTGTGGGTGGTGCGCGTCAGGAGGCGGCGCAGCAGGGTCAGGGGCGTCATGCGTTCTCCTCGAACACCAGTTCGCGCAGGCGCTCACGCAGCTCGGTGGCGTTCAGGTCCGGGCTGAGGCGGCCCTGCAGGGCGAGACGCATGCTGCCGCGCTCCTCGCTGACGACCAGTACGACGGCGTCCGTGAGTTCCGACAGGCCGATGGCGGCGCGGTGGCGGGTGCCGTAGCGGCGGTACGTGCCGTCGCTGCCCTGCAGGGGGAACAGGCACGCGGCGGCGAGGACGCGTCCGCCCTGGACGATGACGCCGCCGTCGTGCAGCGGGGCGTTGCGGGCGAACAGCGCCTCGATGAACGGGGTGCTGACGCGCGCGTCGAGGGGCACGCCGGTCTGGGCGTACTCGCCGAGTGGCGTGCGCCGCTCGATGGCGATAAGCGCGCCCGTTTTGCGTTCGGCCATGCGTTCCATGGCGCGGGCGATGTCCTGCAGGGCGGCGCCCCCTTCGCGTTCGCGGCTGCGGGGGCGACCGAGGCGTTCGAGGGCGGCGCGCAGTTCCGGCTGGAACACGACGATCAGCGCGAACAGGCCCACGGTGGCGGCGCGGCCCAGCAGGTAGTTGAGGGTCGTGAGGTCCAGCAGGTTCGACAGGAGCCAGAACCCGAGGAAGATCACGACGCCGCGCAGCACGTTGACCGCGCGCGTACCGCTGATGAGCTGGTAGCCCTGATAAATCAGGGTGGCCACGAGCAGGATGTCGATCAGGTCCTTGGCGCCAAGGGCGCCCGCGCTCCAGTTCACCGAGGGGCTCCCTTCAGGGGGTGATGGCAGTCGTTCCTCGCCCAATATACGCGGCGCGCGTCGAATGAGGCGCTCATGACCGTACCGCACACTGTGGAACAGCCGGTAAAACGCCCGGCTGGCCGGTGATGGATGGCCGAAAATTCAATGTAGATGAAGTCTATTGCTACAGTTCCGGTCAGAACGAAAAACGTGGGGGTTTGCTCAAGAAAATGCCGCAAAAACCCCTTGACTGCGCGGACTTTCTGCTACTGTAAGTGCAATTTGAGCGAGATCAAAAAGGTGCACCGAGACGCGCATTCCCCCCTCATCGTGCCGTCTCAGCACCTCTTTCCTGGAGGACTTGCGTGAAGGGTTCCGTGCGCTACATCATCACTCGCCCCTGCCTCAACGAAGGCAGCCTGCGGCTCCTCAAGTACCTCGACCCCGTGTTCCCCACGAGCGGCCCGGCCACATTCATTGACGACCGCGCGCACGAACACGCCGTCACGGTCGACCGCGCCCGCGCGCGCGTCACGGGCCTGCGAGACCTGTACAGCGCGCACAACCTCGGCGTCAACGACGTCCTGAACATCACGCTCCTCCAGGACGGCCGCTACCAGGTCGAATGCGTCGTGAAACCCGCCCGGCCCATCACCACGCCGCCCGCCACGGCCCGCCCGGCCACCCCGCCGCGCCCCGAGCCGCAACGCGTCGTCGTGAACGCCACCCCGCACGTCCGCGAGGTGCGCCTGCAACGCCAGGATGGCCGCGACCCCGCCATGCGCGTCACCGTCACCGAACGCGCCACGGAACGCCCCGAGGTCCGCGCCGACCGCGCCCCCGCCCGCGCGCCCGAACCCGCCGCGGCTAACCCCACCCGGCCGACCACGCCAGAACGCCCAGCCGCGCGCGTCACCACGGTCACCGTCAGCGAACCGGCCCCTGCGAAGCCCACGCCGAGCGCCCCGGCCTTGAGCGTTGCCGCCGCGCCCGTCGCGGTGCTGCCGCGCCCCGCCGCCATCGCCCCGTCCCCCGCCGCGCTCATCGACGCCGTGGACCTCAGCGACACCGACGCCCTGCAGGAACTCGCGCGCACCTGCGGCTACCGCTTCGACCAGCCCGCCCCCGGCCTCGCCCGTCTCCGCGCGGACCTCGGCGCGCACGCGTACACCGTCCTCATCGCCCTGAGCGAGGCCGCCACCCACACGCCCACGTGGCAGGACGGCGCTGACTACCTTGCCGTGCTCGTCAACGAGGGCGAGCGCCCGCAGGGCCTCCCGCGCCTCACCCGCGAAGCGCTCAGCGCCGTCGTCGAGCACGCGCGCCTCGCGCCCCTGTCGCCCATTGAACTGCGCGGCTACTGGAACACCGGCAGCTTCGACCTGACCGGTGCGGACAGCATCGCGGAACTCGTGAGCGCGCACCTCGCGCAGCGCGGCACCTTCTCGTTCGTGCTCATGACCCTCGCGCAGCAGAGCGCGCACAGCGTCGTCAGCGTCCCCCGCCTCGCTGAGCGCCTCGGCAGCGGCGTGAACACCGCCGAGCTGCACAGCATCCTCGAAACGCTGTCCCGCCCGCCGTTCCTCGCGCTCACCCCCATGAGCGGCGGGCAGTACTACCTGCGCGCCCGCGTGCCCGACATGCTCACCGAACTCGCGGACTACGCCGGCGGCATCCGCGCGCGCCTGCGCACCCCCACGCCCGCCTGACACGCAACCCACAAGAAGGCTGGAGGCACGCCTCCGGCCTTCTTGCTGCCCTGCCCGCTCAGCGGACGCGCGTGACCGTACGCGCCTCGCCGCCCGTATGCGCGAGGCGCAGCAGCGCCGCGTCCGGGAACTCGTCGTACAGGGACTGCCCCCACTCGATGACCGTCAGGCGGCTCTCCTCGACCAGCCGTTCCAGGTCCATCTCGAACAGCTCCTGAGGGTGCCGCACCCGGTACGCGTCCACGTGCAGCACCCGGCCCTGCGGCGTCGGGTACTCATGCATCAGCGCGTACGTGGGGCTGTTCACGGCGCCCGTGAACCCCAGCGCCGCCACCAGCCCCTGCGTGAGCGTCGTTTTGCCGGCGCCCAGGTCGCCTTCCAGGAACAGCACCCCTCCGGGCGGCAACCGGGACGCGAGGCGGGCGCCGAGCGCTCGCTGCTCGGCGTCCCCCTCCATGGTGCGGGTGTCCCCGGGCTCCATTCAGGCCTGCGCGGTCTGCCACGCGCTCAGGCGAGCGCGCCACGCATCCAGGTCCAGGGGCGCGGGCACGCGCAGCACCAGCGTGCCGCCGTCCTGCCCGAGCGCCAGCCACGCGCCCTGCGGGCCCTCGAACGCCATCAGGCCACCGCCGAGCGCGCCGCTCGCGCCTACGTACGCGTCCGCGACGCGCACCGCGAGCGGTTCCGGCCCGCCGAACGTCACGTCATGGCCGCTCACGAGGTACACCTGCGCGCCCCACACCTGCAACCCCTCGAACGGGCTGGACGGCGCCACCGGGGGCGTCGGCGTGAACGTCGTCGGCGTCGGCGCGCTGTCGTCGCCGCCGAACCCGCCGAACAGGTCGTCGCCGCCCGCGTCGAACACGCCCAGCAGGTCCGACAGGGCGTCACTCCCGAACGTCGCCGTCACCTGACGCGCCGCCTCGAACTCCGCGCGTGCCTCATCGAGCAGCGCCTCGGCGTCCGTGATGGTCTGCGCGTACTGCTCGCGCGCCTCGCGCGACAGCGTGCCCAGGCGACGCTGCGCGCGCAGCACGTTCGCGGCGCGGCCCAGCCGCTGAATGGTCTCCCCGGCGAGGCTGCGGTACTGGTCGTACTCGCCGATGACGCGGTCCGCGCGCTCGTCGAAGTTCTCGCGCTGCTGCGCCGCCTCGCCCATGCGGCGCTCCAGCGTCGCCCACAGGTCGTCGAGCGACGGGATCTGCCCGCGTTCCAGCGCCACGCGGGCCTGCGCGATGCCCGGCGCGATCAGCTCGGACGCGCCGGGCACGTCACGCGCGGCGCGTTCCAGCTCGTATGTCTCGCGCTGCACGGCAATCAGGCGTTCGGTGTCGCCGACGTTCTGGCCGTGCTCGAGAGCCTGCACGACCCCTTCGAGACGCGCGACCTCGTCGGACGCGAGCGCGCCGCCTTCCAGCGTGCCGCGCGCAATGCTGATGCTGAGGCGCGCTTCCTCGATGGAGCCGCGCGGCACCGGCCCGCGCACGTCCTCCAGGCGCCCCTCGAGGCGCTTGAGGCGCGACAGCTCGTCGTTGAGCGTTTCGCGCAGCGCCGTGCCGAGCTGCACGCGCAGCGTCGACAGGTCCTCGCCGAGCAGCCCCCCCGCATCCTGACGGGCGCGCAGGTCCTGCACCGTGCGGTCCAGGTCCGCGCGGACGCGCAGCAGCGGCTCGTACTCGCGCACGAGGTCCGCGAGCGCGCGGCGCTCATCCTGACGCTCCAGTTCCTGCAGGCGCTGCACCGCCTCGGCGGGCAGCATCGACAGGTCGATTTCCTCGGTGGCGCGCTGCTGCGGGCTGACGGCGCTCACGACCGACGATTCCACCAGCTTGCGCAGGTCCAGCACCAGCTTACGGGCGCGCTCCACCTCGGCGGGCAGCAGCGTCTCCTGCTTCTGTGCGTCGTCGATCTGCTGCGTGAGCGTCTCCAGGCGACGCAGTTTCGGGCCGCCCACCGCGGACAGTTTCGGCAGGGCCGCGCGGATCTCCGCGAGGTCACTGGCCTGCGCGACCAGGCCTTCCTGCAGGCGGCGTTCGAGCGCCTCGGCGAGCGTGTTGCCTTCGGCGAGCAGCGCGGTGACGTCCTGGTTGTCGCGCACAGCGTCACGCGCGACGTTGAGCAGCGAACGCAGACGCTGCAGTTCCGGCCAGTCGAAGTACAGCGCGAACCGCTTCGCGGTGTCCTCCAGGCCGAGCACCTGCATCTTCACGTCGGCGGGGCGTTCCTGCGTGACGCGCATGGCCTCCTGACCGATAGCGGTCAGGACCTCCTGCACGCGCCGCTTGGCGAGCGGGGCGGGCACGCTGAGCTGCAGGCGTTTGAACACCTCGCGTTTCAGGATGTCCGACAGGCCCGCTTCGTCGAGCGTTTCGAGCTGCTGGCCGCGCGCGCGCGCGGCGTCCTGCAGGATGCGTTCCAGAGCTTTCGGGGAGATCAGGTCCCCGAGCAGACGCATGGCGGTTCGGTGGTGCACGTCACTCCCTTCCGCGCGGCGGTCGCGCCGCCCTCACGATACTGTGCGCGCGCCGCATCACAGTTCCTCGTCCCACTCGACCGCCGCCTGCGTCTCGCTGAGACGCGGCTCGTCGCGTTCACGCTTGGCGCCCAGCAACCCGAACTGCACGCACAGGCCCCGGAAGCCGTAGATGGCCAGCCCGATGGCGACCGCCACGGACACCGCCCACAGCGGCCCCCACAGCGGGGACTGCATCACGCTGAGGTTCCCGAGCGAACGCAGCACGCCCACGCCCGTGAGGTCGCCGAGCAGCACGCCCAGGTTCGCGACGCCTTCCAGGATGGCGGGCAGCAGCAGCAGCAGCAGGCCCACGCCGATCGCGCGCCAGTACGCATTGCGGCCGCCGAACGCGAGGTTCAGCAGGTACAGCGGGTAGAACGCGAGCGCCGCCAGCACCAGGAAGAACAGGGCGCGCAGCGGCCCCGACCACACATTCGTGACGCCCTGCGCGGCGCGGTCCATGACGCTGACCGCGCCGCCGCTCGCTTCGGCCTCCACGTTCGCCAGGCTCGACACGAGGGCGCGCACGTCCTCCGGGCGCAGGCCCACGCGGCCCTGCGCGCCCTGCACGTCCGCGAGCAGCCCCGCGTACCCGGCCGCGCCGCTGATGTTGGCGGGCACGCGGCCAAGCGCGGTGCTCGCCTGGGCGAGCGCGTCCTTCGCGGTGGCGTTGTCGCCGTGGCCGCTCGCAGCGAGCGCGCGACCGAGCGCGGCGTACACGGCGTCCACGCCCGTGGCGGCCACCGGCGTGGCAGCGGTGCCCGGAGCGGGCGCCGTGCCGGTGCTCGGGGCCGTCGTGGAGCCGCCCGTGGTCGTGCTGCCGGTCGTGCCCGGGGTGGGGGTCGTGGGCGTGGTGGGTGTGACCGTCACGACCGTGCCTGCACCGCCCGCACTGCCGGTGCCCGCGCTCCCGGACGCGCTCGCGTTCGCGGGTACGTCCGCGCCCGCTGCCGCCTGTACGAACCGCTGCGCGCCGCCGCGCAGCTGCGCGACGCTGCCCGTGAACGCCGCGTCCTTCGACGTGAGCTGCGAAAGGGCCGTCACGAACGCTGACAGCTGCAGCCCCGCACTGGACGCTTCCGGCTCGTCCTGCACGACCGTGAACCAGCTGGTCGCGCGCGCCAGATTCAGGTACGCGTCACGCGGCGACGATGCGTCCACGTTCCCGAGGGCCGCGTTGATCTTCCCCCCGGCGGCGCGCAGCAGCTGCACGCGCACCGCCTCGGCGTTCCCGGCGGTCGCGCGGTTCACCAGCGCCGTGCGGTCCGCGGCGCTCAGCCCGAACTCCGACGCGAGCAGCGCCGCATTCGCGCGGGCGTTCGCGGCGCTGCCCGACAGGCCCTTGAAGGTCGCGTCGTACAGCATCTTGCGCAGCAGCGCGCGCGCCTGCAGCACCTGGGCTTCCAGGTCCACGCTCGCGCGCGCGTTCGCGATGCGCGCGTTGCGCAGCGTCTCCCGGAAGCCCTGCTGCAGCACGCCGTTGCTGCCGCCCAGCGAGTCCTCCAGGCGCCCGAACGCCGTTTCCGCGTTCGTGAGGGCCGCCAGGGCCCGCTCCGGGCTGCTGGGGCGCGCGCGCACGCTCGCGTCCAGCGCGGACGTGACCGTCCGGTACGCCGCGAGGTCCTGCGCGAAGGCGCCGCCGGACACCAGGGCCACGGTCAGCAGCGCGGCGCGTGCGTTCACGCGGCCTCCCGGATCTGCTGCAGCTCCGCGATCAGGCGGCCCATGTTCACCTGACCGCCCGCGAGCAGGGCCACGAAGTACTCCCCGATCGGGCGCATGCACACCGTCTGCTCCCCCAGGTCCGCGCACATGATGCGGAACGCGCGGCCCTGGAACAGCAGCGCCGTGGCGGCCACGACCGCGCCGAGCTGCTGCGCGCCGCGCGGCGCGCGCGCCTTCACGACCTGGCCGGCGCGCGTGCACAGGATCACGCCCTGCACGCCCGGCTGCCGCGCCAGGTCCGCGAGCAGGTCATCCTGCCCGCTGGCGGTGCCGAGCGCGTACAGGCGCGCGCTGGGGGCCACGAAGGCCAGCTCGGGGTCCTCAAATTCGAAATCGTCCGTACTGAAATCGTCACTGCTGAAATCCACGGTGTCCTCACTCTCTGCGGTGTCGCCGCGCGTCAGGTCGTCCCACTGAAGCTGCGCGGGCACGTCGAACAACGTGGGCGCTTTCGGGTGTTGTTGTTGAAGCTGGCCGGACAGCCGCCGCAGTTCCGAGCGGGCGCGTTCGCGCGGCATCACGGCCGACAGCTGATCCAGCAGCGGGCCGACCAGCACGCGCTGCATCTCACTGGCGGTCACGTTGTCGGGGGAGAGGCGGAAGTCCCGCAGGGCCGAACGGAGCATGGTGTCGGCGGCGCGCTCCGACACCACCCCCGAAAGCGACTCCGCAACGTAGCTGAAAACGGCGTTCGGCATGAGCTTGGCATCAGTATAAGCGCGCCTTCAGGCCGCGCGCTCAGGCATTCCTCACGCGGGCGCGCACCAAACGACCGTTGGGCCTTTTCGTTAGACTTCAGGGCATGACCACCCTCCACGCGCGCCTGAACGACGAACTCACCCGCCTGCGCAGCGCGGGCCTGCACATCACCCCCCGCGTCCTCGACGCGCCGCAGCGCGCCCGCACCCGCGTGGACGGCGTGGACGTCGTCAACCTCGCCAGCAACAACTACCTCGGCTTCGCCGACCACCCCTACCTCAAGGAACGCGCCGAAGCCTACCTGCGCACCTGGGGCGCCGGGGCGGGCGCCGTGCGCACCATCGCCGGCACCCTCAAGATCCACGAGGACTTCGAGGCGCAGCTCGCGCAGTTCAAGCACACCGGCAGCGCCCTCGTGCTGCAGAGCGGCTTCACCACCAACCAGGGCGTGCTCGGCAGCCTGCTGCAGGAAGGTGACCTCGTCATCAGCGACGAACTCAACCACGCCAGCATCATTGACGGCCTGCGCCTCGCCAAGGCCACCAAGAAGATCTTCAAGCACAAGGACATGGCCGACCTGCGCCGCGTCCTGCAGGAAAACCCCACCGACGGCCTCAAACTTGTCGTCACGGACGGCGTGTTCAGCATGGACGGCGACATCGCCCCCCTCGACCAGATCGTCGCCATCGCCCGTGAGTTCGGCGCGGTCACGTACGTCGACGACGCGCACGGCAGCGGCGTGCTCGGCGCGCAGGGGCGCGGCACCGTTCACCACTTCGGCTTCGAGCACGCCGACGACGTCATTCAGGTCGGCACGCTCAGCAAGGCCTGGGGCGTCGTCGGCGGGTACGCCGCCGGGGACGCGAACCTGCGCGACGTGCTCATCAACAAGGCCCGCCCGTTCCTGTTCAGCACCGGCCACCCGCCCGCCGTGGTGGGCGCCCTGAGTGCCGCCCTCGACCTCGTGCAGCAGGACGAGAGCTTCATGACGCGCCTCTGGGAGAACACCCGCTACTTCAAAGCGGAACTGCAGCGCCTCGGCTTCGACACGTTCGGCAGCGAGACGCCCATCACGCCTGTGATCTTCGGCGAGGCGAGCGCCGCGTTCGAGGCGAGCCGCCGCCTGCTGCAGGAAGGCGTGTTCGCCGTGGGCCTCGGGTTCCCCACGGTGCCGCGCGACCTCGCGCGCATCCGCAACATCGTCACCGCGGAGCACACCCGCGAGGACCTCGACCACGCCCTTGGCGCGTACGAGCGCGTTGGCCGGGCCCTCGGCGTCGTCGGCGGGTAACTGCGTTTCCTGCAGGGGGTGGGCCGCCATGCCCGGCGGCCCACCCCCTGCGCTCAGGTGCCCGGCAGCTGCTTGAGGGCCTGCCGGACGGCGCCCAGGTGGTACGCCACGTGCGCCAGGGCGCCCGCGAGCCCCCCCGCCGCGTCCTCTGACCAGTCGGTGTGCGCCCCCGACCACGCGACCACCGCGTCGTACGCCGCGCGCACGCGCGCCTGCAGCGCCGCCCACGCATCCGCGTCTACCACCGCCGGCTGGAAGCTGCCCGGCCAGTCGAACGGCCCGCGCTCCCCCGCCTCCCAGCGCAGCAGAACCTCCAGGTGATACGCCATGTGCGCCGCGTGCGCGGCCACGCTGATCCCCAGCGCGCCCGGGTCCGACGCCTGCGCCGCCGTAAAGCGCGCGAGCGTCCCCAGCAGCCCGTTGTTGCCGCTCCCGTCGGCTTTCGTGCCGTCCAGGAACGCCGTGCCCTGGCCGGGCACGCCGCCCTCCACGGCCTCGCGGAACACGAACAGCCACCCCGCCACGAACTGCGCCGCCTGCCCCTGAGCCGTCAACTCCACTCCTGCGTCTTGAGTCATGGCTCACGGTACTCGCACACGGTGAGCGGGGAAACAGGCCAGATGGCGTGCCGCGCGTACCGTGCGGTATGCGACGCGTTCTCCTCGCTGCCCTGCTGCTCACCGTGCCCGCCCTCGCGCAGACCGAATCGCCCCTCAACGCTGACGCGCTGCGCATCACCAGCCTGCGCGCCCGCGCGTACCCCGGCAGCGCCCTCACCGTCGAGCGGACCCTCTCGCGCGGCGGCAACTACACCCGGCAGGTCGTCAGCTACCGCAGTGACGGCCTGAAAATCTACGCGCTCCTCACTGTACCCGACGGCAAACCCCCCAAGGGCGGCTGGCCCGCCATCGTGTTCAACCACGGGTACATTCCGCCGGAGGTGTACCGCACCACCGAACGGTACGTCGCGTACCAGGACGCGTTCGCCCGCGCGGGGTTCGTGACGCTCAAGAGCGACTACCGCGGGCACGGCGCCTCGCAGGGCGAAGCGCGCGGCGGGTACTACGACCCGGGCTACACCATCGACGTGCTGAACGCGCTCGGCAGCCTCAAACGCGACCCGCGCGTGAACCGCACGCGCATCGGCATGTGGGGCCACAGCATGGGCGGGCACCTCACGCTGCGCGCCATGGTCGTCGACCCGAGCATCAAGGCAGGCGTCATCTGGGCGGGCGTCGTCGCCCCGTACGACCTGCTGATGAACGGCTGGACACGCGGGCCCGGCGCGGAACACATCCCCACGCGCCTCACCAGCCGCCGCAAGCTCATCACCGAGCAGTACGGCACGCCGGGCAGCAACCCGACCTTCTGGAACGCCATCAGCCCGAACAGCTACCTGCGCGACCTCGGCGGCCCGCTCCAGCTCCACCAGGGCACCGCCGACGTCGAGGTGCCCGTCACGTTCCACCGCGCGCTCGCGCAGGGTCTGCAGGCCGCCCGGAAACCGTACGAGGCATACGGGTACCCCGGCGACAACCACAACCTCAGCCGGAACCTGAACCTCGCCCTGAACCGCAGCGTCGCCTTCTTCAGGAAGTACTTGTGACCATCCCTGGTTCAAGGTGGCCGGGCGAACCGTGGCGCCCCTGATCCCTTGAGCGGGTGAACGACCACCCTCGTACCCTGCGCGCCCTGAATGGCCTGACGCTGCTGGCCGCGCTCATGGCCCTCGGTCACCTCGCCGTGCTGCTGGGCCAGACGTTCCCGCACGCGGTGAACCTCCTGACCAGCATGAACGCCCCCTTGAACCTGGTGCAGCGGACGGTGATCGTTGCGGTCATGGCCATCCCCACCACGGTGTGGCTGGGGCTGTGCGCGCTCGCCGCTGTGGCGCTGGTCGTGCAGGCGTTCGCCGGGCGGCGGCCCGCCTGGTTACGCGTACTGACGACCCTCACCATAGTGGCGGTGCTGCTCACCACGCACACCCTCCTGACAGACGCTGTGGCCACTGCCCTGCAAGTCGTCTCGGAAGCCCTGCAGGAACCCTGAACGGGCAGGAGGGGCGCAGGGTACCCTGCGCCCCTCCTGCCCTGGCGGGCGTTCAGCTGGCGTGCGCGGTTGCGCGCGCGGACGGACGCGCACTCGCCCACGCGATCAGCATCTGGCGTGCTGGGTCGTGCGTGAGGTGCGGGGTGCTGACATGTCCGGGCAGGTGCGGGAACAGGCCCGACAGCGCGAGCGCCCGGCCGGAAGCGGCGCACAGCGCGTGCAGGCGGCCGCACGCCGCGTACACGGTGCCGCCCACCAGCAGCGCCGAGGTGCACGGCGTCTCACCGGTAAAGACCCAGCGCGTCTCGCCCGTGAAGGCGTCCAGGGCCGTCAGGTGCGCGCTGCCGTCAGCGGCGACGAGGACCACATCCGCGCCGGCTTGCAGCACCGCGAGGGGCGCGCCGCCCGGCGCGCGGGCCCAAAGCGGCTGCCCGGCGGCCGTGAAGGCCTGCACCGTGCCGCCGTCCCGCGCGGCGAATACGTGCGCGCCTCGGGCGCTCAGGTGCGCGTGGCCGGTGCCGGGCAGGGCGCGGCTCCACAGGAGCTGACCCGTGCGGGCGTCAATGGCGCTCAGGTGGGCGTCCGTGGTGGCGTACGCCACACCTTCGGCGTACGCGACGGCGTGCAGGTCACCGGACGCCACCCACGTCCAGGTGGGCGCGCCGTCGGCGCCGAGGGCCGTGAGGGTGCGCGCGGCGGGCACGATGACCGGCGCCGTGTCCACGCCGTACAGAAACGGCAGGTGAGCAGCGACCATAACGCCGCCGGGCAGGCGGCGCGGTTCGGAGCCATGGGTGTCGCGCGCGCACAGGTGGCCGTCCGCGTCGGCGTGGAGGATGAGGTCGCCGAGCGTGGTGCAGCGTGCGCCGTCCATATGACCGGGCGCGGTCCAGGTGGCGTGGCGCTGGTCCGGGCGGAACGCCACCGTGATGGGCTCACCGGTCACGGCGTCCGGACGGGTGACGGCCAGGAGCGCGCCGAGCAGCGCCGGGCCGGTGTCACCGGGGGCGTCATGCAGCCAGGCGGCGGGCAGCAGTTCGGAAGTGGGGGCGGCACTAAAGAGGGGGAGGGCGTACAGGGCGGGCGTGCGGGACAAGAACCATCACCTCTTCGAGTCGGATGCGGGGGGCGCCACGCTTCGAGCATGAGAATGGTCACATCTGACCAATGCTCGGTCAGTGTAAGCCCCAATGAGTTAAGAATCGGTTGCCCTAAAACATTGACTTTTGCACATTTACGGCTCATCGGTTTGTCAGGAATGCGTAAACTGCAGCATGCGCGGCGCACGCCATTTCGACGACGGCCAGTATGCCCAGGTGGTCGCAGAACTCAGCGGCTGGATGGACCTCACCCCCGAAGAACTCTGCCTGCTGGGCCGAGCGGAACTGCGCCTCGGCCTGTACGACCCCGCCGAACTGCACCTGCTGCGCACCCACCTGAACGGCGTGCCCGACGCCACCGTCGAATACGGCGAGGTGCTGCGCGTCACCGGCCGCGCCCCCGCCGCCCGAGACCACCTGCTGCGCGCCCTGCCCACCCTCACCGAACGCGACGCGCAGCGCGCCCGGCACGTGCTCGCGCAGGCGCACCTCGACCTGGGCGACACCGACACCGCCATCACGCTCGCGCAGGCCGCCGCACACGGCCTGCTGGCCCTCGCCGCCGAGGACGACGCCTCGCAGGCGCTCGTGACCGTCGCCGACGCCACCGCGCTGCGCGGCGACCTCGCGCGCGCCGAACGCCTGCTGCGCCTCGCCCTCACCGTCCTGGTCGGCGCACCCGACCCGGGCCCGCGCCTGCGCGGCCTGCTGCTGCTCGCCCGCATCCTCGCGCTGCGCGGCGACGAGCCCGGCGCGCAGGCCACCCTCGACGAGATGCAGCCGCTGCTGCTGCTCGACGGCGCCGCGCAGGCCCGCATTGCCCTAGCGGTCATGCTCGTCGAGTGGAGTGACCTGCTCGCCGACCAGCCCGGTCTGGACGCCCGCCTCGCCGAGGCGCGCGCCCTCGCCGCGCGCGCCCAGGACACCCGCGCCCTCAACCGCCTCGCCATCATCCACGCGGACACCGTGAGCGCGCAGGGCGACCACGCGCGCGCCCTGCGGGAACTCGCGCGCGCCCCGCACCCCGAGGACCCCTACCTGTGGGCCGCCGAGGGGCGCGCCGCCATGCGCCGCCACGACCTGACCCGCGCCGAAACGCACCTGCGCGCCGCGCACGGGTTCTTCGGGCAGGCGAACTGGCCGCTCGATGAGGTGCGCACGCGCTTGGACCTCGCCGAGGCGTACCTCGGTGCCGGCCGGCTCGACGCCGCCCGCGCGGAACTGCACGTCGCGCTGCCGCGGCTGCTGCGCCTGCAGGAGACGCGCGCGGTCCGCGCCCTCGTGGAAGTCCACCCGGACCTGCTGCGCGAGGCGAACGCCGACCCGGCCCTCGTCCCGTACGTGCAGGCGACACTGGACGTCGCGGACGCCGCGCGCACCACAGGCGCGCCCGTGCGCGTCATCACCTTCGGGCGGCAGCAGGTGCTGCGCCGCACCGTCCCGCTGCCGCTGCGCGCCGCCGTGCCAGTACTGACGCTGCTCGCGCTCGAACCGGACCGCACGCGGCACGAGCTGGAGCTCGCGCTGTACCCGGACCGCCCGCCCGGCGCCGCCGCGAGCGCCGTGAAGCTCGCGCTGCACGCCATCCGGCAGCACCTCGGCGCGGACGCCGTGGAAACCAGCGGTCCATACCGGGACAAACGCTACCGCCTGAGCGCGCACCTCAACCTGGAGCTCGACGCCGTGCAGTACCTCGAAGCGCTGCGCGTGCAGGACGTCGGCCGGGCCTTTCACCTGTACGGTGGGCCGTTCCTGCCCAACCACGAGGAGGGCGAATGGGTGCAGGTGCGGCGCGAGGAGGCGCGCATCGGTTTGAAATCAGTTGTTTCCTCACGTATTGCGTCGTACCGCGCGATCGGCGACTGGCCGCGCGCGCGGTTCCTGTGCGAGGAACTGATTCGCCGCGACCCAGACGACCCCGAGCCGCACGCGTGGCTGCACGACATCGCCCGCGACGCCGGCGACCCGCTGCTGCTCGCGCGCACCCGCGCGCACCTCGAGGAGGCCTGAGCGGTACATGAGATAATCCTTCTACCTTGAACGGTTTGCGGGGCGGAACCTAAAGCCCCCTTCCAGCGCCGCTCAGGTGCCGCGCGGAGGCACCCCGTACGGTGGGCGCATGACGCTCGCCCCCACACGCCCCCGCACCCCGGCCCGCCGAGCGGCGCGCCGCGACCCGCTCGGCCCGCTGCTCCGCACCCTCCCCGACGCGCACCGCGAACACGTGCTGCTCCTGCGCCCTGACGGCACCCTCACCGGCACCAGCCGCGCCCTGCAGGACGCCTTCACGGTCGTGCACGTGCCCGCCCTGCGCGCCGCCGCCGACGGCCCCGCCGGCGTCTTCGCGGGCCTGCTCAGCATCTTCACGCCCCGCGCCGGCGGACGCGGCGTGCACGTCGAATGCCAGGATGAGAAGAGCGGCCCGTACCGCCGCGTGTACAGCAAACCCGGCTACGCGTACCAGGCGAGCCGCGTGTACCTCCCCACCGACACCACCGGCGAGATGAAAGAAGAAAAGAACGCCGGGCATGGCGACACCGCGTTCGTGTACATGGGCGGCTGGGGCGGCCGCGGCGGCGCCGTCGACGCCGGCTTCCAGCACGGCCGTTACGGCGGTGGTGCGCAGGACGACTGGGCGCCGTTCTTCCTCGTGCAGCAGGTGGGCGCCGCGAGCGCCGTCACCGTCGCGCGCGACAAGCAGGCCAGCGGCGCGCCCTGGCGCCTGCTCGCCGGCCAGAGCGCCAGCCTGAAATTCTGGGTGAGCCGCGTGGACGGCCAGCCGCACGTGAACATGACCGCCATGGGCACCACCAGCGTCGACCACACCCAGAGCACCCTCACCCTCAGTGCGCCCGTGGACGCCAGCTTCGACTGGAACCCCGAGGGCGGCGCGAACATCCTCAAGCGCATGACCACCATCGGGCAGACGTACGGGCAGCAGAACCTCCAGAGCGGCAGCTTCATGCGCGGCGTGCGCTGGAGCGACAGCCTCATCGGCCAGACCGAAGCGGCCGCGCACCTGTGGGGCGCCGACGACACCGGCGGCTACTGCAGCTTCCCCGACCCGAAAGCGCCCGAAGGGCAACGCGCCGACGGCAGCGGCCCCAAATGGACCGTGCAGTTCGTCAGCGCCGCCGAAGAAACCGACAGCGTGGTGCTGCAATGAACGCCGCCACCCGGGGACGCGCCCTGCTGACGCTGCTCGCCACCAGCACCGCCGCCGCCGTCTCGCCCCTGCAGCCCCAGGCCGCGCACGTCCACATCGGCGCGCTCGCCTGGGTGTACGACGACGCGACCCTCCCTGCCCTCGTGAATGGCCGCGTGCAGGTGCCCGCCCTGCACGCCTGCGCCCTGCTCGGCGCCCCCTGCACCCTGACCGGCGCGACCCTGCGCGTGGGCGCGGCAGCGCTGCCCGCCCGTAACGGCACCGTCGCCCTCAAGGCCCTCGCGGACGCGCTGCGGCTCGGCGTCGCCTGGGACGAGCGCGCGAAGGTCGCCACCGTCGCCCTCCCCACCAGCGGTTTCGCGTTCGACGCGCAGACCCTCGCGCGGGAACGCGCGAACGGCACCCTGCCGCCCAGCCCGAACGTGCGCGTCGTGACCGGCGCGAACCTGCTGTCCGTCGTCGGCCCCGGCCCGCTGCGCAGCTTCACGCTGTTCACGCCCGGCGAGGGCGGCACCCTCACGTACCTCGGCAGCCTCGCGCCCAGCACGCCCGACAACCCCGGCCAGGACCCCTGCAACGGACAATTGTGCTCCGTGGCGTTCGGCCCGGACGGCCTCCGCGCCCCGTACGCCGTCGCGTACGTCCAGTAACCGGCAGCGCGCCCCCGAACGCGCGCGGGGCCTCAGAGGCCCCCGCGCGGATTCACGTCCACCCGGAACCGCGCGCCGCTCGGCCGCTCCAACCGCCCCAGCAGCTCCGCGAGGCGCGCCTCGCTGCCCGCCCGCAGCAGCAGCTGATACGGGTACGCGCCCTTCACGCGCGCCACCGCGCCCGGCGCCGGCCCGATCAGCTCCTCCGGCCGCGCGCCGCTCCCCAACAGCGCCGCCGCCACCGCTCGCGCCGCCGCGTCCGCCCGCGCCTGATCCCGCGACGTGATCTCCAGCTGCGCCATCACGGAGTGCGGCGGGTACTTCAGGGTCTGCCGCAACCCGTACTCCTGCCGGGGGTAATGGTCGGCGCTCTGCGCGTCCAGCACGCTCAGCAGCGCCGGGTGCTTCGCCTGGAACGTCTGCACGACCAGCAGCGGCGCCCGCTCCGGGTGCCACACGAGCAGCTGCCGCAGCAGCCGGTGGTACCGCTCCGACGCGCGGAAGTCCGACACGTTCAGCCACGTGTCCGCGAGCGTCACCCCGACCACCGCGAGGTCCGCGGGCGCCTCCGTGCCCAGCAACGCCTGCGTGCCCACGACCACGCCCGGCGCGCCCGCGCGCAGCGCCGTCAGGTCGTCCTGCACCTCCTTGTCGAAACGGTAGATCGGGAAGTCCGGCAGCAGCCGCCGCACCTCCTGCGCAATCCACTCCGTGCCGGGCCCGCGCGTGCGCCACAGCTGCTCCCCGCACTTCTCGCAGCGGTCATGCATCGGCTCGCCGTACCCGCACTGATGGCACTCCAGGCGCCGCCGCTCACGGTGAAAGCGCAGCGGCACGTCGCAGTTCCGGCACTGCGGCGTGTGGTCGCAGTTCGGGCAGTTCACGAGCGCCGCGTACCCGCGCCGAGGCGCGAGCAGCGCCGCCGCCCGCCCGCGCTCCGCCACCTGCCGCAGCACCCGCGCGAGATCATGCGAGATCGGGTACCCGAGATCGCCGGGCTTGAGGTGCACGCCGCTCAGCGGCCCCATGCTCGGCTGCTCCGGCGGGTTCGCGTAATCCACGACGTGCACGCGCGCGCGCGGCGGCGGCAGCACCACGCCCTCCACCGGCAGGCTCTCCACGGCCGGCACCGTCCCGACCAGGGCGAGCACACCCCCCGCGGCGCGCGCCGCGCGCGCCGCGACGTCCGGCACGAACGCGTGCGAGCCGCTCAGCAGCTTGTGCGCGTCGCTGGCCTCTTCCAGCACGACCGTGAGGGCGACGTCCGCGAGGGGCGCCGACAGCGCGTGGTGCGTGCCGATCACCAGGCGGGCCAGGCCGGACTGCACGAGCTGCCAGGTGTACTCGCGCGCGTCGTCGTTCAACTGCCCGCTCACCAGCACCGCGCGCGTGTCCGTCTCGGCCGCGAGGCCAGACAGGTCCTCCCACGCGCGCCGCACGCTCGCGTGATCCGGACCGACAATGAGGACGCCGCGACCCACGCCCAGCAAGCGCCGGATGCGCGCCGCGAGCCGCCGGTGCCGGTCCAGCGCGCGGCCGCCGTGCAGGCGCCACACCGGGGCTTCCGGCAGGTCATCCGGGGTGGGGCGCGGGCCGCGCGCGCCCGGCGCGGGCAGCGGCGGCGGCGGCGCCGGCACGTCCACGCTCTCCGCCCAGCCGCGCGCGAGCAGCGACGCGATGCTGCTCACGCTCGCGCCCGCGCCGTCCGCCCAGGCGCGCTGGCTCAACGCCGGACCGTGCGCCTGCAACCACACCCACGCGGGCGGCGGCGGCAGCGGCACCTCCACCACTTCGGCCCAGCCCCGCTCCACGACGGCATTCACGACCGACGCACTCACGCCCGCACTGTCCGCCCAGGCGCCCGCGCCCTCTGCTGGACCGTGCGCGCGTAGCCACGCCCACGCCGCCTCCTGCTTCGGCGTGAGCTTCCCCGGGCCCGCGTCGCGCGCCGCGAACCCACCGGTCACGCGGTGACGGACGTCCACGTGCGCCACGTCACGCGCGCGGTACGCCGTGACCGTCCGCGCACGCGGCTCGAACGTCTCGTCCAACAGGCCCTGCGCACGAATGGCGTCCAGCAGCGCTTCATCGAAAGCGCCCGCGTCCGTCCAGGCGGCGGTGGGCACGCGCCGCCCGAACGGGCTGAGGTCCGCGTCCGGCACGGCCCGCACGCGGTGCGTGACGCGCGCCTCCCAGCCGACCCCCACGAAGTCGCACCACAGCAGCCCGAGCGGCGTGCGCGCGAGCTGCGCGTGCTCCTGCAGTGCCGCCACGAACCCGGCATTCACCCAGGGGCGCCCGCCGTCCAGCACGGCCACAACCTCACGCAGGCGGTGCCCGCTCGCGTCGTCCGCGCCGACGACCACACCGACCTGCAGTTTCCCCTGCCACGGCACCAGCACCCGCGCGCCCACCGGCGCGGGGCCGCCGTGCCCGTGCGGCGGCGCAAACGCGTACGCCGGGATGGGGAGCGGCACCACCACCAGCCAGGCGGGGGAGGGGAGGGCACCGTCGGACATCGCGCCCAGTATCGAGCAAACCCGAGGGCGCCGGATGTGCCCGGCGCCCTGTATGAGTCCTGCGCGTGTGCTCACGCCATTGGCGGCGACGCCTGCGTCGTCAGTACGGCTGGGCTTCGTGGCCCTGCGTTTCGGCCTGCTGCACGGCCGCTTCCTGCTTGGCCTTGATGGTGTCCACGTCGAGCTTGAGGCCTTCGGCGACGCGGCGGCCGTAGTCGGCGTCGCACTGCGACAGCAGGTACACCATGCGTTCCTGGATGTGCGGTTCGGCGTCGCCGAGGCCGCTCACGAGGTTCGCGATGAGCTCGTCGCGTTCGAAGTCGCTGAACAGGCGGTAGCGTTCGCCCGCCTGCCCGAAGTCGTTGGTCTTCTCGATCTTCTGGCGCACGAGGCGGCCGCTGACTTCCGGCTGGTGTTCCACGCCGGCCGGCTGCGCTTCGTGCAGGCCGCCGAGCGAGGACGGTTCGTAGTTCACGTGCGGGTTCGTGCCGGTCTGGTCGACGTGGTACGCCATCTGCCCGCCGCGCTGGTGGGTGGCGACGCGCGTTTTGGGCGCGTTGATGGGGAGCTGCAGGTAGTTGCTGCCCACGCGGTAGCGCTGCGTGTCGCTGTACGAGAAGGTGCGGCCCTGCAGGAGCTTGTCGTCGCTGAAGTCGAGGCCGTCCACGAGGACGCCCGTGCCGAACGCGACCTGTTCGGTTTCTGCGTGGTAGTCGGTGACGTTGCGGTCGAGGACCATGCGGCCGACCGGCAGGAACGGGAACTGGTCTTCCGGCCAGAGTTTGGTGGGGTCGAGCGGGTCGAAGTCGAGTTCGGGATGCTCGCCGTCCTCCATGATCTGCACGCACAGTTCCCATTCGGGGAAGTCGCCGCGTTCGATGGCGAGGTACAGGTCCTGCGTGGCGTGGTTGAAGTTCTTGCTCTGAATCTGTTCCGCTTCGGCCTGGGTGAGGTTGCGGATGCCCTGCTTGGGTTCCCAGTGGTACTTCACGAGGACGCCGACGCCGTCCTTGTTGACCCATTTGTAGGTGTTCACGCCGCTGCCCTGCATCTCGCGGTAGTTAGCGGGGATGCCCCAGGGGCTGAACAGGAAGGTGATCATGTGCATCGCTTCGGGGGTGTTGCTGACGAAGTCGAAGAAGCGGCCCATGTGCTGCACGTTGGTGATCGGGTCGGGTTTGAAGGCGTGCACCATGTCGGGGAACTTCATGGCGTCGCGGATGAAGAACACCTTGAGGTTGTTGCCCACGAGGTCCCAGTTGCCGTCTTCGGTGTAGAACTTCACGGCGAAGCCGCGCGGGTCGCGGAGCGTTTCGGGCGAGTGGCCGCCGTGGATGACGCTGGAGAAGCGGACGAACACGGGCGTGCGTTTGCCGTTCTCCTGGAAGAGTTTCGCGCGGGTGTACGTGCTGACGGGTTCGTCGCCGACGGTGCCGTACGCTTCGAAGTACCCGTGGGCGCCGGCGCCGCGGGCGTGGACGACGCGTTCGGGGATGCGTTCGCGGTCGAAGTGCGTGATCTTCTCGAGGAAGTGGTAGTTCTCGAGGGTGGTGGGGCCGCGGCGGCCGACGGTGCGGTTGTTCTGGTTGTCGGTGACGGGGTGGCCCTGGCGGGTGGTGAGGATGCGGGGGTTGTTCTGGTCGCTCATGCGGTCCTCCTGCGGTTACTCGAGGGTGGCTTCGACGGTGATCTGAAGGTTGCCGCGCAGCGCGCCGGACACGGGGCAGCCCTGCTCGGCCTGTTCGGCGAGCGCCTGGAATTGCGTCTGGTCGAGGCCGTCGGCTTTGCCGCGGACGACGAGGTGCATGGTGGTGAGTTTCGGGCCGCCGTCCATGCTCATGCCGAGGGTCGCTTCGGTGGCGAGGTCGCGCGGTTCGTACCCGGCGGTTTTGAGGACGTTGCTGAACGCCATGGTGAAGCAGCCGGCGTGCGCGGCGGCGATGAGTTCCTCGGGGTTAGTGCCGGGCTGGTCCTCGAAGCGGGTGCGGAAGCTGTAGGGTGCGGCCTGCAGGACGCCGCTGGGGGTGGTGATGGTGCCGCTGCCGCTCTTGAGGTCGCCGGTCCATTGCGCGTTGGCTTTTCGGTGGATGTTCGCCATGAGGTGCTCCTTGAACGGGTTGGGTGAGGGCGGTGGGCGCCGCGCCTGAGGTCAGGGCGGCGAGCCGTTGGGGCTGGCCACACAATACTTTGCACACAAACTAATTGCCAGCCTGGGCATGCCATACTCCCTAACACACGCCCGCCCGCCCGAACTCGCCGCCGGACACTGAATGAAGGGACGACGAGCATGACCACCCGCAAACTGCCGTCCGACACCCCCAGCCAGCACCTCGAGGACCAGCTGTGCCTCGACCTGTACGTCGCGTCCCGCGCCATCATCGGCGCGTACCGCCCCTACCTCCACCCGCACGACCTCACGTACCCGCAGTACCTCGTGCTCCTCACCCTGTGGGACCACGGCCCGCAAAGCCTGAAGGCCCTGAGCGCCCGCCTCACCCTCGACGCCGGCACCCTCAGCCCGCTGCTCAAACGCCTCGAAGGCCGCGGGTACATCACCCGGGCCCGCGCGCCCCACGACGACCGCGCCCTCGCCATCACCCTCACGCCCACTGGCGAGGCCCTCAAGGCCACGCTCGCCGACGTCCCCCATCAGGTCGCGTGCATGACCGGCCTCAGCCCCCGCCAGTGGCGCGACCTGCGCGTCGCGCTGCAGGCCCTCACCGTCAGCCTCGGCACGACCGACAACGCCCCCCCCGACGACCCGCAGTAACCCCCTACGCCGCGGGCCGCAGCTCGCCGGCCCGAAAGCCCACGACCGGGTGCATCCATCAGGGCCGTTCCGGCTGAAGCTCGAACGACCCGTCCGCCTGCACGGTCACGGTCACCGTGCCGTTGCGGTCCGTGCGGTACACCTTCGCGCCCACGCTCTTGTACAGGTTCAGGGCGGTGCGCGTCGGGTGCCCGTAGTTGTTCTTCCCGACGCCGATCACGACGTTCTGGGGCTGCACTGCCGCGAGCCACGCGGCGTTGTCGCCGTTCGCGGCGCCGTGGTGGATACTCTTGTACACGTTCACGGGGCCCAGGCCGTCCAGTGCGCCCGCGGCCAGCCACGCTTTCGTCTCGGCCGTTTCGCTGTCGCCGGTCATCAGCGCGCGGAACGCCCCGAACTTCACCAGCACCCCCACCGAATTCAGGTTCTGGTCGTCCGGCATCCCGGCGGGCGGCGGCAGGATCTGCACGGTCGCGTCGCCCAGCGTGAACGTCCGCGCGGACGCCTTCACGAACGTCGTCTTCTGCGCTTGCAGGGCGTCCACGAGGCGCCGCCACGTGTCGGTGGTGCCCGCCAGGCCGCTGTTCACGAAGTAGCGCACTTTCGCGTCCTTCGCGACGGCTTCCAGGCCCGCGATGTGGTCGAAGTCCGCGTGCGACGCGACCATCAGGTCCACCTGATGCACCCCGAACGCCTGCAGGTGCGCGCGCATGCGCGTGGTGCTGCGCCCCCCGTCGTACAGCATCGTCTTGCCGTCGCTGGTCGTGACGAGCACGGCGTCACCCTGCCCGACATCCAGGAAGCGCAGGGTGAGCGTCCCCGACGGGCGGTCCGGCTTCGTGCGGGTGCCGGCGCTGCTGGCCCCCGCGTCTGCCTGGTCGCCTTTCTTGGGGGTGCAGGCGCTGAGCGCCACGAGCGTCACGGCAAGCAGAAGGGAGAAGCGCACCATGCTTCAGGGTAACGCGCGCACCTGAGCGGCGCGTGGCCCGCCCGGGCCATACAGCGCGGCGCCCCCTCGGATGAGGGGGCGCCAGCGTGCGCGTGCGGCTCGGCGTCCGAGAACCCCGCCTGGGCGGGTTGTCGATGCGTTCCGGAGTGGACGCTTTACCGGCCTTCAGGGTACGTGCGGGGGCGCCGCGCGGCATCCCCCGAAAGGCGTATGTCGAAATCGCCACACGCGTGGCTGGTCCTCAGCGGGCCAGCAGCGTCCCGCTCGCCAGCTGCCGCACGATCTCCTCAACGGCCACGACCGCGTGGTGCCGGCCGTTCTCGATGAACACCTGGTTCGTGCGCCCCGCGAAGCCCGCGCTGCCCGCCACGAACAGCCCCGGCACGCTGCTCTCGAAGTGCTCGTTCAGGACCAGACATTCGTCCTCGTGCTGCGCGAGGCCCAGGCCCTCCAGGAACGACAGGTCCGGGCGGTACCCGGTGAGCGCGAACGTGAAGTGCGTTGGCAGTTCCCACGCGCCGTCCGGGCCGTCCACGATGACGCTGTCCTCGCGGATTTCCGTGACGCGCGAGTTGAAGTGCGCCTGGATGCTGCCCTCCCGGATGCGGTTCTCAAGGTCCGGGCGCACCCAGTACTTGATGGTGCTCTTGAGTTCGGGTGCGCGGACGATCATGGTGACGTTCGCGCCGCCGCGCCACAGGTCGAGGGCGGCGTCCGCGGCGCTGTTGCCCGCGCCGAGCACCGTGACGTTCAGTTTCCAGAACGGGTGCGCCTCGGTGTAGTAGTGTGAGACGTTCTCGGCGTCCTCACCGGGAATGCCGAGCTGCACCGGGTTGTCGTAGTACCCGGTGGCGACGATCACGCGCCGCGCCTCGAACGTGCCGGGCGTCCCGTCGCGCCGCTCGGCTTCCACCGTGAAGCCCGCCGGGGCGGCGTGCACGCGCGTCACCTCGGTGTACTGCTCGATGTTGAGGGCCTCGCGGTCCGCGACGAGGCGGTAGTACATCAGGGCGTCCTTGCGGTCGGGCTTGTCGTGCCCGGTGACCATGGGGTGCCCGCCGATTTCCAGTTCCGGCGCGGTCGTGAAGAACGACATGTACGTCGGGTAATCGAAGATTGCGTTCACGACGCAGCCTTTTTCCAGCACCACGTAACTGAGGCCCGCGCGTTTGCACGCGATGGCCGCTGCGAGCCCCACCGGGCCCGCTCCGATAATCGCCACATCGAACATGTCCCGAATTGTGTCACGCGGACACCCGCGCGGACCGTGACGCGGCAAACGCCCCCGCCCAGGGAGCGGGGCGTTCAGGGCGCCTCAATTCCCGAGGTACTGTTCGAGGTCGTCGAGGACGCGGTTCGCGGCGAGAATGCCGATGCCCAGGAACCAGTGGTCGTCGTTCACCGCGAAGGCCCGCTTGTTCCGCACGGCGTTGAGGCGCGCCCACAGGGGACTGCTCAGGAACGCGCGCTGGTCGGTGGCGTCGGCGGGACCGTAGGTGCTGTAGAACAGCACGCTGCCGTCCGCGGCGGGCAGGCCCTCGGCGCTGATAACGTCCGAGAAGGTGTCCTTGCGCTGCGTGGCGGGGCGCAGCAGGCCGGCGTCGTCAAGGATGGTGCCGATGAAGTTCGCACGCTGCATCAGGCGCACCTGCCCGGGCACGAAGCGCAGGACGCTGATGGTGGTGCGTTTGCGGTCCACGCGGACCTGCAGTTTCTTGAGGCGCGCGTAGTAGGTCGAGAGGAGTTTGTTCGCCTGCGCTTCGCGGCCGAGCGCGCGGGCGTCGAGTTTGAGGTTGTCCTTCCAGACGACCCCGACCGTTTCGGCCATGACGGTCGGCGCGATGCGGCTGAGCTGCGCGTACAGGTTCCCGTGCCGGAGTTTGCTGCTGAGAATCAGGTCTGGTTTGAGCGCCAGGATGCGTTCCAGGCTGGGCTGCTGGATGGTGCCGACGTCGGCGACGCCGTCGGTGCGCCCCTTGAGGTAGGTGGGGAAGCCGCTGCCGAGCGCCGTGACGGCACCGACGGGTTTCACGCCGAGCGCGAGGACGCTGTCGAGTTCGCCGGTGTCGAGGACGATGACGCGTTTCGGGCTGTTGGGCACGCAGGTGGTGCCCATGGCGTGTTTCACGGTGCGGCCGGTGCAGGAGGTGTCCTGCGCGGCGGCGGTGCCGAGCGCGGCGGTCAGGAGCAGCGGGAGGAGTCGTTTCATGCGGAACCTGCTTTCTGGGGGGAAGGCGCCCGGCCTTAATCCGAGCGCAACGGTCGGAATAATACGGTGGCGGGTCGCCGCTCGGCAACGCACCGCTGTTCCCCGCAGCGTAACGAGCGCCCCGCGTTACACTCGCGTCATGACGAACACCCGCATCGAATCCGACACCATGGGCCAGCTGGACGTCGAATCCAGCCGCTACTGGGGCGCGCAGACGCAGCGCAGCATCCAGAACTTCCCCATCGGCCGCGACACGTTCGTGTGGGGCCGCCCGGTCATCCGCGCGCTCGGCATCCTCAAAAAAGGCGCCGCGCAGGCCAACGCGGACCTCGGCGAACTCCCCGGCAACATCGCCGACCTGATCGTCCAGGCCGCCGACGAGGTCATCGCCGGCAACCTCGACGACCACTTCCCCCTCGTGGTCTTCCAGACCGGCAGCGGCACCCAGAGCAACATGAACGCCAACGAGGTCATCAGCAACCGCGCCATTGAAATCGCCGGCGGCGAGATGGGCAGCAAGAAACCCGTCCACCCCAACGACCACGTGAACCGCGGCCAGAGCAGCAACGACACCTTCCCGACCGCCATGCACATTGCCGTCGTGCTGGAACTCAACGAACGCCTGTACGGCGCCGTCGCCAAGCTCCGCGACACCCTCGCCGCCAAGGCCGAGCAGCACAAGGGCCTCGTGAAGGTCGGCCGCACGCACCTGCAGGACGCCACGCCCATCACGCTCGGGCAGGAAATCGGCGGCTGGGTCGCGCAACTCGACTACGCCCTCGCGGAAGTCCGCCACGCCGAAAAAGGCCTGTACCAGCTCGCCATCGGCGGCACCGCCGTCGGCACCGGCCTGAACGCGCACCCGCAGTTCGGCGACCTCGCCGCGAAGAAATACAGCGAGGAAACCGGCTTCCCGTTCGTCAGCGCCGACGACAAGTTCGCCGCGCTCAGCGCGCACGACGCGCTCGTGCAGACCAGCGCCGCGCTGCGCACCCTCGCGGGCGCCCTCATGAAAATGGCGAACGACGTGCGCTGGCTCGCGTCCGGCCCCCGCAACGGCATCGGCGAGATCACCATTCCCGAGAACGAACCCGGCAGCAGCATCATGCCCGGCAAGGTCAACCCCACCCAGAGCGAGGCGCTCACCATGGTGGCCACGCGCGTGTTCGGCAATGACGCCACCGTCGCGTTCGCGGGCAGCCAGGGGAACTTCCAGCTCAACGTCTTCAAGCCCGTGATGGTGCACGCCGTGCTGGAAAGCATCCGCCTCATCGCGGACGCCAGCCTCGCCTTCAACGACAACTGCGCCGTCGGCATCGAACCGAACCTCGAGCGCATCCAGCACAACCTCGACATCAACCTGATGCAGGTGACCGCCCTGAACCGCCACATCGGCTACGACAAGGCGGCCGCCATCGCCAAGAAGGCCCATAAGGAAGGCACCAGCCTCAAGGACGCGGCCCTGGCGCTCGGGTACGTCACCGAGGAGCAGTTCGCCGACTGGGTCAAGCCCATCGAAATGACCCGCCCCACGATCTGAGCACCCCACGAGCAGGGCGGCCCCGGCAGTGGGCCGCCCTTTTGGGTTGCGGGGAAGCTGCCTGGGCAGCGGTCACCGGTGCTGGTCTGCACATTCGCGCCGCGTCGCCACAGAACTTGCCACAATGAAGATCCTGTGAAGTTTCGCACCTTCGCCCTGACCCTGCTGATGCTGACGGCCCCCGCCGCCCCCGCCGTCCCCACCACGCCTGGGCAGGTGCAACCCGTCGCGCCCGGCACCCGCGCCGAAACGGCCCTGCCGCAACTGCACCTCACGCCGCCCATCCCGCAGGTCGCGCACATCGAGTACGCCAGCAACGGCCACCTCACCGTCGCGCACGCCCTGCTGCTGCTCCAGCCCGACGAGCAGGCCCGCGCCCGCACCCTCGCCGCCGAAACCGCACGCCGCGCCCTCCAGGCCCTCCCCACCCTGAGCGAGGTGGACGTCAGCGTGTACCACCGCAGCACCTACGCCGGCCCGGGCGGCCCGCTGCCGCTGTTCACCGCGAGCGTCCCGCGCGCGCGCCTGCAGGACTTCGCGCGGTACGCCACGAACGCCGGGCCGTACGAGCGCGCCTGGACGAACCCCCGCCCGGACGCGCCCGGCGGGTCGGTCTGGCCCGCCCGCCCGCGCCCGCCCGAGGCGCTGGCCACCCGCACCCGCGCGCTCGCGGCGTACGGCGCGAACCGCTTCGCGGCGCGCCTGCTCGGCGGGGACCGCGACGGCCTGATCTACTGGGGCAACACCGGCCAGCCTCTCGCGGCGCTCACGTTCGATGACGCGCCGCACCCGCTGTACGCGCCGCTCGTGCTGGACGCCCTGCGGCGCGCGGGCGTGCGCGCGACGTTCTTCTGCATCGGCCGGAACGCCGAGGCGTACCCGTACTTCGTGCGCGACATGGTCGCGCAGGGCCACGAGGTCGCGAACCACACGTACCACCACGTGCGCCTGCCGGACCTGCCCGCCGCGCAGGTCCGCGAGGAACTTCTGCGCACGAACGCCGTGCTGCAGGGCATCACGGGCCGCCCCGTGCGGTACTTCCGCCCGCCCGGCGGGCGCTTCACGCCGCAGGTGCTGGACGCCGCGCGCGACGCCGGGCTCGTCACGGCGTTCTGGACGAACGACCCGGCGGACTTCGCGAACCACGGCGACACCGTCCTGCTCGGGCGCCTGGATCGCCTGCGCGGCGACGGTATCGCTCTGCTGCACGACAACGCGCCCGCCGCCCTCCGTATCCTCCCGGAGTTCCTGCAGCGCATGAATGCGCGCCGCCTGCGGCTGGTTTCCCTGGGTGAACTGGCCGGCACCTTTCGCCCCGTCGTCGCGCGGAAGTAGACGCGGGGGCACCCGGGGGCCCCGACCACGGATACGCGGCCTAGGGCCACGCCCTGAGACGCGCGCCGTGGCCCGTGCACCCGGCGCATAGACTTGACGTGGGCTGCATACCGGGCTAAACTATTTTTATCACCGCCGAAGAAGGCGGCTTTTTTTATGCCTCCTGCAGGAGGGCGCGGGCGGTGGGTTCGTCCACCACGAGGGTGTTCATCAGGCGGCCCCGCAGCGCCGCGCGCAGCGCCTCGACCTTCCCGAGGCCGCTCACGACGCAGATGGCGTGCGGCACGCGCGTCATGAGGGTCAGGTCCGGGCCGCTCGCGCGGGCGTTCATGGGGACGTTCGCGTGCGTGCCGTCCGCGCGGAAGAACACCGTGGCGATGTCGCCCACCACGCCGTCACGCTGCAGCGCCTCCAGGTCCGCCGGGTCGAGGTACGCGCCCGCGTACACGTGGCTGGGGGTGCGCGCGTTGGTGCTGCCGACCGAGTAGAGCAGCACGTCCGCGCGGTCCTGTAGTTCCAGCACATGCTGGACGCTGCGTTCGCGCCACATGGCGGCCTTGGTGTGCGGGTCGTCGAAGAAGGTCGGCACGGGGAAGAGGTACGCGCGCGCGTCGTAGTTGCGGGCGAGGCGCTGCAGTGTGTCGGTGACGAAGCCGTTCATCAGGTCGAGGGGGCTGGCGCTGCCGTTAAGCTGCACGAACGTGAGGTCGGGGACGCTGCGGGGCGTGAGGGCGCGGCTGACGGCGGCGAGGGTATTGCCCCACGCGAGGCCGACGACGTGGCGGGGGCGCAGGGTGTTGCTGAGGACCTGCGCGGTGTGCTGCGCGACGCGTTCCAGCCAGACGTCCTCGGTGCTGCCGGGGGGGACGCTGACGACGTGCGGGGTGAGGAACGGGTACGCGCTGCGCAGGTCGCCTTCGAGCGCCTGCGGGTGGGCGCTGGGGTCATGGATGCGGATCTCGACGAGGCCGGCGCGGCGGGCGTGGGTGAGCAGCCGGGACACCTTGGGGCGCGACAGGCCGAGTTCCTGGGCGATGGCGTCGGTGGTAAGGCCCTGGTAGTAGTACAGGCGCGCGACCTGCACGGCCAGCGCGTTGGTGTTGGAGGCGGCGGTCATGACGGTGCGTTCAGGGTAGCGCACCGGCCTAGACGGACACGCCCGGATTTGAACACTTGTTCATCATGCTTGACAAATCGTTCAATATGGGCCGAAGATTGCCCTGAACAGCACACTTCAGGTCGCGGGCCCCGGCTCGCGCTTCGCGTGAACGCTCATGCGAGGCAAGGGAGGAACGTATGACATTCACACGCACGCAGGAGTTCATGGCCGAACTGCTCGGCACGATGGTCCTCATCCTGTTCGGATGCGGCGTCGTCGCCATGGTGGTCCTCTTCGCCAACACCAACCCCACGATCCCCGGACAGATCGTGAACGGCGGCTACACCAACATCACCCTCGGGTGGGGCTTCGCCGTGCTCATGGGCATCTTCATCAGCGGCACCATCAGCGGCGCCCACCTCAACCCCGCCGTCACCATCGGCCTCGCCGCCACCGGCCGCTTCCCCTGGCGCAAAGTCGCGCACTACATCGCCGCGCAACTCATCGGCGCGTTCATCGGCGCGGCCATCGTGTTCGCCGTGTACCACGCCAAATGGATCCAGTTCGACCCCGGCCTCGCCAGCACCGCCGGCGTCTTCAGCACCTTCCCGGCCGTGCCCGGCTTCTGGCCCGGCTTCATTGACCAGGTGGTCGGCACCGCGCTGCTCATGGCCCTGATCCTCGCCATCGGCGACAAGCTCAACAACCCGCTCGGCGCGAACTGGGGCGGCCTCGCTGTCGCGTTCCTCGTGATGGCCATCGGCATGAGCTTCGGCGGCATGCACGGCTACGCCATCAACCCCGCCCGCGACCTCGGCCCGCGCCTGTTCTCCGCCCTCGCCGGCTTCCAGAACACCGGCTTCCAGAATGGCGTCTGGCTCGTGCCTGTCCTCGGCCCCATCGTGGGCGCCGTCATCGGCGCGTTCGTGTACGACCTCGGCATCGGCCGCACCCTGAATCGCGCGCACCTCGCCGCGCAGGGCGAACAGGGCGTCGACCCCGCGTACAACCTCGAAACCCGCTAACGCCGAAAGGACCCACCGCATGAGCCAGCTCAGCCAGGAACAGTTCATCCTCGCCCTCGACCAGGGCACCACCAGCAGCCGCGCCATCGTCTTCGACCGCACCGGGAACATCCGCGCGACCGCGCAGAAGGAATTCCGTCAGATCTTCCCGCAGCCCGGCTGGGTGGAGCACGACGCCACCGAAATCTGGAGCACCCAGATCGGCGTGGCGCAGGAAGCGCTCGCCAAAGCGGGCCTGCGCGCCAGCAACGTCGCCGGCATCGGCATCACCAACCAGCGCGAAACGGTCGTCGTGTGGGACCGCAAGACTGGCCAGCCCATCCACCACGCCATCGTGTGGCAGGACCGCCGCACCGCCGCGTACTGCGACGAGCTGCGCGACGCCGGACACGAGCAGACCATCCGCGAGAAGACCGGCCTGCTGATCGACGCGTACTTCAGCGGCACCAAACTCAAGTGGATCCTCGACCACGTGGACGGCGCGCGTGAACGCGCCGCGCGCGGCGAACTCGCGTTCGGCACGGTGGACTCCTGGCTGGTGTTCAACCTCACCGGCGGACACCTGCACATCACGGACGCCACCAACGCCAGCCGCACGCTGCTCTACAACATCCACACCGGCGACTGGGACGACGACCTGCTGCGCCTGCTGGACGTGCCCCGCGAGGTCCTGCCGGAGGTGCGCGGCAGCAGCGAGGTGTACGGCGAGACCGCCGAAGGGCTGTTCGGCACGCGCATCAAGGTCGCCGGGATTGCCGGGGACCAGCAGGCCGCGACGTTCGGGCAGGCGTGCCTGGAGCGCGGCATGGCGAAAAACACCTACGGCACCGGCTGCTTCATGCTGATGAACACCGCCGGGGAGGCCGTGCCGAGCCAGAACAAGCTGCTGACCACCGTCGCGTGGCAGCTGGGCGGCGAGCGCACGTACGCGCTGGAAGGCAGCGTGTTCGTGGCGGGCGCGGTGGTGCAGTGGCTGCGCGACGGCCTGAAGATCATCCGCAGCAGCAGCGAGGTCGAAGCGCTCGCCAGCAGCGTGGCGAGCAGCGAGGGCGTGTTCCTGGTGCCGGCGTTCGTGGGGCTGGGCGCGCCGTACTGGGACAGCTACGCGCGCGGCACCATGGTGGGCCTGACGCGCGGCACGACCGCCGCGCACATCGCGCGCGCGGCGCTGGAAGCCATCGCGTACCAGTCGGCGGAGGTGCTGCAGGCCATGGAGCACGATTCCGGCGCGGCCCTGAAGGAACTGCGCGTGGACGGCGGCGCCAGCACCAACAACACGCTGATGCAGTTCCAAGCGGACGTGCTGGGCGTGCAGGTCGTGCGGCCGAAGGTCACGGAGACGACGGCGCTGGGCGCGGCGTACCTGGCGGGCCTGGCGGTGGGGTACTGGAGCAGCACCGAGGAGATCACGACGCAGTGGGCGGAGGACCGGTGCTTCGAGCCGCAGATGACTGCGGACGAGCGCAGCGCGCGCATGGCGAAGTGGCGCCGCGCGGTGGAGCGCGCGCGCGACTGGGACCGCGAGCTGTAACGCCACCCCGGACGCTGTGGCGGAGGGGCGGTCCGGGCTGCCGGTCGCCCCTTTCCCACGCTTACAGTATGAACATCTGTTCATCAAATATGATCATTTGTGCAGAAGGTTTCGTCCTCACCTAAGGAGCCACCCATGACCACCGACCCCCGCACCACCACCCTCAACGCCCTCAACGCCCACGAACCCTGGGACGTCCTCGTCATCGGCGGCGGCGCCAGCGGCCTCGGCGCCGCCGTCGAAGCCGCCACCCGCGGCTACAAGACCCTGCTCGTCGAAGCGTTTGATTACGCCAAAGGCACCAGCAGCCGCAGCACCAAACTCGTGCACGGCGGCGTCCGCTACCTCGCGCAGGGCAACGTCAGCCTGGTGCGCGAAGCCCTGCGCGAACGCGGCCTGCTGCGCCGCAACGCCCCCCACCTCGTCCGCGACCTCGGCTTCGTCGTCCCCGCCTACGACTGGTGGGCCGGCCCCTTCTACGGCATCGGCCTCAAGCTCTACGACGTCCTCGCCGGCAAACTCAACCTCGGCCACAGCAAACTCCTCGACCGCGACGCCGCCCTCGCCCGCACCCCCACCCTCCAACGCGAAGGCCTGCGCGGCGGCATCCTCTACTTCGACGGACAATTCGACGACGCCCGCCTCGCCATCACCCTGCTGCGCACCTTCGAGGACCACGGCGGCGTCGCCCTCAACCACGCCCCCGTCACCGGCCTCATCAAGGACAACGGCAAAGTCGTCGGCGCCCGCCTGCGCGACGCCGAAACCGGCCAAGAACACGAAGTCCGCGCGCGCGCCGTCATCAACGCCACCGGCGTGTTCGTCGACGCCATCCGCCGCATGGACAACCCCGAAACGCCCGACATGCTCAGCCCCAGCCAGGGCGTGCACGTCGTCGTGGACCGCAAATTCCTGCCCGGCGACAGCGCCATCATGATCCCCCGCACCGACGACGGCCGCGTCCTGTTCGCCGTGCCCTGGCACGACCACGTCGTCATCGGCACCACCGACACCCCCGTCCCCGAAGCCAGCCTCGAACCCAAACCCCTCCCCGAAGAAATCGAGTTCATCCTCCGCACCGCCGGACGCTACATGGACCCCGCCCCCACCCGCGACGACGTCCGCAGCGTCTACGTCGGCCTGCGCCCCCTCGTGAAGGCCGAAACCACCGACGGCGCCGGCAGCACCGCGCAACTCAGCCGCGACCACGTCATCCGCATCAGCGACAGCGGCCTCGTCACGCTCACCGGCGGCAAATGGACCACCTACCGCCGCATGGGCGAAGACGCCGTGGACCGCGCCGCCCGCATCGCCGAACTGCCCGAACGCCTCACCGTCACGCCCGCCCTGCACCTCCACGGCTGGAGCGAAGACGACCGCCCCGACCACTGGAAGGTCTACGGCACCGACGCCCCCCACGTGCAGGCCCTGCCCGGCGCCACCACCCCCCTGCACCCGGACCTCCCATACACCGAAGCGGAAGTCCGCTGGGCCGCCCGCAAGGAACAGGCCCGCACCGTCGAGGACGTCCTCTCACGCCGCACCCGCGCCATCCTCCTGAACGCTCGCGCCAGCAGCGAAGCCGCCCCCAAAGTCGCCGCGATCCTCGCCGAGGAACTTGGCCGCGACGCGCAGTGGCAGGCCGCCCAGGTCCACGACTACCAGACGCTCGCGCAGCAGTACCAGCTGTAGACCCACTGAAAACCACAGCAAAGCGGACGGGGCCTGCGCCCCGTCCGCTCGCGTCAGAGCCTCAGAAGGCCCACTCGCCGCCGCGCATCACCGGCTCGCGCTCACCGTCGGCGCGCACGCCATCCACATCCACCTGCGCGCTGCCGATCATCCAGTCCACGTGAATCAGGCTGTCGTTCCCGCCGTCCTCCGCGCGGACCTTCCCGCGCTCGAAGTTGAAATCGTACGCGCGGCCCAACGCGAGGTGAATGGCGGCGTTCTCGTCGAACAGCGTGTCGTAGTACAAGTGCCCGGTGCGCGCCACCGGCGCCGACGCCGGCACGAGCGCCACCTCACCCAGGTGCCGCGCGCCCTCATCCGTGTCCAGCAGCGCCGTCAGGACGTCCTGCCCCGTATCGCTCGTGGCCTCCACGACGCGCCCCCCCTCGAACCGCACGCGAATCCCACTGATGGTCGTGCCCCGCGCGATCAGCGGCTTCGTCGCCGTCGCCACGCCGTCCACGCGGTCCCGGTGCGGCGCCGTGAACACCTCGTCCGTCGGCAGGTTCGGCACGCCCACGACGCCGTTCTGCGCCGCCCACGCCCCCCCCGCCCACACGTGCCCGTCCGCGAGGCCCACCGTCAGGTCCGTGCCCGGCCCCGTGAACTGCAGCGCCGCGTACCGCCGCCCGTTCAGGTGATCGCGCACGCGCGCCAGCTGCTTCAGGTGCGCGTCCCACGCGGCCACCGGGTCCGCCTCGTCCGCGCGGCTCACCGTGAAGATCGCGTCCCACAACCGCGCCACGGCCTCACCGTCCGGCACGCCCGGGAAGACCTTGCGCGCCCAGCTCGCCACCGGCATCGCGCCAATGCTCCAGTTCACCGCGAACGCGCTCATCTTCTGGCCCACCGGGCGGCTCGCGATGGCCAGCGCCTTCGAACGCACCCCGATCCGCTCCGCGTTCACGCCGCCCAGCAGGTCCGGGTCGTTACCGGTCAACGTCAGGAACGCGTACCCATCCGCGATCTTGTGCAGGCGCTCCTCCGCGAACCACTCCGGCACGAACGCGACCGCGCCGTCCTGCCCGTCCGTCAGGCGGCTGCGGTCCAGGTGCTCGTCCACGTACCGCACGTCCACCTCGGCGGCGCCCGCACGGTACGCCTCGCGCGTGATGAGCCGCGCGAGTTCCACCGCGCCCACCGGCGCGCTCAGGTGCAGCTTCCCGCCCGGCTGCAGGTTCACGCCCACCCGAACGAGCAGACGCGCGTAATTCTCGAGCTTCTGCTCGAACGACAATGCATTGGTCATGCCGCCCACTGTAACCTTCCGTCCATGTCCGGCGGGGGTCACGCACCGCGTCACTCATGCCGCCCACCACCCCACGAGCGCACGTCCAGCGGAACACCGTCCGGGCAGGCCCCGAAGAGGCCGACGCCGCACCCTCGCTCCCAGAAGCGCCGCCCACCTCCGGTACGGTGACCGTGCCCGAGGGAGCAGGACCAGGACCCGGCGGCCGGAGGCTGGGAGAACCCGTCCCCCGGGGTGTACCTCCGCGTGAAGCACGACGCCCGCGGCGACCTGTAGAGGGAGCAGTCCGTCACGACAACCGACGACGCCTTCCTCCGGCTGGTGCAGCGCAATGAGGAAGAGCTCGTTGCCCTCAGGGAGGGAAGATGGGCACCGCCGATCAAAGGGGACGCGGACCTTCGCCGTGGGCCGCTGATGCGGTCGCTATCCATGCCCGGAAAGCGCGTGAAAGCGGCACCCACGCAGGTGCCCCGATCCACAGGAAGCAGGGCCGCCCCCGCCGGGGGTGGTCCTGCTTCCTGAACGCACATGCCGTGGGGGTCCGCGTGACTGTGGTGAGCGCCGCCCGGACCGCGCCCGCTACCCTTCGAGGCCCTCGTCGTGCACGACGGGCATGCCCCGCGCGGACGCCCACGCGCTCACGTCCTGCCGGCCCAGCGCGGCCGCCATCAGGTCCGGGAAGTGCTCGGGCGTGCACGCGAACACCGGGATCCCCATGCCCGCGAGCGCCGAAGCGTTCTGCCGGTCGAAGCTCGGCTTCCCGTTGCGGTCCAGTGCGAGCAGCACGACCACCTGCACGCCCATGTCCCGGAACTCCCGCAGGCGCCGCAGCATCTCCGCGCTGCCGGAGCCTTCGTACAGGTCGCTGATCAGCACGAAAATGCTCTCCTCCGGCTGCGTCAGCAGGTCCTTGCAGTACCGCAGCGCGAGCGGCGTGTCGTTCCCGCCGCCCAGCTGCACGCCGAACAGTACGTCCACCGGGTCCTGCAGCTGATCCGTGAGGTCCACGACCGCCGTGTCGTACACCACCACGTTCGTCTTGATGGCGGGCAGGCTCGCGAGGACCGCGCCGAACACGCCCGCGTACACGACGCTGTCCGCCATGCTGCCGCTCTGGTCGACGCATAGCGTCACGCTCCGCATCTGCCGCCGCGCGCGCGCGTACCCCACCAGGCGCTCCGGGATGATGGTCCGCCGGTCCGGCTGGTACGTGCCCAGGTTCGCGCGGATCGTGCGGCCCCAGTCGATGTCCCGCGGGCGCGGGCGGTTCGTGCGGGCCGCGCGGTTCAGCGTGCCGGTCACGGCGGCGCGCAGCGGCTCCTCCAGGCGGCGCGTGAGTTCGTCCGTCACGTGCCGCACCACGCTGCGCGCGCGTTCCTTCGCGGCGTCCGGCATCACGTCCTTGAGGCTCAGCAGCGTCACCGCGAGGTTCACGTCCGGCTCGACGGCGTCCATGAGTTCCGGCTCCAGCAGCAGCTGCTTCAGGTTCAGCCGCTCGATGGCGTCCTGCTGCATCACCTTCACGGTGCCCTGCGGGAACAGCTCCCGCACCTCCGCGAGCCAGCGCGCCACTTTCGGGGCGCTCTTGCCGCGCCCGACGTTCAGGCGGTCCTTGCGCTCCACCTCGCCGCCTTCCGCGTCGCCGTACACCGCGGCCAGGGCCGCGTCGATCCGCTCGTCCTGCCCGCCCAGCGCGCAGCCGGTCCCGTCGGCGCTGCCGCCGCCCAGCACCAGCCGCCAGCGCCGCAGGCGTTCTTCCGTTCCTGTGGTCATGCATTCACCCCCAGCAGCCTGAGCACGAACGGCACGGGCAGCGCCGACCGCGCCTCGTGGACCTCCACGACCTCACCGCCGCGCCGGTGCCCGCGCACCTGCTCCCCGAGTTCCCGGCGGTCCCCGACGCTGAGGCGCGAGAACACCCGCCGCAGCGGCGGCAGCACCCCCTCGAACGCCTCGTCCGGCAGGCCCGCCAGCCAGGTGTCCAGCAGGTTCAGCAGGCGCGCGTCGTGCAGCAGCAGCGTCGCGTCCGCACCGAGAAACCCGTCCAGCCACGCGCTCACCGCCACGGGCGAACGCGCGGGCGCCAGCGCCAGCCCCACGCGCGCGCGCACGTCGCCCTCCGCGAGCGTGCCCGCATCGCGCAGGCGGCGGGTCGCGTCGCCCAGCAGCAGGTCATGCGCGCCGTCCTGCCCGGCCAGCTCGTGCAGCGCCGCGAGCCACACGCCCTGGCACTCCTCGTCGTTCACGAGCCGCACCGCCGCGTCCGCGTCCGCCACGACCCGCACGAGCGCCTGCGCCGCGTCGTCCGCGAGGTTCAGCGCCGCGCCCGGCAGGTTCAGCGCGCCGCGCGTGAGCAGCGTGCGGAACACCTCCAGTGCGCCCTCGTCCTCCTCGCGGGAGCGCACGTCCCCGTACCGCGCGAGCCGCGCGAGCGGCGGCAGCGCGCCCAGCAGTTCCGCCGCGTCCGACGTGGCCGCCCCGCGCGCGTCCAGCTGCGCGAGCGCCACGCGCGCCGCGTCCCGCAGGTTCGCGGCGCGCACGTCCTCCAGCAGGCCCGTAAGTTCAGGGAGGGTCCGCGCCGCCCGCGCCACCTGCGCCGCGCGCGCATTTGCGGCGCGCACGACCGTCCCGCCGTACCGCGAGGCCTCCACCAGGCGCACCGCGAACTCCGGCATCCACTTCAGCGCCCACGCCTCCTTGAACGTGCCGCGCCCGCCCACGTACCGCCGCTCACCCCACGGCACGCCCAGCACGTTCAGGCGGTGCAGGAACACACTCCGCGCCAGCCCGGCATCCTCGCGCAGGTCGAGCGTCACCTCGCGCACCACCGTTTCCGGCTTGAGCCGCAGGGTCTTTTGCTGCGCGGCCACGTCCTGCGCGAGCGGCACGCTCGGCACGTCGGTCGGCACGACCCCCAGCGCCGTGCCGATCACCAGTTCCTGCTCGATCAGCTGCAGGGGCGCGTCACTCACCCACGTGAACACGGCGCGCGCCGCCTCCATCAGCTCCGGCAGGCCCGCGAGCGGCAGCCCGCGCAGCGCCGCGAGCGCCTCGGCCAGGCGCGACGCCTCGATCACGTGCGCGCTCGAAATGTCCACGCCGCGCCCGCGCAGCATCCGCGCCGCCTCGGTCAGCCACGTCTCCACGGGCCGCGCGTGCCCGGCCCACAGGTGCGCGTACCACCCGGGCGAATGCACGCCCGCGCCGTACCCGCTCGCGTACGTGAGGCGGTCATGCGACCACGGCACCCACGTCACGCTCGTCTTCACCTTCGGCAGGCCCTTCAGGAGTGCCGCGTCCTCCTTCGCCCTGCCTCGGGCGTCCAGGTCCTCCAGCGCGGGCGCGTGCCACGCGCCGCACACGACCGCCACGCGCTGCGCGCCCGCTTTGAGCGCCGCGCGGATCGTCTGGCGCATCTGCGCTTCGCGTTGCGCCTCGCGTTCCGGCAGGTCATGGTCCTCGCGCGCCACGCGCATCAGGTCCCGCACCGCCGCGAACACGTCCTCGCCGCTCGGCGCGGCTTCCGCGAGTGCTTCCCACCACCGCTCGAAGTCCGTGAAGCCCGCCGCGCGCGCCATGGTGCCCAGCGGGTCCCGGCGCAGCAGGTCGGCTGGGGAGGGCTCGGCAGGCACCGCCTCGTTTTCCGTGGTGTCCTGAGGGGCTTCCGGAACATCCCGCTCGGCGAGCGTCACGCTCGACGGCAGGTCCATGAAGCCCGCGCGCACCCCGCGCTGCAGCGCCCAGCGGAACGCCACGAACTCCGGGCTGAACGCCGCGAACGGGTACATCACGCTGCGGCCCTCCTCGCCCGGCACGTACGCCAGCAGCGCCACCGGCGGCACCAGCGCCTCGTGCGCCAGGAACGGCAGCAGCGCGTCCGCGTCGGCGGGGCCCTCCACCAGCACCACGTCCGGCTGCAGCGCCTCCAGCGCGCCCAGCAGGCTGCGCGCCGACCCGGGGCCGTGGTGCCGGATGGGGAACACCTGCACCGCCGCGTCGGGCATCAGCCTACCTCGCGGCAGGCGCTGTAGAAGTCGCCCCAGCCGGCGCGTTTCTTCATGGCGGTTTCCAGGTACTCACGCCAGATGACGGGGTCCTGCGCGGGGTCCTTGATGACGGCGCCCGTGAGGCTCGCGGCGAGGTCGTGCGCGGTGGGGGTGCCGTCGCCGAAGTGCGCGGCGAGCGTGAGGCTCTGGTTCATGACGCTGATCGCTTCGGCGGTGCTCAGCGTGCCGCTCGGGGATTTCAGGGTGGTTTTGCCGTCGAGGGTGGCGCCGCCGCGCAACTCGCGGAACACGGTGATGACGCGCCGCACCTGCTCGTGCGCGGGGGGCACGTCCGGCAGGCCGAGCGCGCGCCCGAGCTGCTGCACCCGCTGCGTGACGATGCTGACCTCCTCGTCGAGCGTGGCGGGGGTGGGCAGGACGACGGTGTTGAAGCGGCGCTTCAGGGCGCTGGACAGTTCGTTCACGCCCTTGTCGCGGTTGTTGGCGGTGGCGATCATGTTGAAGCCGCGCGTCGCCTGCACCTCGGTGCGCAGTTCCGGCACGGGGAGGGTCTTCTCGCTGAGGACGGTGATGAGGGTGTCCTGCACGTCGCTCGGTACGCGCGTGAGTTCTTCGAGGCGCGCGATCTTGCCTTCGCGCATGGCGTGCATGACCGGGCTTTCCACGAGGGCCGCCTCGCTGGGGCCGTCTGCGAGGAGGCGCGCGTAGTTCCAGCCGTAACGGATGGCTTCTTCGCTGGTGCCGGCGGTGCCCTGCACGAGCAGGGTGCTGTCGCCGCTGATGGCGGCGGCGAGGTGTTCGCTCACCCAGCTTTTCGCGGTGCCGGGCACGCCGATCAGCAGCAGCGCGCGGTCCGTGGCGAGCGTGGCGACGGCCACTTCCATGAGGCGCTGGTCGCCGACGTATTTGGGCGTGATGACGGTGCCGTCCCCGAGGGTGCCGCCCATCAGGTACGTCACGACGGCGCGGGGGCTGAGGTTCCATTTCGGCGGGCGCGGGTGCGTGTCGTGCTGCGCGAGCGCGGTGAGTTCGTGGGCGTAGGCGTGTTCGGCGTGCTGGCGGAGGACGTTCGGGGTGGGGGTCATGCGGGCTCCTTGAGGTCGAATGCCGCCAGAATCTCGCGGCGGAGAAGCAGGGTGTGGGTGAGGTCGTTCCACTGCTGGCGGGCGTCGTCGGTGACGTTGTCCGGCAGGTCCGGCAGGTCCGGCAGGGGGGTGTGGACGCTGGCGTTCACGGCGGCGTCCCCCACGGCGGACGCCCAGCGCCAGCGGAAGCTGTAGTCGGGGCGTTGCTGGGGGGATGGCGCGTCGCGCGGGGCGGTGCGGGCGAGGGCGGCGACGGCGGCGGCACTCACGCGGGCGTTCCACGGGGCGGGCAGGTGGTGCAGGCCGCTGTGGTGCCCGTCGTGCCAGTTGGGGGTGCCTTCCAGCCACGCGAGGACGTGCGCTTCGAGGTCCGCGGGCGGCAGGTGCGCGATGAGGTCATCGGCGGCCTGGTGGCGGCGGGTTTTGGTGAGGGCCTGCGCGAGGTCGCCGCCGGGAGCGTTCGCGTGCGCTTCTTCGAGGGCCTTCAGGGCGTTGAGCTGCACGGCGCGCCGCACGGCGAGCGCCGCGTCCGGCCCGAGGACGTTCAGGACCGCCTGCGGGTGCATCAGGGGCAGCAGGGCGCGCAGGGCGTCGTGCGCCTTGAGGGGGCCGGCGGGCAGGTCGTCGCGGTGCGCGTCCGCGTCGGGCACGTAGTCGTTCAGGGTGGGTTTGGTGTCGCGCAGCGGGTTGAGTTTCGCGAGGCCTGTCGCTTCGGGGGGGAGGCGCACGAGGGCGCGCAGGCGGGCTTCCATGCGCGCCTGGTAGGCGGTGCCGGGCAGGCGCCGGAGGAGCTGCGCGGCGAGCGCCTGCGCGTTCTTGTTGCGGCCGGCGCGGGCGGCGTCCAGCGTGGCTTCGAGGGTGGCGTCGGCGTCGTCGAGGGTGCCCAGCAGGACGCGCAGCAGCCGTTCCTGCATTTCGCCGCGTTCCTGCGGGAAGCGCGCGGCGAGGAACGTGCGGGCGGCGTCCGGGTCGGCTTCGCGGGCGGCGCGGAACAGTTCCTCACGTACGGCGGGCGTCGCGTTCGTCCAGGTGTCCTCGTCGGGGAGGGCGGCGGGCAGCGCGAAGCGCCACTGCGGGTTCTGCCGGGCGAGCCAGGTGCCGCGCGCGCCCAGGACGGGCCGCACGGCGCGGCGGACGTCCGGGTCGCTGGCGGTGAGGTCCAGCACGTCCGGCAGCCAGCGGGCGGGGAGGTGCTGTCCGGCGGCAGTGCAGGCGCCCAGCCACGCGAGCAGCATGGGGCGCTGCGCGAGCACGGTGCCGAGCAGCGCGGCGGCGCGGTCGCTGACGGGCGGGGTGGGTTCGGGCGGGGCAGGGGCGGTGGGCTCCTGCGGGGCGGGGCGGGTGGTGCGTCCGGCGAGACGCGCGGCGCCGAGGACGGCGGCGCGGTCCAGCAGGGCGAGGGCCGCGTCGTTCCGTGCGGGCAGCGCGGGTTCGTTCGGGGTGCGTGGGGGGAGGGGGGCGCGGGCGGTGCCGAGCGCCGCGGCCTGCCGCAGGGCTGTCCAGGCGTCAGTCATGGTGGACCTCCAGCAGGCTGAGGGGCGTGAAGATCGCGCCGTCCCACTCGCCGAAGCAGGTGAGGGCCTGCCCGCCGCCGAGGGCGTGCAGGCGGAACAGGTCGTGGTCCGTGCCGCCCAGGGGGAGCGCCTGCCCGCGCGCGTCCACGAGGTGCCAGGGCGCGCCGGGCGCGAAGCGCACGCGGGTGACGTGGTGCGCGCTGCGTTCCAGCCAGGGGTTGCGGGCGAGTTGCGCGGCGTGCCGGTCGAGCACGTCGTCCAGGTGGCGTTCGGGAAGGCGGACGTCGAGGGGACGCGGGGCGCCCGTTTCGCCAAGGAGGGCGCGTTGCGGGTGGGCGGTGGCGGGGAAGTGCACGCTGGCGTGCACGGTGGTGTGGGCCATCAGGCCGGGCGGGAGGGGGCGGCCCTGCGGCGCGAAGTCCAGCAGCAGCGCGTCGCGGTTGGTGGTGGCGTCGTGCAGCCAGGTGCGCCGGACCGTGAGGTGATCCTCGGCGATGACGAGCTGCCCGAGCACGTGCCAGTCGGTGGTGATGGGGGGCTGCGCGAGGATTTCGGCGGCGTCGAACGGGTAGCCGACAGCGCTGCGGACCTCCTGCGCCTCTTCGGGCGTGAGGGTGGTCAGGTTTGCCCAGGCGCGGCACAGCAGGTGCAGGCGGCCCAGGTGCATGAGCAGCGCGTCCGGGTGGCTGAGCAGGGCGGGCGTGTGGCGGACGAGGCGGGCGGCGCCGGGGGCCTGCGCGTCGATGAGGCGCGCGGCCTGGGTGTCCCAGTCGCTGTAGGGGCGGTGTTGCGCGGCGGCGAGGCCGCCTTCGATCAGGTCGCGCAGGAAGAGGGCGAGGCCGTCGAGGCCGGCGGTGACTTTGGCGTCGCGGGCGGCGCGGCGTTGATTGGCGGCGGGGGCGCTGGCGTGCTCGGCGGCCCGGGTGGCCTTTTCGGTTTTCTTCTCGGCGCGTTCGCTGCGGCCGGTGAGCCAGGTCTGGATGGCGTCGGGGGGGGTGGTGGTGCCGAAGTGCCCGGGGTGGGTGGCGCGCAGGAGCATGAGGGCGAGGGCGTGTTTGCAGGGGAACTTGCGGCTGGGGCAGGAGCATTTGCTGGCGCCGCCCGCGTCGCGGAGGTCCACGGCGGTGAGGTAGGGGTGTTTGCCGCTGCCCTGGCATTCGCCCCACAGGGCGTGGTCGGTGGCGTGCAGGGTGGGCCATTTGGTGGGGGTGGCGAGGCCGCGGGCGTTTTTGGCGCTGCTGGCGTCGGGGGCGAGGGTCAGGATGCTGTCGGGTGTGAGTTCGACCAAGGCGTCACCTGCTTCGTAAATCCAAATCTATATTACGCTTAGAACGTAACACAGTTCGGATTCCACGTCCAGCGTACCCGCCACCCCCACCCCCGGCGCTCAGGGCGCCGCGCCCACCTGCCCCACCACCTCCGCCCGCTCACGCTCCAGCAACGCCCGCTTCCGCTCCACACCCCAGCGGTAACCGCTGAGCGCCCCACCACTCCGCACCACCCGGTGACACGGCACCACCAGCGCCAGCGGATTCGTCGCGCATGCCCGCGCCACCGCCCGCACCGCCGCCGGCGCCCCGATCATCGCCGCGACCTGCGCGTACGACCGCGTCTCCCCGTACGGAATGTCGCGCAGCGCCGCCCACACCCGATGCTGAAACGCCGTGCCCGGTGCGTCACTCGCCAGCGGCAACGCCCGCTGCACGCCCGCCAGATGCGCCTGCAGGGCCTCCACATACGCGCCCACCGCCTCGGCGGAGCGCTCCAGCGCCGCGTTCGGGTACTCCCCGCGCAGCTCCCGCTCCAGCGCGTCCGCCTCCCCGAACCGCACCGCCACCAGCCCCCGCGCCGTCGCGGCCACCAGCATCGGCCCCTGCGCGCTCTCCGCCACCGTGAAGGCAATGCGCTCCCCCGCCCCGCCCGCGCGGTACGCGCCCGGCGACATGCCCAGCTGATCGGTCGCGCGGTCGTACAGCGTGCGCGGCGACGCGTGCCCGGCGTCATACAGCGCCACCGTGACGCTCGCACCCTCACTCAGCCGACGCTTCAACCGCTCCGCCCGCCGCGCCATCGCGTACTGCTTCGGACTGACCCCCACGGCCGCCTTGAACACCCGCTGCAGATGAAACGCACTCACCCCCACCGCCTCCGCGAGCTGCGCGAGCGTCGGCGTGGGCTCAGCCGTGTCGAGCAGCTGCTGCACCTGCAGCACCACGGCCTGCCGGACGTGCACCTCATTGGGCGTGCAGCGTCGGCACGGCCGGAACCCGGCCCGCTCAGCGGCGTCCGCCGCCTCGAAGAACGTCACGTTCTCCCGGCGCGGCCGACGCGACGGGCAGGAAGGACGGCAATAGATGCCGGTGGTGCGCACGGCGTACAGGAACAGCCCATCCTGCGCGGCCTCACGCTGCACTACAGCCTGCCATCGGTCTTCGTCCAGCAACGCTCTCGTCATACGCCTCCTCGGACCCTCAGCGTAGCGAGGCGCCCGAACCGGCACCATCCGTTTCTTGCGGTCAAATTCAAATCCGCCGCCCACCGGACAGGCGCGCCGCGCGGTGGCAAGATACCCCTTGACGCATGTGGCATCAGACGACCCTCACCCTCCCGCCCCGCCCGCGCGGCTTTCACCTCATCACCCGCGACGTCCAGGTGGCGCTGCCCGAACTGCGGCAGGTCCGCACCGGCCTGCTGCACGTGTGGATTCAGCACACCAGCGCCAGCCTCACCGTCAACGAGAACGCCAGCCCGGACGTGCGCCGCGACTTCGAGCGGTACTTCAACCACGCCGTGCCCGACGGTTGGCGCGCCTTCGAGCACACCCTTGAAGGGGACGACGACATGCCCGCCCACATCAAAGCCAGCCTGCTCGGCCCCTCCGTCACACTGCCCGTCCGGCACGGCGCGCTGGCGCTCGGAACCTGGCAGGGCCTCTACCTGTGCGAGCACCGCGACCACGGCGGCCCCCGCACCCTCATCCTGACCCTGCACGGCGAACGGACCTGAGCCGCCCCCGGCGCCGCCCATGCATAAAAGCACCGTGAGGGCCACCGCGAACACACCCGCGCGCGCACGCGCCTACGATGACCGGGAGAAGGCAGGCTGGGGGCGACCCGTGGCCGGCCCCAGGAGGAGCACATGGTACGGACGTTTGCGCTCATCATCGGCATCATCTACCTCCTCGTGGGGATCATGGGATTCATTCCCAGCCTCGTGTCCGCGCCCACCGGCCCGGACCTCGTCGTGCACGCCAACCACGGGCGCCTGCTCGGCCTGTTCCCGGTGAACCTCACGCACAACCTCGTGCACCTCGCCATTGGCGTGTGGGCGCTCGCCGCGTCCCGCTCGTTCAGCGGGTCCGTGGGCTTCGCGCGGGGCCTCACCGTGCTGTACGGCCTTCTGGCGATCATGGGCCTGATCCCCGGCCTGAACACCATGTTCGGCCTCGCTCCGCTGCACGGCAACGACGTGTGGCTGCACGCCGGCCCCGCCGCCGTCGCCGCGTACTTCGGCTGGGTGGCGGCCCGGCGTGACGCCCCCGCCGACACCGGCACGCACCGTCACGTCTGACGCGGGCTGATGGGGCGCGCCGGGGCGAGCCCCGGCGCGCCTGCTGTGGTGGGCGGGCTCAGGCCGCGCCGAGACGCCCGAGCCACACGCCCACGCCGAACACCACCGCGCCGCCCACAATCACCTGCGTGATCGTCTGCGCCAGGGGGCTGCGCATGTAGCGGTAGCGGATGAACGCGATGACGAGCAACTCCACGACCACAACCGCGTACGCGAGCGTCAGGGCGGCGCGCAGGTCGGCGAGCAGGAACGGCAGGGTGTGCAGCATCCCGCCCACGATGGTCGCGAAGCCCGTGATGACGCCGCGCGCTGTGGGATGCCCGCGCCCGGACAGGACGCCGTCGTCACTAAGGGCTTCGGCGAGGCCCATGCTGATGCCCGCCCCGACGCTCGCCGCGAGGCCCACGTAGAACGCGTCGAGGGGCTTGCCCGTGAGGCCGGCGGTGGCGAACAGCGGCGCGAGGGTGCTGACGCTGCCATCCATCAGGCCGAGCAGGGCGGGCTGGATCTTCTGCAGAATGAAGGCCTGAGCGGGCGTGGACGTCGGCGAGGGCGAAGTCATGCCCCCCACTCTACTCCTTATTGGGAAAAATTCCTGATAAGGAGATTCAAGGGGACATTCCGCCGCGCGCCCAGCCGCCACACTCGAACGACATGGCCCTGCCCGCGCCTACCCACCCCCACGCGCGCACCGAAGCCAGGCGCTACCTCACCCAATACCACCACGAACGCGCCCTGCCCGGCCTGCACGACCGTCTCCACCAGCTCGACCACGACCTCCACACCCACGGCACCCCCACCCTCACCACCGACGAACTCACCTACGGCGCCCAACTCGCCTGGCGCAACAGCAACAAATGCATCGGCCGCCTGTACTGGCCGTCCCTGCACGTCCGCGACCTCCGCCACATCCACCACCCCGACGACATCTTCACGCACCTCGTCGAGCACCTCCGCCACGCCTGGAACGGCGGACACCTCCGCCCCACCATGAGCGTCTTCGCGCCCGGCGTCCGCCTCGTGAACGACCAACTCATCCGCTACGCCGGCTACCGCCAGCCCGACGGCCGCATCATCGGCGACCCCAAAAACGTCCCCCTCACCGACTTCCTGCACCGCCACGGCTGGACCGGCGGCCCCCGCACCCCCTTCGACGTCCTGCCCATCGCCATCCAGGCGCACGGACGCACCCACCTCTACACCCTCCCGCCAGACGCCGTCCACGAAGTGCCCATCACGCACCCGGACGCCCCCCGCATCGCCGAGCTCGGCCTGCGCTGGCACGCCCTCCCCGCCATCAGCGACCTCGCCCTCAGCGTCGCCGGCCTCACCTACACCTGCGCGCCCTTCAACGGCTGGTACATGGGCACCGAAATCGCCGCCCGCAACCTCGCCGACACGGACCGCTACAACACCCTGCCCGCCGTCGCCCGCGCCCTCGGCCTCGACACCCGCAGCGAACGCACCCTCTGGCGCGACCGCGCCCTTGTCGAACTCAACGTCGCGGTCCTGCACAGCTTCGACACGCACGGCGTCAAAATCGAGGACCACCACACCGCCACGCGCCGCTTCGTGCGCTTCGAACACAAAGAAGCGCAGGCCGGCCGCGCCGTCACCGGCCGCTGGTCCTGGCTGGTACCTCCCCTCAGCCCCGCCACCACCCCCGTATGGCACCGCACCTACACCGACACCCTCGTCACCCCCAACTTCCTCCCGCAGGCGCCCGCGTGGTCCGCCGAACTCCTGCGCCGCTGCCCCTTCCACTGACGCCCGGCCCGGGACCCACGCTCAACGCGCCCCGGCAGGCAGAGGCCGCAGATCGCCCGGCAGGGCCGCCCCGCCCCACCATGCCCGCAGTGCCCCCACCAGCAGGTCCGGGCGGCGCCCCAGCCACGCGTGATCCCCGCCCGGCACCACCGCCCCCCGCGCCCCCGGCACCCACGCCACCAGGTCCTGGGCCGACCGGACATTAAGCGCGCCCTCACGCGCGCCCACCAGCACCAGTGTCGGCACGCCCGGCCCCGGCCCGCCCGGCACGCGGAACGCCACGCCCTCCTCCAGCACCGCCCGCAGGGCCTCCGCTGTCAGCCCCAGCTGCTCACGCACGAACACCTCGCGGAACGCCTCCGGCACGCCCAGCAGGCGCGCCTGCACCGCCAGCACGCGCCGCCGCCGCACCCACCCACCCACCTGCAACGACGCGCCCACGAACGCCCGCTCGAACGGCACCGGCCGCGCCGTCACCCCGATCAGCACCGCGCTGCGCACCACCTCCGGGTGCGCCGCCAGCAACCGCGCCGCCACCGCCCCGCCCAACGAATGCCCCACCACATGCGCCGCCCCCTCCGGCACCTGCGCCCGAATAAACGCCGCCACCGCATCAGCCGCGCCCGCCACCCGGAACGGCCCCTGCGCGCCACTCCCCCCCAGGCCCGGCAGGTCCGGCGCGAACGTCCGCATGCCCGGAAACGCGCCCAGCACGTCCGCCCACATCCAACCCGACACGGCCGCCCCGTGCAAAAACACCACCGCCGGACCACCCGCCACGCCACCCTCACGGAAGAACAAACCCATACCCGCAGTGTCCGGGTACCCTACCGGAAATGACACCCCCCGATTCCGGTAGCGTCACCGTCCGCGACGAACCCACCGCGCACGCCCTCCTCGACCCCCGCACCCCCCGCATCCTCGGCGCCTTCTGGGACGCCCCCCGCAGCGTCAGCGACGCTGCCCGCCACCTCGGGATGCCCCTCGACCACCTGCTGTACCGCGTGCGCCGCCTCGAAACCCTCGGCCTGCTCCACGCCCCCACCCGCCAACCCCGCCAGGGCCGCCCCATCAAGCTCTACCGCACCACCGCCAGCGCCTACTTCGTCCCCTTCGAAGTCACCCGCCACGACACCCTCGAAACGTACCTCGCCGCCGCCGAACGCGACGTCATCCACCTCGTGCAACGCAACGTCACCCGCGCCCTGCGCGCCGCCGGCGACCACTGGGGCCTGCGCATCGCCCGCGGCCCCGACGGCCACATCCACACCAAACTCGCCCGCCAGGCCGACCAGGACTGGACCATGACCGACGACGGCCCCGCCCTGCTCTCCTTCGTGTACCCCACCCTGCACCTCGACGACCCCGACGCCAAAGCCCTCCAGGCCGAACTGCTCAGCGTCTTCAGCCGCTACGCCGCCCGCACCGGCGCCCGCCCCTACCTCTGCCAGATGGTCCTGTGCCCCGTCACCGACCCCCTCAGCTAACCAGCACCGCCAACGCCCCCCGCACCGCCCGCAACGCCGCACCAATCTGCCACGACGCCCGGTCCCGCGGACCCACCCAGTTGCTCACCCCCCGCACCTCCACCGCCGGCACCCCCGCCAGGAACGCCGCGTGCGCCACGCCCGCCCCCTCCATCCCCTCCATCACCGCGTCCGCATAACGCGCGCGCAACGCCGCCGCCGACCGCGCACTCCCCGTTGCCGTCTCCACCGTCACGAACGCCCCCAACGGCGCCCCCAGACGACCCGCGAACGCCGCCGCCCCCGACCACGCCGGAAACACCCCCACGTTCCCCGGCGCGACCTCCAACCCCAACGCCCCCAACGGCAGGAACGCCTCCCCGTCCTCCGCGCCCAGCTGCCCGTACACCATGCGCGACGACACCGCCACCCCGCCCAGCGCCGCCCCGCACCCCTCGAACGCCCCGCCGATCCCCGCGCTCACCACCAACGCCGCCCGCCCGGACGCCAACGCCCCCGCCGTCGCGAGCGCCGCCGCCACCGCCCCCACCCCACTCACGACCACCCGCACACCCAGGTCCCGCAACAAGGCCGCCTCACCCTCCGTCGCCACCACCACCAACACGTCCATCCCGCCAGGGTACGGCACGGCGCTCAGTTCGTCAGACGGTTCCATTCCGCCACGTACGCGGCCAGCTCAGCGGGCGAACTCACGATGCGCGCGGCACGCAGGCGCCGCTCCGCGATCTCTACTGCGTAGGGGTCGACCCGCAGCGCCTGGTTGCCCAGCAGCACCACCCGTGACCACTCGTGCGCGGCCTCGGCCTCACCAATGAGGCGTTCAAGCGTCAGAAGCAGTGTCGTGCGCACACGGTCGCGCATGCCGTCCACCCATTCACTGCCCGAGAAGCCCGGCAGAAACTCCCCACGGTACGCGGCGAGCGCACCCGCCACGTTCCCCTCCGACGCGAACTTCAGGGCCCGCTGGGAATCCAGCGTCACGGCCACCTTGCGGCTGAGGGTGTACCTGGGGGCCCGGTAGGGCCCTTCGGACAGCAGGACGTCGCCCCCCAGCCCTTCCCGGATGGCCTGCAGGCATTTCCGGACATACGCTCCCGCGCTTTCCGGTTCCCGGTCGGGGAACAACGCGGCCTGCACGTCCCCTCGGGTGCTGCCCGGGTGCAGCGCCAGATACACCAGAACAGGCACGACGCCCGCGACGCTGAAGGACACGGGCACGCCATTTTTCAACGCGGACTGCTGACCCAGCGTCAGGAGTTCCAGCGTCGACGACGGTGCGAACACGTCTGCAGGCATCGCCCCGCTGAGGTCCGCGAGATGCTCCATGACGCTGGGAAGGTACGGCGCCATTTCCGGTTGCAGCGAAGCGTAGTACAGCAGTTCGCTCAGCTCCTCCAGCTCCGGACGGATGCTGGTAGGCCCCCGTCCGCCTGCGATTTCGAGCAGGCCCTCAATGGCCGGCAGGAGGTCGTGCCCGCAAGCCTTGAAGTCGTTCAGCAGGTAATGCACGTACGCAATGTGCAGCTGCGCGCGGACGGACGTATACCGCGACTGGGCGGCTTCGGCGAGACTCGCCACTTCACGGAAGCGCCGCAGCGCGCCGAGCAGGTCGCCGCGCCGCCGCGCCATCAGGGCTTCCAGCAGCCGCGTTTCCATACTCTTGTGCGGGTACTGCTGGTTGAGGTCCAGCAGAAGTTTGATGGCCTCGGCGTGGTGCCCCGAAACGGAATGATGATCGGCGAGCCGAAGCGTGGCCCACTCGATCATCTGGTACTCGCCCAGCTGCAGGGCCTCGTGGCGGATGTCCTCAAGAAGCGCGAAGTAGTCCTGGTAGCTCCCGAGAATCAGGTGCAGTTGGGACTGCCCGATCTTGGCGTACAGCAACATGCGTGGGCTGCCGAGGTCGCGGGCGCCGGCGTGCAGCAGCCGGATCAACTCCTCGGCCTTTTCCACGTTGCCGGTTTCCAGTTCGATGTTAAGCAGGTTGTACATCGCAGACAGGTAAGGGAGTTTGTCGCTCGCCTGTTCAAGCGGCAGCAGGGACTGATCGATGATGGCTTTTGCCTGCCCGTGTTGCCCCGAAGCGAAGTAGATGCTGGAGATCATCACCCGGACCCGCAGGGCGATCTGCGGCAGTTGGGCGGTTTCGTAGCCGTGCAGAGCGCTGGACAGCCGCTCAAGGGCGTCCTCGTGCCGCCCCCCCTGATACAGGGCGGCACCCAGCCAGCGCAGGCAGGCGTAGTGGTGCAACCCGGAGGTTCGGGGGAGCACCTGCTGGAGGTGCTCGATGGCCTCCACCGTGCGGCCGCGGACACGCAACAGGTTTCCGTATTCCACGGACGCCTCGATTTCCCCGTGCTGATGGGCCTCAAGCAAATAAGGCTCGCACTCCTCAAATCGGGCGGTGCGGAACAGGCTCACGCCAAGGAGGGCTTTTTCTCGGAACGTCAGCTCATCTTTCGAGCTCAGAAGATCAATCGTCGATTGATAATCGAAGTCGTTCAAGCACTCAACGTTGTTGCTCTGAGCCATGGTTCCCTCGACGGACCGCTAGATGAAGCAGTTGGCTGTACCACCTGGGGTGTCAAAGCCCTACGAACTGCCAACAGAAGCCATCCTCTCTGAGTGTAGCGACGGAATCGGATGATGCTCGGATGAATGTCCACAATAGCCGTAACATCCTTTAGTACAGAAAGGCGGGTCGAAATGAAACCACTGAAAGCCCTGACGCTCGTGCTCTCGCTTCTGCTGTGCGGCGCAAGTCTCGCGCAGGCCACCGCTCCCACGACATTCGCGCCCATGAACTCCAGTGGTGGCGGAGGCATCCCCATCGACCTGGGCACGAACTAAGGGGGCAGGTATGCCGGGACGGGAAACGAGCCCAGTATATAAGCCCACTACCGCACCCATCGACTCTCGCGTGCAGCCCCGAGCTCAGGCCGCCGGCCGCACACTCCCGCCGCGCACCGACGCGTATGGCGTCCGAGTAGACTCGCTGCTGCTCGTCCATATGCCGGTGTTCTACGAACTGGAGTGACCCCGCGAAATTCGCGCTCAGGCGCACAGAAGTTCAACGCAGGAAAGACGTCGCAGGGTTCCTGGCGCCGCATCGAGGCCCACCTGTAGGACGTCCGGCTGACTGCGCACGCGCTGAAGAAGTCGGGGGGCTTCCCAGCCGCAGCGCCATGCGACCAGCACTGCCACGTGGCGCAGGAGCACCACGCCGGCACGGCCTGCGCAGTCAGCCTGAAGATCGCGGCGACCACCCTTGCAGGCCTCAACACCTGCCGAACGGTCCGGGGGGACCCGTTCACCATGGTTGCCGTTCAGGTGCACGGACCGCTACACTTGCGCTCACTTCGCAGGTCCGCACCATTTTGGCGTGGGGGGTTAACCGCGCTCGGGCCCATCAGGCGATTGCTTTCCTGCACTCGACTCCGCGTCGAGCGCGCAGAAGCAACGCCCGCCCGAAGGCCGGTGAGACCGTGGCCTCGCCCTACTCCTGGAGGGTGAGGGGGGAAAACTGGCGTCGTGCCGCAACGGGAACCGGGGGGGACTCGTGATCGCGAACGTTCGCTGGCGTCAAGCCGCCGAGGAGTCTCCTCGGCGGCTTTCGCGTACAGGAGCGGCCGCTAGAATGCCCGCGTGACGCCCATGGACCTGCCTGTGTTCGAGACCCTGCCGGCGCTGCGTGCGGCGCTCGCCGAGCACCCGCTGGTGATACTGCAGGCGCCGCCCGGCGCGGGCAAGAGTACCGGGTTGCCGCTGGCGCTGCTGAATGAGCCGTGGCTTGCGGGCCGCAAGGTGCTGCTGCTGCAGCCGCGCCGCGTGGCGGCCCGCGCGGTCGCGGCGCGCCTCGCGGAGTCCCTCGGGGAGGCAGTGGGCGAGACGGTCGGGTACCGCGTGCGGTTCGAGTCGCGCGTGGGGCCGCGCACGCGGCTGGAGGTCATTACGGAAGGCATCCTGACGCGGGATCTGCAGCGCGACCCGGAGCTGCCGGGCGTGGGGCTGGTGATGTTCGACGAGTTTCACGAGCGGAGCGTGCAGGCGGACGTGGCGTACACGCTCACGCGGGAGGTGCAGGGGGCGCTCCGCGACGACCTGCGCGCGCTCGTGATGAGCGCGACGCTCGCGCCGGACCTGCCGGCGCGTCTGGATGCGCGCGCGCCGCTGATCGTGTCGGAAGGGCGCGCGTACCCGGTGGAGGTGCGGTACGCGGCGGCGGACGCGCAGCCACCCGTGGCGGGCGCGGTGTCCGCGACGGTGCGGCGCGCGCTGGCGGACACGGACGGGGACGTGCTGGCGTTCCTGCCGGGCGTCGCGGATATTCGCGCGGCGCAGGCGCTGTTGGGGGACGTGGGGCCGGGCGTGCGGGTCCTGCCGCTGTACGGGGACCTGCCGCTGGAGGAGCAGCGCCGGGCGTTGCTGCCGGACCTGGAGGGGCTGCGCCGTGTGGTGCTGGCGACGAACATCGCGGAGACGAGCGTGACCCTTCCGAACGTGCGGGCGGTGGTGGACGGTGGGTTCTCGCGGCGCGCGCAGTTCGATCCGGGGAGTGGCCTGACGCGGCTGGTAACGGCGCGCGTCACGCGGGACGCGGCGGATCAGCGGGCGGGCCGTGCGGGGCGCGTGGCACCCGGCGTGGCGTACCGGTTGTGGACGGCGCGGACGCAGCCGCTGCTGGGGGCGGCGCGCGCGCCGGAAATCATGGACGCGGACCTCGCGGGCGTCCTGCTGGACCTGGCGCAGTGGGGCGTGACGGACCCGGCGGCGCTCGCGTGGCCGGACGCGCCGCCCGCGCGGCACTGGGCGGCAGCGCGCGCCCTCCTGACGGAACTGGGCGCTCTGGACGATGGTGGGCGGCTCACGCCGCACGGGGCGCGGCTGCTGACGTTCCCGACGCATCCGCGCCTCGCGCATCTGCTGGCGGTCGCGGCGGAGCGCGGTCTGGGGGCGCTCGCGGCGGACGTGGCGGCGTTGCTGGAGGAGCGCGACCCGTTCCCGCGTGGGAGCGGCGCGGACCTGACCGCGCGCGTGGACGCCTTGCGCGCGCACCGCGGGGGGCGGCGCACGCCGGGCGACCGGGGCGTGCTGGCGCGTGCGGAGCAGCTGGCGCGGCAGTGGCGGCGGGCGCTGGGGGCCGCGCAGGATGACCGTCCGGCGGACGCGTTCACGGTGGGCCTGTTGGTGGCGCTCGCGTACCCGGAGCGCGTGGCGGGGGCCCGCGCGAGCGGCGCGGGCCGGTACGTGCTGGCGGGCGGGCGCGGCGCGCGCCTTGCGGACGGTGACTCGCTGCTGGGTGAGCCGTTCCTCGCGGTGGCGCACCTCGACGCGCGGGACGCAGACGGGACCGTGCACCTCGCGGCGCCGTTGCCGCTCGCGGCGCTGGAGGCGCGCAGCGTGCCGGTGGACATCGTGCGGTGGGATGAGCGGACGGGCGCGCTGCTCGCGCACCGCGCGTGGCAGGTGGGCGCCGTGACGCTGCGTGAGGAACGCCTGGAGAAGCTCGCGCCGGAAGCGCGGGCGGCGGCAGTGGCGCAGGGCCTACGCGCGGCTGGCCTGGGCGCGCTGCCCTGGTCGGACGCGGCGGTGCAGTTGCGGGCGCGCGTCGCGTCCCTGCGCGCGTGGCGCCCGGACCTGGACCTCCCGGACCTGGGGGACGCGGCGCTGCTCGGCACGCTGGACGTGTGGCTCACGCCGCACCTCGGGGGTGTCCGCACACGCGACGACCTCGGGCGCCTCGACACCTTCACGCTGCTGCAGGCGCTGGTGCCGTGGGACGCGGCCCGCACGCTCGATGACCTGACGCCCACGCACCTGACGGTGCCGAGCGGCAGCCGCGTGCGCCTCACGTACCATCCGGACGGGGCCGCGCCGGTCCTCGCCGTGAAGCTGCAGGAGCTGTTCGGCCTGGCGGACACGCCCGCCGTGAACGCGGGGCGCACGCCGGTGCTGCTGCACCTGCTGTCCCCGGCGGGCCGGCCTGTGCAGGTCACGCAGGACCTCCGCTCGTTCTGGCAGGGCGGATACTTCGAGGTGCGCAAGGACCTGCGCGGCCGGTACCCGAAGCACCCGTGGCCCGATGACCCGTGGACGGCGACGCCCACGAAACACACCAAGAAGCGCCTGGAGCGCGAAGGGAACGGCTGAGGCCGGGGCCGGCGTGCGCGTTCAGTGCGGCGCGGTGACGCGCACGCCGGCGGCGGCCAGCGCTTCGCGGAGCGCGCGGGCGAGCGGCGCGGCTTCGGCGCCGTCGCCGTGCAGGCACAGCGTCCCGGCCGGGACGCGGACGACCTGACCGTCTGGCGTGAACGCCTGCGCCTGCGTGGCGATGCGCACCGCCTGCGTGATCGCGGCGTCGAGGGGCAGCAGGTCGCCGGGCTGGCCGCGCGGGACGAGCGTGCCGTCCGCCAGGTACCCGCGGTCCGCGAACGCCTCGCCGACCGGCGTGAGGCCGGCGGTGTGCGCCGCGCCCAGCATCACGCTGGCGTCCCCGGCGAGGCCGTAGTACAACGGCACGCCCGCGTCGGCGGCGCCCTGCGCGATGGCGGTGGCGAGCGCCGCATCCTGCGCGGCCATGTTGTACAGCATGCCGTGCGGTTTGACGTGCGTGAGCGTCGCGCCTTCCTGCACGGCGACGGCGCGGAGGGCCTCCACCTGCGCGCGCACGAACGTCCGCACTTGTTCCGGCGGGAGGTGCAGGGCGCGGCGCCCGAAGCCCTCGCGGTCCGGGAAGCCCGGGTGCGCGCCGATGCTCACGCCGTGCTGCAGCGCGAGGCGGACGCTGCGGCGCATGGTGTCGGCGTCCCCGGCGTGGCCGCCGCACGCGATGTTCGCGCTGGTGACGTACGGCATGACGCCCGCCTCGTGCGGACTGCCCTCGCCGAGGTCCGCGTTCAGGTCAATGCTCAGCATGGCTGAGTGTACCGGGCCGCGCGGCCGGGTTCGCCCAGTGCCAGCGGAGCGCGGCCTCGGCGGTGCGCAGGTCGTGTTCCAGGGCGCGCAGCGCGGCGGTGGCGACCTCGGGCGTGACGGGCACGAACGTCACGCGGTCGCCGGGGCGCAGGTGCGCGAGGCGGTGCCGGTCCGCGCGGATCACGCCGAGGGGCTGCGGGTAGCCGCCGTGCGTGCCCGCGTCGTTCAGCAGCACGATCGGCTGGCCGTCCGGGGGGAGCTGGACGCCGCCGAGCAGGTTCGCCTCGCTCGCGCGGCCTGCCTGCGTGGGCGCAGCCACCGCCTCGCGCAGGCGGGCGCCCATGCGGTCCGCCTGCGCGCTCACCGTGAACGTGCGGCCCAGCAGGGCGCGCAGGACCTCCGGGGTGGCCTCGGAGGTCGGGCGTACGCGCAGGCGCACGTGGCGCGCGGGCCCGCTGCGCAGCGCCGGGTCAATGGCCGCGCGGGGGGGTGGGCCGGCAGGCGCCGTCGCCCACGGCAGGACGTCCCCGCGGGCGAGCGGGCGGCCCTCGAAGCCGCCGTACCCGCCGCGCACGTCCGTGCTGAGGCTGCCCAGCACCGCTCCCAGCGGCAGGGCGCCCCGCACGGCGAGCAGGGTGCGCCCACCCGCGGGCGCCCCGCCGAGGTGCAGGGTGCCGCCGGCGGGCACGGGCACGGCCCGCCAGTGGGGGAGAGGCGCGCCGCCCAGCGTCGCCTCGAACGGCGCGCCGCACAGGGCCACCACGCCCCCCTCGGGAAAGTGCAGCGTCGGGCCGCTGAGCGTGACCTCCAGCGCCGCCGCGCCCGCCGGGTTCCCGACCAAGGCGTTACTCAGGCGCAGCGCCACGCCGTCGAGCGCGCCGCACACGGGAAAGCCCAGGTGCCGCGCGCGCCGCCCGGCGTCCTGCACGGTCGTGAACGTGCCGGGCCTCAGCACCCGGATCACCCCTGCACCTCGAAGCGGACGGTGTCGCCGTCACGCAGGAGCGTGGGCGGCTCGCGGTGCGGGTCGAACAGGCGCGCGGCCGTCCGGCCGATCAGGCGCCACCCGCCGGGCGCCGCGAGCGGGTACACGCCCGCCCACGGTCCGCCGAGCGCCACGCTGCCCGCCGGGACGACCGTGCGCGGCGCGGGCAGGCGCGGCATCTGCAACTCCGGCGGGGTGCCCGTCAGGAACACGAATCCGGGCGTGAACCCCAGGAACGCCACGCGGTACGTCGCGCCCGTGTGCCGCGCGATGACCTCCGGGACGCTCAGGCGTGCGTGCTCGGCCACCCAGCCGAGATCCGGGCCGTCGTACACCACCGGAAGCACGACGGTGCGCGCTGCCGTCGGGTCCGCTTCGGGCGGGAGGGCGGCCGCGTGGGCGTTCAGGGCCTCCCGGACGGTTGGCAGCGTCGTGACCAGCGGGTCGAATGTGACGAGCAGCACGCCGAGCGCCGGGATGGCCTCCTCGAAGCCCGGGAACGGCGCGGCGCGCACGGCGCGCGCGAGGGGCGCCGCGTGCGGCGTGAGGACGCGGGCGGCGCCGTCGCCGTGGGCCGTGACGGTCAGGTCGCTGGGCATGGGTGAGGTTCAGCATACCCACTCGGCAGACCACTTTGAAAAGTAAACCTCCTCGCGTGACGCGTGGGGCCCGAGTGGTACACTCGCCGTCATGCCGTGGCTCAGAGACCTCCACATCGACGCTGTCGCCGAAGGGGAATACACCGACTTCCTGACCTCCCTCGACGCGCGCCTGTGTGACGCCACGACGAACCGTGACGAACTCGTCCGCGACCTCCTCGCGTACTTCACGTATGGCCGCGACTACGCCGTCCTCCGCGCCGACGCGCCCATCGCCGCCCTGAACCTCGACCCGCGCAACGTCACCCTCGAAGCGGAATACTACGCTGCCACCGACCAGGAACGCTTCGCGCGCGTCAAACCGCTGCTGTGGCTCTGGAAGGGCGTGGACCTCACGCCCGCCGGGCAGAACCCCAGCTTCGGCATTCCGTTCCGCCGCGTGCTCGCGCAGCACGTGTTCGCGCGCGTCGGCGAGAACTTCAAGTGCTGGCAGAACGTCGAGTTCTCCGTCGGGTACAACATGGAAGTCGGCGACCACGTGGTTGTGCACCGCCACGTCCTGCTCGACGATATCGGCGGCATCGAACTGCAGGACGGTGCGAGCGTCAGCGACTACGCGAACATCTACAGCCACACGCACAGCGTCCTGAACGGCCCGGACGTGACCCTGCGCAAGACCATCATCGGGCGCGGCGCGCGCATCACGTACCACAGCACCATCCTCGCCGGCAGCGTGGTGAGCGACGACGCGATGATCGCCACCGGCGCGCTCGTGCGCGGCGACGTGCCCCCGCACGCCATTGCCATGGGCGTGCCCGCGCGCGTCACCCGCTACAAGGTCCGCGAGCCGCGCGCGGAGTACGGCGTGGACAGCCGCACCCGGGCGCCCGAACCGGCCCGCAAAGCGAACAGCGACTACCCGGACCCCACGCCCGTCCAGACCCGCCACCCGCAAAGCGGCGAGTGAAGGCCCGGGACCGCCTGCACAGGCGGCCCCGCTGGTTTACCCTGAGCGGAGCATGACGAACGCCGCCCCCCCCACCGCCGGGACCGTGCGTGAGCGCGCGTGGGACGCCCTCGCGCGCGCTCACGCGGCCGTGTACCCGCTGCCACCGCACGGGCACCACCCGAACTTCCGGGGTGCGCGCGCCGCCTGCCAGCGGCTGCTGAGCCACCCGGACTTCACGCGCGGCCCCCTGCTGATCGGCGCGGAACGCACCCTGATGCCCGCGCGGAAGCTCGCGCTGGCCGCCGGGCTGAGCATCATCGTCCCGGACGTGCGCGGGCGCGGGTACTACCGCGTCACCGACGAGGCCGGCGCGGACCTGCGCCGCCTGCCCGCCCTGGGCGAACGCACCGACGACCTCGGCAGCGTGACCGCCGTGATTCTCGCGAGCGCCGTCGTCGCGCGGGACGGCGCTCGGCTCAGCAAGGGCTTCGGGTGGGGCGCGCACGGTACCCCTCTCAACGTCCCGCACGGCACCGTCGCGCACCCGCTGATGCTGCTCGGCGCCCTCCCATGCGTAGCCGACAGCTTCGTGCACGTGATTGCCACGCCGCAGGAACTGCTCGCCCCACGCGAGCGGTAACCCGTACACTTGGGCATGCAACGCAACAAACTCTGGGTGCCGGTGGTCGTGTCCGTCGCGGCGGTCGGCGCGGCCGCGGCGGGCGTGGCGGTGGCCCGTCACCGCAAGGACGACCTCAAGGAATTCGCGGTGCAGCAGCTGGTGGAGGGGCCCGCCTCGAACCTCACGTACGCGCAGCTCGGCGCGAACCTGGAACGCGGCTGGCTCGCGCTGTCCGCCCGGCTGGAACGCACCGCCGACACGCCCGACGCGCGCGCGACCGTGCGGCACATCATCGGCATCGAACGCTGGGGGCAGGCGCGCCTGCGCGTCGCGCTCGGGCAGGCGGCGTTCGTCCGCGACGAGCACCACGTGTACAAACCGCCGAAGGACGCGTCCCTGCAGGAACTGCGTGAAACGATGTCCCAGACGCGTTCCGGTACGGTCGCCCTCGCTCGCGCGCTGCAGGCGAACCCACCCGAAGCGGGCACGAGCGTGGAGCACAACGGCCTGGGGCCGCTCACGCCCAAGGGATGGCTGCGCTACCTGAACGGCCACGCGGACCTCGAAAGTCGCCGCCTCCGCCTGCACTGAGCCGTCAGGAAGGGCGGCCCCACGCGCGGGGCCGCCCTTCCTGACGGCGGGCTCAGCTGTCCAGCAGGGCCGCGAGGAGCCGCGCAACCGTTTTCGGGTCCGCCTGCCCGTTCGTGGCGCGCATGACCTGCCCAGTGAAGAATCCGGTGAGGCCCTTCTTGCCGCCGCGGTACTCCTCGACCTTGCCGGGGTTTGCGTCCAGCACCGCCTGAATCGCGGTGCGCAGGGCGCCCTCATCGTTCAGGACGCGCAGACCCTTGCGTTCGATGATCGCGGCGGGCGCCTCGCCGCTCGCCTGCGCCTCGGCGAGGGCGTCTTTCGCGATGCGCGCGCTGATGCTGCCCTCCGCGAGGAGCGCCACGAGGTCCGCGAGGGCCTCACGCGGCACCTTGTTCGTGCCGTCACGCAGCGCCACCGCCAGGTCGTTCACGACCCACGGCGCGAGCGCCGCCATGTCCGGCGCGCCGTCGAGGTACGCGAGCAGCGGCGCCTCGCGTGCGAGGAGGTGCGCGTCGTTCTCGCTCAGGCCCGCGCCCTGCAGGCGCGTGAACGTCGCCGTCTGCTCGTCCGTGAGGGCCGGGCGGGTGGGCGCCGCCGGGGCCGCCTCGGCCTTCTCGCCCCTGGGCTGCTCGCGCTTCTCCCTTGTGGGCGCGGCCTTCGTCTGCTCCTTCGCCCACGCGTCCTTCAGGGTGATGATGCGGTTCAGCACGAGGGCGCCCTCGCGGCTGTCCTGCGGGTCACGCCAGAAGTACCCGAGTCGCTCGAACTGGTAGCGGGTGTCGCTCGGGTCCCGCAGGACGCTGGGCTCCACGAACCCCTGCGTGACCGCGAGGCTCTGCGGGTTCACGAAGCGCAGGAAGTCGGTGTTCAGCGGCTCGCGCTCGTCCTCGTGCCCGGGCTCCTCCGGGTCGAAGTGCTGCGCTTCCGTGTCCGGGTTCGGCACGGTGAACAGGCGGTCGAACAGGCGGAACTCGGCGGGCACGCCCTGCGACGCGCTCACCCAGTGGATCACGCCGCTGGCTTTGGCGTCCTCGCCGAGCAGCGTCACGCGCAGTTCGGTGACGGTGCCGCCCTCGTCGGTGAGCACGTCGTCGCAGCGGATGATGCCCGCGCCGCGCAGGCGCACCGTGCCGCCCGGCGTGAGGCGCTTGAAGCCCTTCGGCGGGTCCACCGCGAAATCGTCCCGTTCGATCACGAGGTCCGCGGTGAGCGGCACGTCCCGCACGGCCTGCTCGGGCGTCACGCGCGCGCCGCCGGGCAGGCCCACCAGGCCGTCCGCGCTGTCGCGAATCACGTCGTGCGGCCAGTAGGGGAGGCTCAGCGTGCGCGCGCCGTCCAGGTTCGTGATCGTCACGCGCAGCGGCTGCGCGACCGCCATCACGCGCGGCGCGCGGGCGTTCAGGTCGTCACGCACGGCATTCTCGAACACCGCGAGGTCCACGGTGCGGTTCGTGCGGCTCACGCCGATCTGCGCCGCAAACGCCCGCACGGCGTCCGGCGTGACGCCCCGGCGGCGCTGCGCGCTGATGGTCGGCATGCGCGGGTCGTCCCAGCCGCGCACCACGCCCTCCTGCACCAGGCGGCGCAGTTTGCGTTTGCTGACGACCGTGTACTCCAGGCTGCGCCGCCCGAACTCGTACTGCCGGGGCGGCGTGCGGCCGGTCTGCGCTTCCGGGAACAGGTGCTCCATCAGCCAGTCGTAGATGGCGCGGTTGTCGATGAACTCCAGGCTGCACATGCTGTGCGTGATGCCCTCAATCGCGTCACTGATGGGGTGCGCGAAATCGTACATCGGGTAGATGCACCACGCGCTGCCGGTGCGGTAGTGCGTTTCGTGCAGGATGCGGTACAGCACCGGGTCGCGCAGCTTGAAGTTCGGGCTGGCCAGGTCGATCTTCGCGCGCAGGGCGTGCTCGCCGTTGCCGAACTCGCCGGCGCGCATGCGGGCGAACATCTCCAGGTTCTCCTCGACGCTGCGCTCACGGTACGGGCTGGGCGTGCCCGGCTGGTCCACCGTGCCGCGCAGGCGCGCCATTTCGTCGCCGCTCACGCTCTCCACGTACGCGAGGCCCTTGCGGATCAATTCCTGCGCGTAGCTGTACAGCTGCTCGTAGTAATCCGACGCGTAGAACAGTCTCGAGGTATCCCACCCGACCCACTGCATGTCGCGGATGATGCTGTCCGCGTACTCCTGCGTTTCGCCGGTGGGGTTGGTGTCGTCGAGGCGGAAGTTGCATACGCCGCCGTAGTCCTGCGCGGTCATGTAGTCGAGGAAGCTCGCGAAGGCGTGCCCGAGGTGCGCGTACCCGTTCGGTTCGGGGGGGAAGCGCGTCACGACGCGGTCCACGCGGCCTGATTGCAGGTCCGCGTCGATCACGTCCGTGATGAAGTTTGGATTGACGCGGCGCGCGTCAGGCGCGGGGATGAGGGCGGCGCGAAGGTCGGTCATTCGGCCATTCTAGAGCGCGCTCATGCGTTGCGGCGTCCGCTGAAGGGCGCACCGCCGTGGCGTGCTCATCAGGGCGGCGGGGCGCCCGGCCTACATCGGCGCGAGGGCGAGGCGCAGGCAGTACGTCCGGGCGTCGCCCTCATCGGGCTCGGGCAGGGCCGCGTAGCGTTTCGCGAGGGCGTCGAGGTCCGCGCGCAGCGCGAGGGCGTCCGCGTGGCGGTACGGGCGTTCCAGCCACGTGCTGAGCAGCGGCGTGCCCGGCGCGCCCTCGGGCACCGAGCGGATGCGCAGGCCCTCGTCGGTTTCGGGCATGCGCTCGATCAGCTGCCCGTGGCCAGGCGGGAGCTGCCCGAGCGCGCGGGCGTGCGCGGCGCTCAGGTGCCGCTGCCGCACCTCCTGGTCGTGCGTGATCTGCGCCGCGACCGTCTCGGCGGCCGTGAGCGCGAACGGCACGAAGAACGCGGGCGCGGTGGCGGTGTAGTGCCGGACAGCGCGCCCGGCGCGCGGCGCCGCGCGCGTGACGCGCAGCAGGTCCAGCTGCACGAGGCGGCCCGCCCAGTAGTGCACGCGGCCCAGCGGGAGCGCCAGTTCGCGCGCGGCGGCGCTGAGCGTCACCTCGCGCTGCAGGAACGGCGCGAGGTACAGCTGACGGTCCGGGTCCGTGAGGAACGCCGCCGCGTCCGCCCGCGTGATGACCTGCGTGCCGGGCGGCAAGCTACTCAGTTCTGCCTCTGTCATTGGAAGTAGGGTACCTGGCACCGTGCAGGTGGAGGCAACCATGACCCTGACCACCCCCCACCCCACCTGGCACCCCGACGACCGCGCGTCCGTGGTGGACGCCGCCGCGCACGCCCTCGCCGAGCAGTACGTCTTTCCGGACGTGGGCGCCGCCCTCGCCGACGCCCTGCGCATCTGGTGGGCGACGACGCCCGAGCGGCCCGACACCCCGGAAGCGTTCTGCGCCGCCGTCTCGGCGGCCCTGCGCGCGCACACCCCGGACGGGCACCTGCGCCTGCGCGTGAAGCCCGAGAAGCACCCGCACCACGGACGCGAACCGTTCGCGAGCGCGCACGGCCTCACCCGCGCTGAAATCCTCGACGGGAACGTCGGGCTGCTGGAACTGCGCGGCTTCTTCGACGTCACGGCAGCCGCGCCCATCATCGCGGCCGCCCTGCAGCTCATGGCGGGCACGCGCGCGCTGATCCTCGACCTGCGCCGCAACGGCGGCGGCGACCCGGCGTGCACAGCGTTTCTGCAGGGGTTCTTCTTCGCGGAGCCGCTGCACGTGAACACCTTCTGGCACCGCGGCGCCACCGAGGGCGTGCAGACGTGGACGCCCTCAGTGCTGCCCGCCCCGCGCTACCTGGACCGGCCGGTGTTCGTGCTGACCAGCCGCCGCACGGCGTCCGGTGCGGAGGAGGTCGCGTACGTGCTGCGCCACGCGGGCCGCGCGACGCTCATCGGCGAGACGACGGCCGGCGCGGCGCACCCGGGGGAGTTCGTGAGCGTCCACCCGCACCTGGAGCTGTTCGTGCCGGGCGGGCGCCCGGTGGTGCCCCTCACGGGCGGCAACTGGGAGGGCGTGGGCGTCGAGCCGCACATCGCCGTGCCGGCCGCGGAGGCGCTGGAGGTGGCGCTGGGGCAGCTCTAGGTGCGGGGCGTTTGTGCGCTTCGGCCCGCTCGGGCCCGCAGGCGCGCGGTACGCTCCCGGCATGTTGAGCATTCGTGCGGTCACCGACCCGTCCGACCCGGCCATTGCGGCGTTCGGCGCGCTGCAGGAACGCGCGTACTTCGAGCCGGACATGCTGATTCCCGCGCCGTACATCGCGCACATGCTCGCCCGGCCCGGCGGCGCGCGCCGCGACACGCTGCTCGTCGCGGAGGACGAGCGCGGGCGGGTGCTGGGCGGCACGCTCTTCCACTACCTGCCGGACGCCGGGACGGGCTTCAGCAGCTTCCTGGGCGTGGAGGCAGACGCGCGCGGGCGTGGCGTGGCGCGCGCCCTGAACGCCGCGCGACGCGAGACCCTGCAGGGGCAGGGCGCGGCAGGCGTGTTCATTGACGTCGTGAACCCGGAGCGCCTGAGCGACGAGCAGCGCGCCGCCGAGGCCGCCGTCGGCAGTGACCCGCGCTCGCGGCGCGCATCGTTCCACGCGCTGGGGTTCCGTACGGTGGACGTCCGCTACGAACAGCCGGTCGGGGGCGAGGACGGCGGGCCCGTCACGGACATGGACCTGCTGTACCAGCCGTTCACGGACGAGCAGGGCAGCGTGCCGGCGGCGCTGGTGTCGGAGACCATGCGGGCGTACTGGACGCCGTGGCTGGGGGCGGTGCGGGCGGCGCAGCACGCGCAGGAACTGCAGGACCGCGCGGGCGGGCGCGAGCGTGTGCCGCTGCTGCCCGCCACGGCGTCCCCGTCCGCCTTCCAGAGATAAATCCAGGGGCCGGTACACCAGCCCCGGGGTCTTAGTGGGCGAGGCGCAGGATCGCTTCGACGTCCGCGCGGCCCAGCGGGCGGAGGTTCCCGAACGGCTCGCCGCGCAGCACGCTCAGTTCCGCGAGCTTCGGGATGTCCGTGTCGGGGATGTTCAGCTCGTGCAGGCGCGTGGGCGCGCCGAGCGACCGCCAGAAGCTGCGCAGGCGCGTGATCCCCTCGCGCGCGACCAGCGCGTCGCTGCGCTCCATGCGGTGCACGCCGAGGACCCGCTCGGCGAGTCGCGCGAGCTTCTCGGGGCGCTCCTGGGCGGCGTATTCCATCCACGCGGGCATCACGACGCTCAGGCCCGCGGCGTGCGGCACGTCGTGCAGCGCGCTGAGGGCGTGCTCGATGCGGTGCGAGGCCCAGTCGCCGTCCTTGCCCATGGCGAGCGCGCCGTTGAACGCCCAGGTGCCCGCCAGCATGGCCGTTTCGCGCAGTTCGAGGTTCCCGAGGTCCGCGACGAGCTTCGGGCCGGTGTCGATGAGGACGCGCAGCAGCCCTTCGGCCCAGGCGTCCTGTACGGGCGTGTTGGTGGTCGTGTCGAGGTAGTCCTCGAGGACGTGGCTCATCATGTCGATGAGGCCGTACGCGGTCTGGTCGCGCGGGGCAGTAAGCGTGAAGGCCGGGTCGAGGATGCTGAAGGTCGGGTAGGCGTGCGCGCTCGCCCAGCCGCGCTTGTCGAGGGTGCCTTCGTTGGTGATGACGCTGATGGGGTTCATTTCGCTGCCGGTGGCGGCGTGCGTGAGGACCACGCCGAGCGGCAGGGCGCCGGTGATGAGGGAGGGGTTGAGGATCAGGTCCCAGGCATCGTGCGCGCTGCGGGCGCTCACGGCGATGGCTTTGGCGGCGTCGATGACGCTGCCGCCGCCCACGGCGAGGATGTGCGTGACGCTGCCCTGCGCGAGGGTGACGCCGCGCCGAACGGTGCTGAGGCGCGGGTTGGGTTCCACGCCGGCGAGTTCCGTGACGACCGCGCCAAGCGCTTGAAGGTGCGCGTGCACCTGGTCGTACAGGCCGCTGCGTTTGATGCTGCCGCCGCCGTAGACCAGCAGGACGTGCGCGCCGTGGGGGACTTCGTCGCGGAGGCGTTCGAGTTGACCGGCGCCGAAGTGCAGGCGCGTGGGGTTCTGGAAGCTGAAGGGCTGCATGACCGCTGAGCATGGCCCGAACGGGGGCGGCGGAGGGTGCGCTCGTCACACACGCGGGTCATGCGGAAGGCGCCGCGCTCCGTGCGGTCACGGGCGCGGCGCGGCGGTGTTGAATGGTTATGCGGCGGGCGTGGCGGGCGCGTCGCCTTCGGCGCGGCGGGTGCGCGCGGGCTTTTCGGGCGCGTCGCTGGGGGGCGTCGCGGCGGCAGCCGGGGCGGGGGCGGGCGCGGCGGTGGGGGCGCTGATGCGCGCGAGGGCGTCGCCGAACGCGCGGAGCTCGTCGCTGCCTTCGAGGTCTTGGACGGCGCGGGCGTTCAGGGCGCGCAGTTCATCGCGGGTGACGGCGTACTCGTCGGACGCAAAGCCCTTGAGGGACTGCAGGGTGCGGTAAGCGTCTTCGGCGCTGAGTGTGACGCCTTTGCTGGTGGTGATGGTGGCGTCGCTGGTCATGTCGGCACCGTACAGCGTCATGGTGCCGGGCGCGACGAGGGCGGCGCGGTCACCTCGCTCGTCCATGTGGTTGGCAAGCTGGATGAGTTTGCGCAGGTCGCTCATGCGGTGGAAGAGGTCGAGGTGGGCGAGCATGGCGCCGGCTTTTTTCAGCAGGTCGTTCTTCTGGGGGTCCATACTCGCATTGTTCTGTTTTGCGCGAATTATGCAAGTGTTTTAAGCCACATTGCAGATCAATGAAGCCTCGACCTGCCTCAAAGACGCCTCCGCCCGGTTGTCGCGGGCGGAGGCTCGGATCGAACAAACTCGATGTACAGCCGAAAATCGATGGATGAGTGCGCCATCGGCACTCCCATTTCGGTAATCACAGAATATGTCCAGTGCAGAAAATTGTCAACACGCTCGTTGAATATGAAGTGCATATGAGGATGCTAGGCAAAAATGCCTACTCCTCACTTTTGCGACCTCCTACACCCTGCCCCTACCCTCAACCCATGCCCTACGCCACCGTGCGCCCCGCCGCCCCCACCGACGCCCACACCCTCGCCCTGCTGCACAACAGCACCACCGAACCGCACTTCCACACCACCGCCGCCCGGCAGCACACCCGCCTCAGCAAACCCAACCACACCCCCACCCTCGTGCTCGAACAACACGGTCGACTGCTCGGCGCCATGACCCTCTGGCTCAACCCCGACCACCCCGCGCACCTCTGGATCGGCCCCATGCTCCACCCCGACGAACGCACCACCGCCACCGCCACCCACCTGCTCACCGCCGCCCGCCACCACGCCCGCACCCACGGCGCCGCCCACCTCTGGCTCAGCCTCCGCGAGGACTACCTCCCCACCGCGCCCGACCCCCTTACGCACGGCTTCCACGAGGTGCACCGCACCTTCGGCGGTGGCTTCCACCTCACCACCCCGCCCCTCAACCCTGACCGCTTCAGCGTGCCCGGCATCAGCATCCAGCCGGCCCTCCCTCACCGAGACGACCCCCGCCTCGCCGCGCTCTACGCCCTCACCCGCCACGACAAGGTCACCGCCGACCCCACCATCCCCCCTGCCAGCGACACGCTGCACACCCCGGACCAGCTCTGGGCGCAGGCGTTCATCGCCACGCACGGCGAAGACCTCATCGGGCTCGCCGTGCCCGAACGCAGCGGCCTCGGCGCCTGGAACGCCCTCCTGACCGTCCACCCGCACCACCGCCACCGCGGCCTCGGCACCGCCCTGCAGGCCCACGTGAACGCCGCCCTGCACCACGCAGGCACCCCCTTCCTGAACACCGCCGGCGTCACCACGGACGCCGCGTACCTGCGGGTGCTCACACGGCTCGGCGCGCGCATCGAACCCGACTGGATCGCCTACCGCGCCCCCGTGGACGCCTGAATGCCGCACATCCGCCCCGCCACGCCCGACGACGCCGATACCCTCGCCGCGCTCGTCCACGCCGCGTACCTCGGGCAGTTCCCTGTGCACCCCGAGCAGTACCGCACCGCGAACCCCGCGCCCGGCCACCTGCACCTCGTCGCCGCGCAGGGCCACGACGTCACCGCCGCCGTGCACATCACCCCGTTCGGTGAGCGCGCCCCCCGCGCCGCCCGCCTGCAATTCGCCGGCGATCACGCGCAGTACGCCGCGCTGTACACTGCCGCACTCACGCACCTGCCGTCCGGAACACGCACGCTCATCAGCGTCGTCCGCGAGGACCACACCCCACAACGCGCGTTCCTGGACGCTGCCGCCTTCCGCAATGCCCACCAGTCCTGGGGCGCGCACCTTGACCTCCGAACCTTCAACCCGGACGCGCACCGCGCCCTCGACGAACGCCGCTACCTCGAAGGGTACGAGATCGCGCGCCTCACCCACCCCGCTCCCGCCCCCACCTGGGCGGCGCTGCACGCGCTCACCCTCGAAGCCGTCCGCGACGCCCCCCGCAACCCCACCACCACTCCTGACGACCTGACGCCCGAAACCCTGCGCGCCACCGTGGAACGCGAGGAGCAGGTCTGGGTCGCCACGTACCGAAACGAAATCACCGGGTTCACGCGCCTCACGCCGCGCGGCACGCACGCCGAATCGGAACTCACGGCCGTCACCCGCGCGCACCGCAGGCGTGGCCTGGCCACCCTGCTCAAGATGCACGCACTCACCTGGGCCAGAACCCAGGGCCTCACGTCCGCAGGCACGGGCGGCAACGTCCACAACCTCCCCATGCTGCGCGTGAACGCCCGCCTCGGCTACCGTGTGGAACCCATGTGGATCACCTACACCCGTGACATGCCCGGACACGGAAACTCAGACGCCTGACAGCACCCGGAACGAACCATGCGCCCCGGGCGGGAAGGGCACCACGCACGTACGGCCTCCAGGTCGATGGAGCCGTGCACGTGCGGGAACAGCAGGCTGCGCGTCCGGCTCGAACTCCACGGGCACCGCCAACGCGTCCGCATCGATCAGCAGCACCCGCCCGAACTCCCCCACGAAGTGCGCGGTCGCCACGGCCAGCAGCGGCCCGGGGTTCGGCAGGGCGCAATGAAGGTAGCCGTCACGGTCCAGGCGCGCCCGAGCAGCCTACTTCCGGCGTTTCGGCGCGTACTGCGTCACGCCACCAGCCGCCTCGAACGCGGCCTGCAGTTCCGCCAGCGGCCGCTCCGGGTGACTCTGCGCGTCGCCTGGCAGGGTCCGCGCGTACACCTCCACGGCGTCCGGGTAGCCGTCCGCGTCCGCGTCGCCGTTCGCGCGCAGCACCCCGTACAGCACCGCCCCGAAGTCCGCACGCGGACTCGCGCGGAACCCCGCCCGGAGCGCCTCCCCGAACGGGTTCCACGGCGCGCCGCCATGCACGTTCACATGGCAGAACGTGCAGCTCATGACCGTCCGGTCGTACTGCCACAGCGGATTCCCCACGTCGTAATGCAACTGCTGAATGGCCGCCGTGCGGTACTTCGGCATGGCGAGCGCCACCGGCACGCTCAGCGCCGCCGCGCCCACCAGCACCGCCACGGCGCCCCTCAAGCGATCCACGTCGGCCCCCGGAAATCCCCGCCCAGAATGTCGCGCGGGTTGAGGTTCAGCCAGCGCCCGAGCGCCTCGGCGTACACGCCCCGGAAATCCTGCCGGTACTTGATGTCGCCGTCCGCGAGGTCCTCCAGGTCCGGGCTGTCACCGTGCACGCCGCCCCGCACGCCCGGCCCGAGCGCGAACATCACGCTGCCCTGCCCGTGATCCGTGCCGGCACTGTCGTTCTCCGCGACGCGCCGCCCGAACTCCGAGAAGCCCATCACGATCACGCGGTCCGCAGCACCCTGCCGCTCCAGGTCCGCCATGAATGCACTGAGCCCCCCCGCGAGTTCCGTCAGCAGGTCATCCTGCTCGGCGCGCTGGCCTGCGTGCGTGTCGAAACTCCCCAGGCTGGTGTACAGCACCCGCTGCCCGGTGCCGCCCGCAATCAGGCGCGCCACGTCCCGCAGTTGCGCCGCGAACTTCCCTTCCGGGTACGTGGCGCCCGCGCGGTACTTCCCGGCGTTCGCCTGCACCTTGCGGGTGTTGGCGAGCATCTGCCGCGTGGCGCGCTGCAGGTACGCGGCCTCGCCGGACCTCGGCGCGTTCAGCATCCCCTCAAACGCCCCCTGTAGCCCCTCGGGCAGCTTCAGCTGAAAACCATCGACGCTGTCGATGCTCGGCAGCGCGAACTCGCTCGCCATCAGGGCGCGCGGGGTCGTTCCGCCCACGTTGCTCGCGCAGAACGGGTCGCCGATCCGCTCCGCGATCCGCCCGATCCAACCGTCATCGGCCGCCTGGGTCGGGTCCGCCGTGTGCCAGATCGCCATGCTCGCGAAGTGACTGCGGTTCGGGTTCGGGTACCCGACGTTCTCGATCCACGCGAGGTCCCCGGCGTCCCAGTGCTTCATCAGGGGCCGCAGCGCCGGGTGCATGCCGAGGTCGCCGTTGAGCGTCAGCACGTCCTTCCTGGGGATGGCGATGTTCGGCCGGGCCGCGTAGTACGCGCCGTTCGAGTACGGCACCAGGGTGTTCAGCCCGTCGTTGCCGCCCGTGAGTTGCACCACGACGAGGGTTTTGTCGCCGCCGGCACTGGCGGCGGCGCGCGCGAGGAACCCGGGCATCCCGGAGGTGGCGGCGAGCGCCACGGCGGACAGTTTCAGGAATTCACGGCGATCCATGGGCGTCTCCTTGCAGTGGCCGCTTCACAGCAGCTGAAACTCGGGCGAAATCAGCGTCAGGTACGTGGCCTGCGCGCGCTTCAGGCCGCGCAGCGCCGCGGGCGGCTCCGCGTGGCCGGTCAGCGCGAGCATGGACGGTGGCGCGTCCACCTTCGGCGCGTTCTTCCCGAGCGTGAGGGCCGCGGCCGTCTGCATGCGCAGCAGCAGTGAACTGTCGTTGATCCACTCGCGCCCCCCGTCCCAACCCTTCACGTTCGGCGGTTTCAGCAGGTCCTGCCCGAGCCGCGCCAGCGTGCTCGTCAGGTTCAGGATCTGCTTCTCGTCGAGTTTCGGGCGACCCATGCTCCGCAGCGCCCCCACCACGAACTCCACCGGGCTGCGGATGATGCTCGCGCGGTTGCCCGGCGCGTAAAACGCCTCGCTCGTCAGCAGCGCCTCCAGGGTCACGCGCAGGTTTCCGCCATGCGCGCGGAACACGTCCCCGAGGGCGCGCACGCCCGTCTCGTCCGGCGTGTCATTCACGAACGCCCGCCACAACTTGCGCGCCACGAAGTCTCCCGTGGCCGGGTGCGCGCACGCGAGCGCCACGACCTGCTCCGGCGTGAACGCCCCGCTCTGCCCCAGGTACGTCTTGCGCCCCGCATCATGGTTCTTGACCTGAAACGCGAACTTCGGCACCTCCAGGTACTGCTTGTTGCCGCGCCCGCCCGTGAACGTCCAGCCGGTCAGGGCGCGCGCACCCTCCTGCACGTCCCGCTCCGAGTACGGCCCGATCCCGGTCGTGAACAGCTCCAGCAGCTCCCGGCTGAAGTTCTCGTTCGGCTTGCCCTTCCGGTTCTGGTCGTTGTCGAGGTAGCGCAGCATCGCCGGGGATTTCGCGATGTCCGTTGCGAACGGCGTGAACTCCCCCGCAGCGTGCGTCCGCAGCAGCGTCAGGTATTGCCCGAGCGCCGCGAGGTTCCGGACCTTATCCGTGCCAATCACGAAATGATTGCTCCACAGCAGCGCGAGACGCTCGCGAAGCGGATGCGGCGTGTACAGCATCTCGAACAGCCACGCCGTCTGCGTCAGCTTGATGCCCGCGCCGGGCGACGCGCCATTCTCCGGCTTGAACGGATTGCCGCTCACGAGCGTCTGCGGAAAGTCCAGCAGCTTCCGCGCCGCGCCCTGCGGGCCGAGTTGCTGCAACGCCCGGATTTCAGCGTCGGTCGCGCCGAAACCCGCGCGGCGCGCCAGGTGCGCCGCGTCCTCAGGCGTGTACGTACGGGGTTGGTAGGGGGTGAGTGCCACGGTCATCTCCTGACAGGAACGGCTGGGGTTGACGAACCTACTCCTTAGAGGGCGGCGGTGCCACGAAAGTTCCCAGGGCGTCCGGACGTACGTCCCGGACGCCGGTGAGGGCCGCGCTCAGCGCGCGCGCCGGGAGGTTCCCAATCAGCCACACGAACGCGCCCGCCCGCACGCGCCGCGCGGCCACGCCCGGCGCAGTCTGCACGTTCCGCGTGGCCAGCACGAGCACGAGCGTATTCAGGCCGTCACTGAGCTGCACCTCCGTGCCGCGCCCGCTCACGCTCACTGCGACCGGCTCGAACCCCGCCGGGCACGCCAGCCCGGGCACGGCCGCCAGGACCGCCCGCCGCAGGCCCTCCGGCCGCACCGGCGCGGCGCGGCTGCGCGCGCGCACGCCACTGACCTGCTGGAGGGCCGCGCGGCGCGCCAGCGTCCCGTCCGCGCTGCGCTCCTCGAACGCGAGCGGCACGTTCCACGCGCGGTCCACCCACACCGTCCAACGCGCCGCGTCCCCCACCTTCGGTGTGAGCGTCAGCCGCGTCGCGTCCCGCCCGGCCACGCGCTCCACGCCCCCGACGTTCACCTCGAAATTCCGCCGCAGCAGACCCGCGTAGACGCTCACGTTCGGCAGGACCGCCGCCGTCCGCGTGGGATTCGCGCGCGGCGGGAAGAACACGCTCACTTCCGCCACGCCACGCGCCTCCGTCCGCAACGCCCGCGCGAACGCCGACACCGCCGGATTCGCGTCCGCCGCCTGCGCCGACGCCCCCAGCAGCGCGATGAGCATCGTCGCGCGCCTCACCACTCGTCCCCCTGCGCCGCGCTGTACGCCGCGTACGCCGCCGACGCCGGCAGGGTCGGCGCGGGCCGCCACGCCAGCACGCCCGCCACCACCGCCGCTGCCGCGAGCGCCGCCGACACGCCCCCCGCCGCCCGGCGCCGCGCGACCCGCGCGCGGCGCGTCAGAAACCGCGCCGCCGCGCCCGCATCCTCCGCCGTGCCCGCCCGCGCGCCCACGAACAGCGCGTCCAAGTCCGCTTCCGTCCACTCGCTCACTCCGGCCTCACCCCCTGCGCGCTCAGCAGCGCCCGCAGCGCCACCCGCCCACGATTGATCCGCGACTTCACCGTGCCCAGTTCCACACCCATCACCTCGGCCACCTCCTCGTACGTCAACCCCGATAACTCCCGCAACGCCACCGCCTCCCGCTGCTCCCTCGGGAGCTGCGCGAGTGCCCACGTGAGCCGCGCCCGCAGGTCCGCCCGCTCCCCCTCCCGCACCGGGTCGCTCCCCGACACCGGCTCCGGCACCTCCGAGAACGGCACGCTCGGCCGTACCCGCAACGCCGCGTAACACGCGTTCAACGTCACGCGGTGCAGCCACGTCCCGAACGCTGCGTCCCCCCGGAACGCCCCCAGATGCCGGTGCACACTCACGAACACCTCCTGCACCACGTCATCCGCTGCGCCCACACCCACCAGCGACCGCGCGAGCGCATGCACGCGCGGCGCATGCCGCCGCACCAGCGTCTCGAACGCCGCCTCCCGCCCACGCGAGAACGGCGCGCGGGCGCGCGCGATCAACTCGGTATCCGTGAGGTGCTCCACCGTCACACCCATCAGATGCACGTCCCGCCCGGAAAGTTCCAGCCCCAGGGCGTACTAGCATGCCCGCATGGCCGACACGCCCCCCCTCACGCTCCCCGAAGCGCTGCGCCGCACCCTTCCTGCCGCACGCTGGGAACTCACGCACACGAATGACGCCGGCACCCGCGTGTACCGCTCGCAACGCTTCCTCATCAAGGTCCACCCACGCGGCCCCAGTCATCCCCTGTTCAGCGAGAAGGAACGCCTCCGCTGGCTCGCGCCCCGCGTGCCCGTCCCGCCACTCGCCGGGTACGCCGAAGACGCCGACCACGCCTACCTCGCCCTCGCCCGCTTGCCCGGCATGCCCATGAACCACCCCGATGCCCGCCTCCACGCCCGCCGCAACGCCGACCTTCTCGCGCGCGCCCTCGCGGAACTCCACGCCCTGCCCATCCGCGACTGCCCCTTCACCCACACCCTCACCGAGCGCCTCCGCGACCTCCGCACCCGCCTCACCGCGTCCGGAGAGATCCCCACGCCCGTGGCCGAACGCTTCAACGCCCTCGTGCGCCAGCGCCCACACGACGAGGACCTCGTCGTCACGCACGGCCACGCTACCCTCGAGCACGTCCTCGTGAACGGCGAGTACGTCGAGGCACTCACCGGCGTCGGCCGGGCTGGCCTCGCCGACCGGCACGTGGACCTCGCTGCCGCGCACACCAGCCTCACGCAAGACTACGATCCGGACGCCGCCGCGCACTTCCTCGACACCTACGGACGCGCCCGCATTGACCTGCACAAGCTGGACTACTACGCCCGCCTGAACGCCCTCGCCTGACCCGACGCTGACCGCCCGTAAAGGTTTCCTCAGGGCCCCCTCAGGGCGCGTCATGCCCCCCGGGCTACGCTCGGAACCATGATGAAACGAGCCACCCTGCTTCTTTGCGCCGCCCTGGCCGCCGCGACCGCCGGTCAGGCCAGCGCCGGACGCCTCGATCCCGACCTGCAGAAAAAACTGCAGACCGCGCCCAACACTAAAGTCGGCGTCATCGTGCGCTTCTCCGTTGCGAACAACACCCAGGG
>NC_014958.1:1115000-1277500 GCF_000186385.1 Deinococcus maricopensis DSM 21211
CCGCTTCTACGAACACAGCGGCGTCGACCTCATCGGCGTCACCCGCGGCCTCGTCAAGGGCCTGCTCCGCAACGACCTCGAAGGCGGCAGCAGCATCACCCAACAGGTCGTCAAGAACACCCTCCTCGCCGAGTACAACCAGGCGCGCACCCCCGAACGCAAATTCAAGGAAGCCGTCCTCGCCTTCCAGGTCGAGCGAAACTTCAACAAGGGCGAAATCCTCAACGCGTACCTGAACGTCATCTACTGGGGTACCGCCGGGCACGGCAAAGGCGACATCGTCGGCGTCGCCAACGCCGCCCGCGCGTACTTCGGGCAGGACGCCGCCACCCTGAACCTCGCGCAGAGCGTGTACCTCGCCACGCTCATTCCCGCCCCGAACCGCCGCTACCCCCGCCTGGAGGAATACCGTCCGCTCATGCGCAACCTCCTCGACCGCATGGTCGAGGACGGCCGCGTCACCAAGGCCGAAGCGGACGCCGCGTGGCGCTACCCACTCACGCCCGCCGGCTGGCGCACCCGCTATGACGCCAGCGGCAAACTCCTCAGCGCAACCCTCGTGAACGAAGGCGCCCGCGCCGCGAACCTCCCCCGCGCGCAGACGCAGGTGGCCGAAAGCTTCCTCGGCGCCCTCGAACGCGACCTGATCCAGAAAGTCGGCCGCAAAGCCCTGTTCAGCAGCGGCGGCGTCCGCGTGGATGCCACCCTCGACCTCGCCGCGCAACGCGCCGCCGAAGCGGCCTCCCGGAACGCCCGCGTTCCGGGAGGCGCCACGCTCGGCATCGCCCTCACCGACCCCGCCAGTGGCGACATCCTCGCGCTCGTCGGCCAGAAGTACGGCGACGGCATCGACGAGGAATGGAACAACGCCACCCAGGCGCGCCGCCAGGTCGGCAGCAGCATCAAACCCCTGCTGTACACCACCGCCCTCGAAAAAGGGTGGAAGCAGTCCGACACCGCCCTCGACGCGCCCCTCACCGGCGAGTACCAGCCGAAGAACTACAGCGGCACCTCCAGCGGTCGCCAGGTCACCCTGCGCTACGCCCTCGACCACAGCCTCAACCTGCCCACCGTCCGCCTCGCGCAGGACGTCGGCCTCAACGACTTCGCCGGGAAGCTCCGCACCCTCGGCCTCAGCCCGAACGACAACGCCGGGCTGCCCCTCGCGATCGGCGCGCTCGAAGCGAGTCCCCTCCAGATGGCCGCCGCGTACGCTCCATTCGCCAACGGCGGCACGTACCATGAACCCCGCTACGTCCACAAAGTCACCAAAGGCACCCAGGTGCTGTACACCGCCCCCGACACCAGCACCCGCGCGTGGGACGAACAGACCGCCTTCCTGGGCCTCGACATGATCCGCGGCGTCGTCAACGACCTCACGCCCCGCCAGGGCGGCCTCGGCTGGCGCGCCCGCATTCCCGGCTGGGACGTCGGCGGCAAAACCGGCACCACCAACGACGTCAAGGACCTCTGGTTCGTCGGCGTCACCCCCCGCGTTTCCGCCGCCGTGTGGGTAGGCCGCAGCGACAGCAAGGCCATGCCGCAAAACGCGTACAGCGGCGACATCGCCGCGCCCATCTGGCAATCGGCCGTCAGCGGCGCCCTCGCCAACAAACCCCACGCGGCCTTCAAAGCACCGAGCGGCATCGAGTACCGCTGGGTGCGCGGCGTGAACATGGCCTTCAAGAGCGAGGGGGGCGGCGGCATCGGCGGCTGGTTCCGCCGCACGCCCGCCCCGCCCGCACCGGACCCCACGCCCGCGCAACCCGAGCCGGAACAACCCACCGACGCGCCCGCCGAGCCGGAACCCGCGCCGGACGTCACTGAGCCGCAACCCGAGGAGCAGACGCCGGCGCCTGAAGAACTCCCGCAACCCGAGGACCTGCAGCCCACCCCGCCCGACACGAGCACCTCCACGCCCACCCCCGCGACCCCCACGCCCGCGCCGGAGCAGCCGACCGCGCCCCCCGTGGACGAGGTACCCGTTCCCGAGGACGTGCAGCCCCTCCCGGACGACCCCACCGCCGAACCGACCCCCGCCCCCGAGACGCCCACGGACGACTTCGGCGACGGCACGGCGCCCGACGGCACCACCCCGGACGGCACGGTCCCGGATGGCAGCGTGCCCGACAGCGCCCTTCCGGACGGTGCGGCGCTGCCCGACGCGCCCTGACACGCGCGGGGCTTGCGCGATCGTGAGGGACTTGCTATAGTTCCTGTCGCTGAGCGGCAAAGCCCCGCAGCATGGTCGGCAGTAGCTCAGCGGTAGAGCGTTCGACTGTTAATCGAATGGTCGTAGGTTCGATCCCTACCTGCCGAGCCAAAGACGAAGCCCAAGCGCAAGCTTGGGCTTCTCGCTGTCAATGCACAGGCGCGCATGAACAGGCGGGCCTCCTGGGCCCGCCTGTTCATGCAGTGGTCGCTTACTTCGCCTGTGCGTAGCGCTGCGCGACGGCGTCCCAGTTCACGACGTTCCAGAACGCCTTGAGGTAGTCGGGGCGCTTGTTCTGGTAGTTCAGGTAGTACGCGTGCTCCCACACGTCCACGCCGAGGATCGGGGTGCCGCTCACGCCCGCGACCGCTTCGCCCATCAGGGGGCTGTCCTGGTTGGCGGTGCTGACGACGGCGAGCTGGCCGTCCTTCACGACGAGCCACGCCCAGCCGCTGCCGAAGCGGGTCTTGGCGGCGTCCTCGAACTTCTCCTTGAACGCGTCGAAGCTGCCGAACGCGGCCGTGATGGCGTCCGCGAGTTCGCCGCTGGGCTGGCCGCTGCCGTTCGGGCCCATGACGGTCCAGAACAGGCTGTGGTTCGCGTGGCCGCCGGCGTTGTTGCGCAGGACGTTTTTCTTGTCGCTGGGCACCTGGTCGAGTTTCGTGATGAGTTCCTCGACGGGGAGGTCCGCGAACTCGGTCCCTTCGAGGGCCTTGTTGGCGTTGTCGATGTACGCCTGGTGGTGCTTGGTGTGGTGGATCTCCATGGTGCGCGTGTCGACGTGGGGTTCCAGGGCGTCGTAGGCGTAGGGGAGAGCGGGGAGTTGGTAGGGCATGGGTAAAGACTCCTTTCGGGATGAGGCCCGCACCGTGCGGGCAGCGCTCTCATACTATGACCCCCGCGCGGAAACGCTGAACCGGTGGAAAGTTACGGTTCACTCAGAACCTCCTCAGAGACAGCGGGGTTCAGGGGGCGTTCGGGTCGTGCAGGACCGTATCAGGCAGGGTGCCGCCGAAGGCCACCCATGCCTGCAGCATGTCATCCGGGACGGGGGCGTGCAGGTGCAGCGGCTCGCCGGTGGTGGGGTGCGGGATGACGAGCGCCCAGGCGTGCAGGGCCTGCCGGGGCATGACGTCGCTCGCGCGGCCGTACACGGCGTCCCCGAGGATGGGGCTGCCGGCGTGCTGCAGGTGCACGCGAAGCTGGTGGGTGCGGCCCGTGCGGGGTTCGCAGCGCACGAGCGCGAGCGTCTGCCCGCGGCCGTTGGGGTGCGCGGCGAGCGGCACGAAGCGCGTCTGCGCTTCGCGGGGGTTCACGCCGCCGACGGTCATGCGCTGGCGGTCCACGGGGTGACGGCCGATGGGCGCGTCGATGTTCAGGGGTTTCTGGGCGCTCCAGCTGCCGCCGGCGAGCGCGAGGTACGTTTTGCGCGTCTCGCGGGCTTTGAAGGCGTCGGCGAGCTTCGCGTGCGCCTCGACGGTCTTGGCGACGACGATGACGCCGCTGGTGTCCTTGTCGAGGCGGTGGACGATGCCGGGGCGGTAGCCGTCCGGGCCGCGCGCGCCGTCCTGCTCGGGCAGGGGCATGCGGCCCAGCAGGGCGTTCACGAGCGTGCCGGTGGTGACGCCCGGCGCGGGGTGCGTGGTCATGCCGGGCGGCTTGTTGATGGCGATGAGGGCGTCGTCCTCGTACAAGACGTCCAGGGGGACGTTCTCGGGTTCGACGTGCGCGAGGACGGGCGGGGGGACGTCCACGATGAGGGTTTCGCCGCCGCGGAGTTTCAGGCTGCTTTTGGTGGTGACTTGGCCGTTCACGCGGACGCGGCCCGCGTCGATCCAGGCGCTGACCTGAGAGCGGCTGCTGTCCGCGAGGCCCGCGAGGACGGCGTCGAGGCGTCCGGGCGTGGCGGTCAGGGTGAGGGGGGCGTCGTGCGTCATCCCCGCAGCATAGCGCCGGGGTGGGGTGGGGCCGGTGAACGCGCGAGCGGCCCGCCGGGGCGTGGGGACGCCGGGCGGGCCGCTGCGTTGGGGGTCAGGCCTGGGCGTGCGTCTGGGGCGCGTCGAGGCTGCGGATTTCGTCGGGAGTGATCTGGTAGTGCTCGCTGCACCAGTGGCACACGACTTCCTGTCCGCCTTCCTGGATCATGTCGTGGCGTTCGTGCGCGTCGAAGTACGCGAGGCTCGACAGGGCCTTGTCGCGGGAGCAGCGGCACGCGAAGCGCGCGCCCGTGGCGTCGTCGGCGATGACGAGGTCGAGGCCTTCGGTAGCGCGGCCCATGATTTCCAGCAGGCTGCGCGTGCGGAGGTTGTCGGTGATGGTGCCCATGGCCTTGATGTTCGCTTCGAGGCGCGTGAGGGTGGCGTCGCTGACGCCCGGCATGGCCTGCACGATCAGGCCGCCGGCGTGCGCGACCTGGCCGCGTTCCTCGTACACGCCGAGCAGGACGGCACTGGGGATCTGTTCGCTGTGCGCGAGGTAGTACGCGAAGTCCTCGGCGATCTCGCCGCTCACGAGGGGAACGCTGCCGGTGTACGGTTCGGCGTTTTCGAGGAGGCGCGTGACGGCGAGGTCGCCGTCGGTGCCGACGATGCCGCGCACGTCGAGTTTGCCGTCGGTGTCGCGGGGGGGGAGGTCCGCGCCGGGGTTCTTGACGTACCCGCGGACGCTGCCGTCGGTGCTGCCTTCAGCGACGATCCAGCCGAGTTCGCCGTCGCCCTGGATGCGGACGGTGACGCGGCTGTCCTCGTGTTTGCCGAGCACCTGGGCGAGCAGGAGCGCGCCGGCGAGGGTGCGGCCGAGTGCGGCGGTGGCGGTTTTGCTGAGGTGGTGCCGGAGGCGGGCCTCCTCGACGAGGGTGGTGGCGTCCACGGCGACGACGCGCAGGGTGCGGTCCGCAGCGGTGCCTCGCAGCATGAAGGATTCCTGGCTCATCAAGAAAGTTTACATAACAGCACTCAAGGTGATTGGGGAACAGGCACGGTTCCAAAGCCAGTGTGGGACCACGCTGCGCCCTCAGGCGTCCGGCAGGTCGGCGGGCGTGTTCACGTTCCGGTACGCGTCCGGGCACTGGGCCTCAAGGCTCGCCCACGGGACCTGCTGAACGTCCAGCAGCGCCGCGCGCAGGCGACGCTCCCCGGCGTCCAGCAGCGCGCTGACCGCTCCGCGCAGGCTGGTGTGGTACAGCGCCGCGAGCGGCTGCACGTGCCCACTTGCGTCCAGGCCCGCCACGGACCGTGCGCCCGCCGTCCGCGCGTTCAGCAGCGCCGCCCAGTACGCGGGCGTCAGCCCGGGCAGGTCCACGCCCGCGTACATGACCCAGCCGTCCGGGCAGGCGCCCAGCGCCGCTTCCAGGCCCGCGAGCGGTCCCTCGCCGGGCCGGGTGTCCGGGAGCGGCGTCCATCCCGGCAGGACGTACCGGCCCGGCGGCGCCACCAGGACGCGCGCGTCCGCGGGGGGGAAGCGGCGCGCCACGCGGTCCAGCAGGCGCTCCCCGCTGATCACCGCGAGCGCCTTGTCCGACCCGAACCGCGAGGACCGCCCGCCCGCCGTGATCGCTGCGCTGAGCGCTTCCTCGTGCACGCGCCGAGCGTATCAGCTCAGCACGCGCATCAGCCACGCCCCCAGGCGCGGGCCCAGCCGCCCGTACGGCGGGTACAGCAGCCGCACCGGGCTGAGCGGTGGTTCGCGCAGCACCGCCCGCTCATGCGAGAACGCCCGGAACCCGAACTCCCCGTGGTAGCGTCCCTGCCCACTCGCGCCCACTCCGCCGAACGGCAGGTGCGGGTTGGCCAGGTGCGCGACCGTGCCGTTCACGACGGCGCCGCCGCTGGTGGTGTCCCGCAGCACCTGTTCCGCAGCGGCGTCCCCCGCGAACACGTACAGCGCGAGCGGCGCGTCCCCCGCGCGCACGAGCGCGGTCGCTTCTGCCAGCGTGCGGTACGTGAGGATCGGCAGGACCGGCCCGAACAGCTCCTCACGCATCAGTGGCATGTCCGGCGTGACGTCCACGACCAGCGTCGGCGAAATGAAACGCCGCGCCGCGTCGAACGTGCCGCCCGCCACGACGCGCGCGCCGGCGCGGACACTCCCGAGCGTGAGGGCCTCCAGGCGGTCCACGCTGCAGGCGTCCACCATGCGGCCGTAATCGGGGCCGACGCGCTGCCACACCCGACCGCCGAAGCGCCGCTCGATCAGGACCGTCAGGGCCAGCAGCAGCTCGTCTCGCACGCGCTCATGCACCAGAACGTAGTCGGGCGCCACGCAGGTCTGCCCGGCGTTCAGGAACTTGCCCCACGCGATGCGTTCGGCGGCACGTTCGATGTCCGCGCTCTCGTCCACGATGGCGGGGGATTTCCCGCCCAGTTCCAGGGTGACGGCGGCGAGGTGCCGGCTGGCGGCTTCCATCACGAGGCGGCCTACGCGGGTGCTGCCCGTGAAGAACACGTGGTCGAACGGCAGGTCCAGCAGGGCCGTGGCCACGTCCGCCTCGCCTTCCACGAGCGCCACCTCGCGCGGGTCGAAGGTGTCCTCGATCAGGGCGCGCAGGGCGCGGGCGGTGTGGGGCGCCTTCTCGCTGGGTTTGAGGATGACCGGGTTCCCCGCCGCGATGGCCGACGCGAGGGGCACCAGCGTGAGGTTCACGGGGTAGTTCCAGGGACTGAGGATCAACGTGACGCCGCGCGGGGTGGCGCGCACCTCGCTGCGCGCGAGGCCGAGCGCGGGGGGCGTGCCGACGCGGCGGGGGTGCATCCAGCGCGCGACGTGGCGCCGCGCGAACTGGATTTCGCCGCGCAGCGGGTGCAGTTCGGTGATTTCTGCTTCGGCGCGGCTTTTGCCCAGGTCGAGGTGCAGCGCCTGCGCGAGGCGCGCGCGGTGCTGGTCCACGGCGTGGCCCAGGCGGGCGAGGGTGGCGGCGCGTTCGCGGGCGGTGCGCGCGGCGATGGTCGGTGCGTAGGTGCGCTGCGCGTCGTACAGGGCCTGAAGGGGCGTGGTGCGGTCGGGTGCGGTAACGCTCGACATACGGGGACCTCCGAACTGGTCTGACCTGATGAGTGCTTCCAGTGTACTCCACCTGGCACCCACCTTCATCCCCCCTTGAAACAGCGGCAATTCCGACAGTGCCCACCACCCCCACCGTCCTCTCATAAACACAACACCCCAAGGAGGACCTTATGAAGCACCTGATCATCACCGCCGCCAGCGCCCTGCTCCTCGCCGCCTGCGCCCCCACCATGAACGGCACCGGCCGCACTCTCATCCTCAACCGCCAGGCGAGCGCCCCCCAGGCCGTCATGCCCGTCGGCAACGTCACCATCAACATGACCGACAGCACCACCACGACCACCACCACCATCAGCGGCCTGCAACCCAACACCTACTACGTCGCCCACTACCACCTCCAGGGCGACGCCAGCAGCGACCCCTGCACCAGCGCCGGCGCGCCCATCATGTCCACCAAGATCGTCGGCATGACCGACAACACCGGCCGCCTCACCGCCAGCGGCAGCGCCGCCAACACCGACGTCGCCAACGCCACGTACTTCAACGTGCACACCGCCAGCGACCCGAACGGCACCCCCGCCGACGCCGGCGTCGCCTGCGTCGCCATCAAGTAACCCACCGCGCCCCGCGCCGCCCTGTCGGGGGCGGCGCGTTACCTTGAAGGCGTGAGCATCCGTATTCTCGGCGGCACCGCCAAAGGCCGCGCCATCACCGTTCCCGACAGCGCCCGCCCCACCGGCGCCCGCCTCCGCAAAAGCCTCTTCGACCTCCTCGCCACCCGCGCGCCCACCGGCACCTTCCTCGACCTGTACGCCGGCAGCGGCGCCGTCGGCCTCGAAGCCGCCAGCCGCGGCTACACCGTCACCCTCACCGAACTCGACCTGCGCGCCGTGAAGGCCCTCGAAGCGAACGCCACGCACCTGCAGCTCCCCACCCGCCCCCGCATCCGCCGCGGCGACGGCCTCGCCCTGCTCCCCGAACTGGGCGCCTTCGACGTGGTTTTCGTCGACCCGCCCTACACCCAGGACATCCCCACCATCACTGCCGGCCTCCTCAAACGCCGCCCCCTTACCGAAGACGGCCTGCTCATCATCCAGCACCCCACCCAACTCACCCTCGCGGACCGCGACGGCTACACCCGCGACGAACGCCGTTACGGCAGCAACGTTCTCACCCTCTACACGCACGCGTAACCGCGTGCGCCCCTCGGCGCGCGGTACACTCGACCCGACATGAACGCCGTGTTCCCGGGCAGTTTCGACCCCATCACCAACGGCCACATGGACGTCCTCACCCGCGCCTCGCGGATCTTCGAGCACGTCACCGTGACCGTCATGCACAACGCCCGCAAGCAGGGCCGTCACCTCTTCACCCTCGAAGAGCGCCTCGACATCCTCCGCGAAGCCACCGCGCACCTGCCGAACGTCAGCGTCGACTCGTTTAGCGGTCTGCTCGTTGACTACATGCGCCAGTCGAACAAAGGCATCATCGTGCGCGGCCTGCGCGCCGTGAGCGACTACGAGTACGAACTGCAGATCGCGCACCTCAACCGCCAGCTCGGCGGCGTCGAAACGGTGTTCATCATGGCCGCCACCCGCTGGAGCTACGTGAGCAGCAGCATGCTCCGCGAAATCGCCAGCTACCAGGGCGACGTGACCAGCATGGCGCCCGCCGCCACTGTGAGCGCGCTGCGCCGCAAATTCGCGGCGGAAATCACGAACGCAGCAAGTGTTGACAACCCCGGAAGCCCCCGCTAGACTTAACCGCGCTGAGGGAAAGGCCCCAAAGCGACAATTGGTCCGGTAGTGTAGCGGTTAGCATATCTGCCTGTCACGCAGAAGGTCGCGGGTTCAAATCCCGTCCGGACCGCCAAGCGCCCCAACCGGGGCGAACGGCAATGTAGCTCAGTTGGTAGAGCAAACGACTGAAAATCGTTGGGTCGGCGGTTCAAGTCCGCCCGTTGCCACCATCGCCAGTGTAGCTCAGGGGTAGAGCAACTGATTCGTAATCAGTAGGTCGTCGGTTCAAATCCGACCTCTGGCTCCAGCTTAGGAAGTCCCGCCACGTGGCGGGACTTCCGCTTTGGCATTCAGGCCTCGTGGACCTTCAGGGCGTCCATCAACGCCTGCACTTCACGGATGCCCACCTCGTCCTCGGCGTCCTCGAAAGCCTCGATGGCGCGCGCGTAGTGTGCCCGCGCCTCACCCACGTTCCCCTCGTACGCCGCGACCTCCCCGAGGCCACGCTCGGCGCACGCGACCGCCACGGGGTCATCCTGCCGGTGGGCGTTGCGCAGGCTGTCCTGCAGGTGCGTGCGCGCCGCCTCCACGCGCCCCAGCGCGAGACTCGTGACGCCCAGCTCGTAGGCGTTCACGGCCAGCTTGTGCGGCCGGTCCCCGAGCGCGCGAATCAGCTGCAGTTCCTGCTCGAAGTGCGCGAGCGCGGCGGCGTGGTCACCGGCGAGGCGCTCCACCATGCCCTGCTGGTGCACGGCAATGTGCTCCCATTCGTCGCCGGCGTGCGCTGCGCGCAGGCGCGCGTACACGTCGCGCGCTTCCGGGTGGCGCCCCGTATGCGCGAGGATGTACCCGTGCGCCATCTGACCGGCGCGGGAGGCGAGGAGGTCCGGGTCGTCGTGCAGCAGGCGTTCCGCGTCCGCATGCCGACCCTCATCGATGGCCGTCCAGATCTCCGCGAGGTTCATGCCCCAGCGTACTCCTGAGCGCGGTGAAGCCGGACAAGAAAGATGAAGGCCGCACCTGTTGGTGCGGCCTTCGGTTCTGGTTGCAGGGACAGGATTTGAACCTGCGACCTCCGGGTTATGAGCCCGACGAGCTACCAGACTGCTCTACCCTGCGTCATTCGCCTTGGGCTTGCCCTCAGCGCTCAGAGAGAATACTGCGCCGCCCCGCAGGTGTCAAGGGGGCGTCAGACGGACCGTGAAGCGTCCCTGAAGCGCCCAATGTGCGTTCCGTCCTCAAGGCCGCGCCTGGACCCAGTACAGTCGAAGCATGATCAAGATGTACACGACCAGCTGGTGCCCGGACTGCCACGCCGCCAAGGCCGCCCTCAACAAAAAAGGCCTCGCGTACGAGGAAATCAACATCGAACAGGACGAACAGGCCGCCGAGTACGTCATGAGCGTCAACGGTGGGCGTCGCAGCGTCCCTACCCTCGTGAGCGGCGACGTCGCCCAGAGCCTCAGCGGCTTCCGCCCCCAGAAACTCGACGAGTTCCTCGGCAAAGCCGGCCTGGCCTGAAGGAGTGAGGGGGACGCTGAACCAGCGTCCCCCTCACTCCTTTAGGTGCGGCGTCAGGCGAACTGCACCTGCACGCCCCGCCCCTCCGCCTCCGCCACCAGCGCACAGAGGGCCGTGCGCGCCTCCTCGTCCAGCGCGCGCCGCGGGTTGTTCCACCACGCCATCGCCAGCGTGGACGCCCGCCGCACCGTCAGCACCTCCCCGGGCCGCGCCAGCCCCACCGCCACCCCGAGCGCCTGCACCGTCGGCGGCAGCGGCGTCGGCGCGTCCAGCGGCACGTGCGCCGTGACGCGCTCCCCGTCACGGCGCACCATCACTTTCGCTTCCGAACGCCACGGCTGCACGTCCAGCACCGCCTCGGCCGGCGCGCCCGGCGCGCTGAGCGGTTGCTCGCGCCGCGCCGCGTTCGCCAGATCATGCGCGGCGCGCATGTGCCGGCGCGTCCGCGACTCCCGCACCAGTTGCAGCTGCACCTCGCGCGCCTCCGCCGCCTCGCGGACCTGCGCGGCCAGCTCATCTTGCGGGAAGCTGCGCGCGCCCGAACGGACCGCGCGGATGATGTTCACGTTGTCCGTGTGCACCATCATCCGCTCCTGCGCGGGGGCGTGCAGCACCGCTTCCAGCACCGCCCGCAACTCCGTGGCGTTGTTGTCCTCGGCGTCCACGCGCCCCTGCAGGCGCCGCGGCAGCAGGTTCGGCAGGATCAGCACCACGCCCCAGCCGCCCACGCCCGCGTCGAAACTGCCATCCACAAACGCGTGATTCAAGACGAGACTCCTGCCCCGCACTCTGCCACGCGGCGCGCCGCCCCGCGTCGGCCAAACGGCGCAGCGCGCCGCGCGCCCGCCATGAGCGCGCCAGCACCTCGAGTGGAGAGGGGGTCCATGCCGCAGCATGCCACGCCCCCAGCCTGTGCACCGCAACGCATCTCGCGTTCCGGTGCGCGGCGTTACAACCCCAGCAGGCCGAGCGGCGCGGTCGCCAGCAGCTCCGCGCGGAACGGCGTGATCAGCGGCGCGCTGCGCGGATCCGACGGGACCGTGACCGCCTCCGCGCTCGGCAGCCGCAGGGACCGCAGCGCCTCCGCCAGCACCGCCAGGTCCACCTGCGGCACGCCCAGCGCCCGGTTCACCTCGTCACGCGTCGCCTCGTATCGTTGCACGCTCAGCCCCTCGCGCCGCAGCGCCGCGTCGCGCGCCGCGCGCCCGCGCGACACCAGCGACCCCGCCTCGCGCAGCGCCCCCACAACCTCCTGCACGCCCGGCGTCCGTCCCGCTGCGTACGCCTGATAGATGCCCTCCAGGCGCGTGAAGCTGTCCCCCAGCGCCGCGCGCACATCCCGGCGGACCCGCACGAACTGCTGCACCTGCGCGCGCGTGAGCGGCGTCGTCGCCGCCGGCCCCCCCGCCCGGGGCGCCAGGACCCCCCCGGCGGTGTTCTGCACGAAATCCCGCGCCGGCACGTACACCAGGAAGTACGCCCCTGCCCCCACGGCCAGCAGCGCCAGGACGGCCACCAGCAGACACCCGCTCACGAAGTTCCTCATGCCTGCATTCTGCCGCAGGGCGCGGACCGCCACGCCCTCAGGCCCGTCAGGTCAGGGGACCACGCCCACGTCGTCCCAGCGCTGCAGCAGCAGCGCCCGCCCCCGCTGCACCTGGGCCCGCACGGCGTCCGCGTGCGCCTCGTTGCTGAGCGTCCACCCGCTCCCGCACGGCACGTCCGCGCGCTGCAGCGGCCACCGCACGCCGGACAACGTCAAGCCGGAGAGGTCGTCGAGCGCGACGACGCTCAGCACCTGCCCCACACGGCTGCGCACCTGCACGGGCGCGCCCGGCAGCAGCGGCACGCCCGACTCGTCCCCGCTGTGCAGGGCGATCGGGAAGCCCGCCGCCGACGCACGCACCGCCGTCAGCGCCAGCGCCAGCGCGTGATCGAACCGCCCGCCGAACGCGCCCCACACCACCGCCGACGTCGCCCCGCGCGCCCGCGCCACCTGCACCGCCAGTTCCGCGTCCGTGAGGTCCTTCGCGCGCGGGTGCACTTCGCGGGGCACGTTCAGGTCCACGCCCGCCGACGAATCGAAATCACCCACCCACGCATCCACCTGCACGCCCAGCGCGCCCGCATGACGCGCCCCACCATCCGCCGCGACCACCAGCGCCGGCGGCCGCTCCGCGCGCACGCGCGCCACCTCCGGCGTGACCCGCACGCGACCCCCCACCAGCACCCACGCGATCACGCCCCGACCATAGCAGCAAACCCGCGCGGCCCCGCCCGTCACCTTGGGCGTCCGTTGTTAAACGCGCGGGGCGACCGCCGCGCGTTCATACAATGGCTCGTGACGCTGCACCCTCAGCTTCCGGCGGACGCGCCCATCAGCGCGTTCCTCGACCACGTGCTCGCCCACACCCCCAGCGCCTGCGCGCTGCTCGACACCCAGGAACGCATCTTGTGCGTCAACCCTGCGTTCGCAGCGCTCACCGGGCGGCCCGCCCCCGCGCACGTCGGCGAGCCCCTCCGCGACGCCCTGCCCCCGGGCGCCACGCCGTACGTCCACGCCGCGTTGCAGGCCGCCCGGGGCGAGCAGCCTCCGCCACCGCCCAGCCCGGACGGCCTGCACTACCGCGCGTTCACCGTGGCCGGCCCGGACGGTCAGCCCGCCGGGTCTGCTCTCCTCATCGACGTGGACCCCGGGCAGGACGCCGCGCGCGCGCAGCACCTCCAGCGCATCACGGGCGCGCTCGCGCGCGCCTTCACGTCCAGCGACCTCATCCGCACCGTGCTGGAGCAGGCTGTGCAGGCCACAGGCGCCTTTCGCGGCACGCTCATCAAGAGCGTCGAAGGCGACACGCTGTACCTGATCGGCTCCACCGGGTACGACGAGGGCTTCGACGACCGCTGGCGGCAGTTCAACGTCAACCCCGCGTACCCCATCACGCACGCCGTGCTCACCCGCGAGGCCGTCTTCGGGACGCGCGCCCTGCTGCAGCGCGACTTCCCGGACGTCATGCCCATGCTGGACGCCCGCACGCAGGCCCTCGTGATCCTCCCGTTGCTGGCCGGCGAGCGCCTGCTCGGCGCCCTCACCCTCTCCTTCGACCACGAGGACGCCGTCCTGCCCGCCCGGCAGGCGTTCGCGCGCACCCTCGCCGACGCGTGCGCGAGCGCCCTGGAACGCGCGCGCCTGTACGACGCGGAACGCGCCGCTGGGGCCCGCGCCGCGCTGCTCGCCGAGGTGAGCGGTGCGCTCGCCGCCTCCCTGGAGGTCCGCCCCACCATCGAGCGCATCGCCACGCTCGCCACCGCGCACCTCGCGGACTGGGCGGCGGTGTTCCTGCCCGACGAGACCGGCCGCATGCAGGCGGCCGTCGTCGCGCACGACGACCCGCGGCAGATTGAGCTGCTGCGCTGGCTCGTCGCGCGCTTCCCCTCCGACCCCGCGCAGTACGGGTCGAGCGCGTGGGTGCAGCGCACCGGCGAGCCCATTCTGCTGCCCGCCGTGCCGCCCGGCCTCGTCGACGGCATCGAGGACCCCGCCCGCCGGGACGCCGTGCGCCGCATGGGCCTGCACTCCCTGATTCTCGTGCCGCTCACCACGCAGGGCCGACACCTCGGCGTGCTCGGCCTCGCCACCACCCACCCGGAACGCACGTACGGCCCGGACGACCTGGCGCTCGCCCGGGAACTCGCGCAGCGCGCCGCCATGGCCCTCGACAACGCCTCCCTGTTCGAGGCGTCGCAGCGCCGCGAGGCCCGCTACCGCTCCCTGATCGACGCGACCCGCCAGACCGTGTGGACCACCGACGACCACGGGGACCTGCGCGGCGAACAGCCGGGCTGGACGCGCCTCACCGGACAGGCGCCGCACGAGCACGCCCACGGCGGCTGGATCGACCACGTTCACCCGGACGACCGCGCGCGCACCTTCGCGGCGTGGCAGGACGCCGTGCAGCAACGCCACGTGTACGAAGTCGACCACCGCCTGCGCGTCGCGGACGGCACGTACCGGCACTTCCACGTGCGCGCCGTGCCGGTCCACACCGCCTTCGGCGACCCGCCGGAATGGGTGGGCGTCCACACGGACGTCACCGACCGCGTGCGCGCCGAAGCGGCCCTGCGCGACCTGAACGCCGACCTGGAGGCGCGCGTGCAGGCCCGCACCCGCGACGTCCTGCGCCTCGAGGAACGCCTCGCCACCATCATCGGCCACCTGCCCATCAGCCTGTTCGCGCTTGACGACGAGGGCCGCTTCACGCTCGCCGAAGGGCACGGCGCCCTGACCGGCGCGGACGCCGTCGGGCACAGCGCCTTCGAGCGGTACGCGCCGTTCCCGGACCTGCTCGGCGACGTGCGCTGCGCGCTCGCCGGGGAGGCCGTGCACGCGCAGCGGACCCTCGGCGAGCGCGTCCTCGACACTTGGTACGTCCCGCAACACGACGAAACCGGACGCGTGAGCGGCGTGCTCGGCCTGCGCGTGGACGTGACGCAGCGCGCGCGCGTCGAAGCGGAACTCGCGCGCAGCAACGCCGAACTCAGCCGCTTCGCGTTCGTCGCCGCGCACGACCTGCAAGAACCCCTGCGGACCATCATCTCGTTCACGGAACTGCTGGAACGCAAACACGCCGCGGATCTCAGCGCGGGCGCCCGACGCTACCTGTCGTTCATCGTCGGCGGCGCGCGCCGCATGAAAACCCTCGTGGACGACCTGCTCGCGTACTCCCGCGTGAGCGCCGACCCACCCCACCTGCGGCCCGTGCCGCTCAGCGCGGCCGTCACGCACGCCCTCGACGCGCTCGACGCGGCCCTGCACGCCACCGCCGCCCGCGTGCACGTGGACGCCCTGCCGGACGTGCTCGGCGACGAAGGCCAGCTCGCGCAGGTGTTCCAGAACCTGATCGGCAACGCCGTGAAGTTCCGCCGCGACGGCACGTCCCCGGAAGTGCGCATTCACGCGGACCGGACAGGGGAGATGTGGCACGTGCGCGTCCACGATAACGGCATCGGCATGGACCCCGCGTACCTCGAGCGGATCTTCGTGATGTTCCAGCGGCTGCACGCCAAATCGCAGTACGAAGGCACCGGTCTGGGCCTCGCCATCTGCCAGAAGATCATCGAGGCGCACGGCGGACGCATCTGGGCGGACAGCGCCCCCGGGCAGGGCAGCACCTTCCACTTCACGCTGCGTGACGCCCGCGCGCCCGCCCCGGACGCTCAGCCGGGCCCGGCCTCCTCGGGCGGCGTCGTGTAGTACACCCGCAGCCACTGCGCCAGCCCGCCCAGCCCCGGAAACAGCGTCCGCTCGTTCACGTTCGCCTGATCCAGGTGGTCGCGCACCTGCCACTTCAGCCGCGCGGGCACGATGACTTTCACGGCCGCGTCCGGCTGCTGCGCCAGCAGCGCCTCCATGTCGAGCGCCGGGTCGGACGGCAAGCTGAACAGCGCGAACTGCTGCGCGATGCGCTCATCAATGGACGGTGGCTCCAGGAACAGCAGGTACGGGTCGGCGCTCAGGCGGCCCAGCACGTCCAGCGTGCGCGCGTCACTGTTCAGCGCGCGGGCCGTCGGGGCCGGCGCCTGCCGCGTCACGCTGCCCAGCAGGTCCGTGGTGAACACCGACGAGCCCTCCTGCTCCAGCGCGTCCCGCAGCGGCTCCGGCAGGGACGCGTTCGTGCGCGCCAGGTTCACCATCCACACCGCGCCGTCCCGGTCGAACGTGGACGGGTCACGCGTCATGAAGTGCAGCGCCACCAACGGCGAGTACGAGAAGTCCAGCAGCCGCGTCGGCAGGCCGTAATGCTGCCCGACCGCCAGCCAGTGCCACGACGAGTCGTCCTCGTTCACGGTGCGGCGCGCGTACTTCCGGAAGTTCCGCAGCAGGTGCAGTTCCAGCGCGTGCGCGTCCCCGCCGCCCGCCAGGCCCTGCAGGGACGTCCGCAGCCCGTGCGCCGCGCTCGACACGCCCCGGAACACGTACGGCGAACGGTGCCGCCGCAATGCCGGATTCCAGGTGTCCGCGTACAGCAGCTCCAGCAGGTGCAGCCACGACTCACACGTGTGTTCCTTGATGCCCATGCTCCTCCCGTGCGCTCCATCATGCGCGCGCGCGCATGAACGCGTCCGCGCGGTACGCTCAACGCACCTTGACGCACGACGCCCCCACCCCGGCCCCGCTGGACACGCCGGTGCTCGCCGCGCTCACCGGCCCGCACGCGCACCTTGCGGAAGTGCACGGCGGCGCGCGCCGCTACCCTCCGCGCGCGGCGCCGTTCGGCGCGGTTCTGCCCGGCGCGGAAGCGGACCTCTTGGGCCTGCTGCGCCCCGGCGAGACGGTCACGCTGGTGGGCGAGCACGCCCCGCCGCCCGGCCTGACCCGCGTGGTGGACATCACCGTCCACCAGATGCACCTGCGCGCGTCCGCCCCGGACCTGCCCGGCGACGACATCCTGCCGCTCACGCCCGCGGACCTGCCGGACATGCTCGACCTCGTGCGCCTCACGCGGCCCGGCCCGCTGCGACCCGGTGCGTTCGACCTGGGCGCGTTCTGGGGCGTGCGCGACGCCGGTCGGCTCGTGGCGCTCACGGGCACGCGCTTCCACGCGCCCGGCGCGCGCGAACTTACCGCCGTCTGCACCCACCCGGACGCGCGCGGACGCGGGCACGCCGCGCGCCTCGTCGCGCACGCGGCGCGGCACCTCCAGGCGCTCGGCGAGACGCCGTTCCTGCACGTGTACACCGAGAACCGGGACGCCGCCCGCGTGTACGCCCGCCTGGGCTTCCTCGTGGCGCGGACCCTCCCCATCCGCGCGTACGCCCACCCCTGACCACCCCGGTCACGATGCCGCCCCGCACGGTCTGGTATACAGGCAGCGTGACTGACGCCACGCACCTGACGCCCCACGACCCCACGCCGCGCGAGCTTGGTTTCCGCATGCCCGCCGAGTGGGCGCCGCATGACGCCACGTGGATGACGTGGCCTGCTGACGACGACCTGTGGTTCGGGCACCTGAACGCCGTCCGCGCGGAGTTCGCGGACCTCGTGCGCACCATCGCGCGCTTCGAGCGGGTCGAACTGCTCGTGCGCGACGACGAAACCGAACACGACGCCCGCGCCCGCCTGGACGGCGCGAACGTCACCTTCCACCGCCTCCCCTCCGACGACGTGTGGATGCGCGACAACGGCCCGATTTTCCTGAAGCGCGGCGACGACCTGACCCTCACCAACTGGGTGTTCAACGCCTGGGGCGGGAAATTCGAGTTCCTGAACGACGACCGCGTTCCCGAGTACGTCGCGGGTCGCCTGGGCCTGCGTCACTGGGACCTCCCGCAGGTGCTGGAAGGCGGCGGCATCGAGGTGAACGGCGCGGGCGTGGGCCTCACGACCCGCTCGTGCTTCCTCACGGACACCCGCAACCCGCAGCTCACCGAAGCCGACTACGCCGAGCTGCTGCGCGCGTACCTCGGCGTCGAGAAGCTGCTGTGGCTGGACGGCGGCTTGGAAAACGACCACACGGACGGGCACATCGACACCATCACGCGATTCACCGATGAGCGCACCATCGTGACGAGCGTGGAACCCAACCCGGACGACGCGAACCACGCCACCATGAACGCCAACCTCGAGGCGCTGCGCGCCATGACGGACGTGCACGGCGAACGCTTCCGCATCGTGGAACTCCCGCTGCCCGAGCGCCGCCTGGAGGGCGCCGAGGGCCGCCTGCCGCCCACGTACGCGAACTTCTACATCGGCAACGGCTTCGTGGTCGTGCCGCTGTACGACGATCCGAACGACGCCCGCGCCCTGGAGGTCCTGCGCCCACTGTTCCCGGACCGCGAGGTGATCGGCCTGCGCTCCCGCGCGATTATCGAGGGCGGCGGCAGCTTCCACTGCGTCACGCAGCAGCAGCCTGCCGGGGCGCCCTGGACGGGCGAGTGACCACGGCGGGCGCGGTGGACCTGGGCGGCGGGTACACCCTGCGGCCCGCGCCGCTGGAGGCGTACCTCGCCGTGTACGCCCGCCACGAACAGGACGTGTTCCAGACCTGGTCCTACCAGTGGGATGCGAGCGTCCCCACCCTGCCCGTCCCGACCCTCACGTGGCTCGTCGAGCACGAAGGTGACGTGGTCGGCTGGCACTACGCGCGCGCCTGGGACGGCCGCACCGTCTACATGGTCAACACCGGCCTGCTGCCCGCGCACCGCGGGCGCGGCGTGTACACCCGCATGCTCCCACCCCTGCTGGACGCGTTCCGCGCGGGCGGCTACACCCTCGTGCGCAGCCACCACCACGCCACCAACAACGCCATCCTGATCCCGAAACTCCGCGCGGGCTTCGTGATCCAGGGCCTCGAAATGGACCACCACGGCCTGATGGCCGTCCTGATGTACAGCTTCGACGACGCGTACCGCGCGGCCATGAGCGTCCGCGCCGGGCACGCCCGCCCGAGCGGCGAGGCCGCCAGACGCCTCGGCCTGCACCCCACCCCCCAGGAGGACACGCCATGACCGACCACCGTGACGCCAAGACCATCAAACTGGCCGTCGTGCAGATGCACATGAGCGACCGCCTCGACGACAACGTCGAGCGCGCCGAAGCGCACGTTCGCGCCGCCGCCGCCGCCGGCGCGAACGTCATCCTGCTGCCGGAACTGTTCGAGAACCTGTACTTCTGCCAGGTGGAACGCGAGGAGTACTTCGACCTCGCGCACGACGTCGAGAACCACCCGTTCCTGAGCCGCTTCGGCGCGCTCGCCCGCGAACTCGGCGTGGTACTGCCCGTCAGCTTCTTCGAACGCAGCGGGCACGCGTACTACAACAGCCTCGCCACGTTCGACGCGGACGGCACGCTGCTCGGCATCTACCGCAAGAGCCACATCCCCGACGGTCCCGGCTACGAGGAGAAGTACTACTTCAACCCCGGCGACACCGGCTTCAAGGTCTGGGACACCCGCTTCGGGCGGTTCGGCGTCGGCATCTGCTGGGACCAGTGGTACCCGGAAACGGCGCGCGCCATGATGCTCCAGGGCGCCGACTACCTGCTGTACCCCACCGCCATCGGCAGCGAACCCGCCGAAGTGGAAAGCCCGAACAGCCACCATATGTGGCAGCGCGCCATGGTCGGCCACGCCGTCAGCAACAGCGCGTTCGTGATCGCCGCGAACCGCATCGGCACCGAGAACGTGAACGGCCACGAGCAGACCTTCTACGGCCACAGCTTCCTCGCGGACTTCACCGGCGAAATCGTCAAGGAATTCGGCGAGTCCGAGGAAGGCTTCCTGATGCACGACGTGGACCTGCAGGAAATGCGCCGTTTCCGCGCCGGCATGGGATTCTTCCGGGACCGCCGCCCGGAACTGTACGGCCCGCTGCTCACCCTCGACGGTAAAACCCGCCGCGGCTGAACGCCCCTGCAAGAACCCCGTCAGACCCGCACCGCTAGCATGCGGGCGTGAGCCCAGGCCGAGCGCGCACATGGACCACCGGCGTTCGCAGCCGCGTGGTCCTCATCACGGCGGCGCTGCTGCTCGCCTTCCTGGTGCTGCTCGGCGCGCTGCTGTCCGCCGTCATCGCCCGCTGGTTCGACACCTACGAACGCGACCGCGCGCGCCTCAACACCGAACGCGTCCTGCTGGCTGTCCGCGCCGAGCAGAACGCCCTCGACGCGCTGAGCTTCGACTGGGGCAGCTGGGACGACGCGTACGCCTACGTCCGCGCGCCCGCCCGGCACCGGGAGTTCGAAACCGAGAACTTCAGCGCGTCCGCCCTGGCGGGCCTGCACGTGAACTTCATCGCGTACCTCGGCGCGGACGGACGCCTGCTCGTCGGCCGCTGGATCCACGGCGGCCTCACCACGCCCGCCCTGCCGGACGCCGTGCGCCGCGCGCTGCCCACCCTGCAGCGCCGCGGCGGCGCGACGCTGATCGTCACGCCGGCCGGGGCGCTGCTGCTCGCGCAGCAGCCGGTCTACACCAGCGAGGGCGGCGGCCGGGCCGCCGGCCGCGTCCTGATCGGGCGCCTCATTGACCCGCGCGCCCTGCAGCACACCACGCGCCTGAACGTCAGCCTCGTCCTGAACGCCCCAGCAGGCGCGCACCCGCCCGTAATACGCCAGCCGGACGGCAGCCTGCTCAGCCGCGCCACCCTCACGGACGTGTACGGCCAGCCGAGCGTCGAGGTGCACGTCCGCCTGTCCGGCGACGTGCACGAGCAGGGCGTCATGGCCGCCCGCTGGACCCTCGCAGGCCTGAGCGTCCTCGCGCTGATCTTCGGCGGGCTCGGCCTCGCGTACCTGGAACGCACGCTGTTCGCGCCGCTCAGCCGGTACCGCCGCTTCGTGGACGACCTGGACTTCCAGGACACCCGCGCGCGCCTGAACGTCGGCGGCCACGACGAGCTCAGCGCGCTCGGCGCGGCCCTCAACGCCCTGCTGGACCGCCTCGCCGGGGAGCGCCGCGCGGACGCCGCCCGGCAGCTCGCGCTGGAAGTCATCGCGAACGGCGCGCCGCCGCAGCGCATCGCGGACGCCGTCGCCGCCGCCGCCCGCGCCCGCTGGCCGGACGCGCAGGTCACCCTCACCGGCGAGACGCCCCCGCCCGGTCAGCGGCCGCACCCCCCCGCAGTCATCCCGGACGACGAGCGCACCCTGAGTGTCCCCGTGCCGGGCGGCCGGGGCGCCCTCACGATCCGCTGGCCCACCACGCCCACCCGCCCCGAACAGGCCCGCGACGCCGCCGCCGACCTCGCCGGCCTGTACGGCCTCGCGCTCGAACGCGTGACCCTGCAGACGCAGCTCACGCATCAGGCCACGCACGACCCCCTCACCGGCCTCCCGAACCGCCGGCACCTGCTCACGCTCATCGAGGGGGCGCTCGCACGCGCTGACCGCGAGGGCACGGGCGTCGCCGTGCTGCTCCTCGACCTGGACCGCTTCAAGCGCCTCAACGACACGCTCGGCCACGCGGCCGGCGACGCGTTCCTGCGCGTCATCGCCGAGCGCCTGCGCGGCGTCGTGCGCTCCAGCGACCACATCGCCCGTCTCGGCGGCGACGAATTCGTGATCGTCCTCGAAGGCCTCAGCGCGCCCGATCAGGCGAGCGTGTTCACCAGCCGCCTGCTCGACGTGCTGCGCGCGCCCATCACGCTCGGCGAGCAGCAGTTCGTGACGACCGCCAGCGTCGGCATCAGCCTGTTCCCGCAGGACGCCCGCACCCCCGAGGAGCTCCTGCGCACCGCCGACCTCGCCATGTACACCGCCAAGCACGACGGCAAGAACGGCCACGCCGCGTACGCCCCCAGCGCCCACGACGCCGCCCTGCACCGCCTGCGCCTCGAAAGTGCCCTGCGCGCCGCCCTGCAGGGGGACCCCGACGCCGGCACCCTCCACCTCGCGTACCAGCCGCAGGTGGACTTCCGCACGGGCCGCGCCACTGCCGCCGAGGCGCTGCTGCGCTGGACGCACCCGACCCTGGGCGCCGTGTCGCCCGCCGCGATCATTCCGGTCGCTGAGGACAGCGGCCTGATCCTGCCGCTCGGACAGTGGGTGCTCACGCACGCCACGCAGCAGGCCGCCGCGTGGCACGCCAGCGGCCTGCCCGTGCGCGTGGCCGTGAACGTCAGCGCCCGCCAGTTCGCCCAGGCGGACTTCCCGGAGGTCGTGCAGACCGCTCTGCACGGCGCGGGCCTGCCCGCCAGCGCCCTGGAACTCGAAGTGACCGAGTCGCTGCTGATGCGCGACATGGCGGCCACGAGCGCGCACCTGCGGGACCTCGCAGCGCTCGGCGTGCGCGTCGCCGTGGACGACTTCGGCACGGGGTACAGCAGCCTCAGCTACCTGCACCAGCTGCCCATTCACGCGCTGAAAGTCGACCAGTCGTTCGTGCGGGACCTCGCCCGCACCCCGCAGGCGCGCGGCATCGTGGACACCGTCATCACCCTCGCGCGGCGCCTGGGCCTGGAATCCGTCGCGGAAGGCGTCGAAACGCCTGAACAGGCCGCCCTCCTGCGGGACCTCGGCGCGACGTTCGCGCAGGGGTACCTGTTCGCGCGCCCCACACCGCACCCCGAAACGGCGTTCCGCACGGCGTTCGAACTGCACACCGCCGAGCCCACCGCCGGCCCCTGACGCTCAGGGCAGACGCGCCAGCCAGACGTACCGCTCTTCCATGAACGGCAGGCCGTCCGCCGTGACCCGCGCCGCCCACTCGGCTTCGGTGAGCGTGCCGCCGTTGAACTCCGTGTGCAGGCGCGCGTCCTGGAACGTCGGCAGATGCCCGCGGACCCGCACGCTCCACCCCGTCGCCACCTCCAGGCCCGCCAGCGCCAGCCGCCCGGCGATGCGGGCCGCCACCGCCTCACCGCCCGCATGAACGCCCAACACGCGCGCGCCCGGCGCCGCCAGCGTCCGCAGGTGCGGAATGACGCTTGTCGGTCCGCGCCGCGACACGATCAGGTCAAAAGGCCCGCGCAGCCCTGCCGGGATCGGCGCCGACGACGAATCCCACTCCACAAACGTCGCGCCCGGCACGTCACGCTGCGCCCGCACCAGCGACGCGGGCGTGAAATCGTACCCGGTCCAGTGCGCCACGCGCGGCGCGAACCGCGCGGCGTCCACGCCGTGCCCGCACCCCGCCTCCAGCACGCGGGTGTCCGGCGTGAGCAGGGGCTCCAGCAGCGCGTCGAACAGCGCCTCGCCGCTCGGCCCGGCGAGCGTCTGCCGCCACGGGTGCACGTACCCGCCCGTCCGCGCGGCCAGCGCCGCGTACCATTCACGCGAGTGAGGGGTGAGCGCGCTCATCCGCGCAGCGTACACCGCGCGAGCGCCCGCATCCGCCACCCCCGCCCACGACACGTCAGGCGAGACGCCCGAGCCGCTCGCAGATCACGGCGTACACGGCGTCTTCGCTTGCGCGGAGCGCCACGCGCGCGTTCGGCTCGCCCGGCCGCTCCACCAGCTGCCCGATGGCGTCCACGTCCTCGTCCACGACGTCCACGCGCCGCGCCTCCACGCCGAACGCGTCCGGCTGGAGCAGCGACACGACCGTGCACGGGTCGTGCAGCGCGGCGCGCTCCCCCACGTCCCGGGCTTCCAGCCGCGTCAGGTAATCGTCGAGGAACGCCGCGGACGTGCGCGCCGCGACCGTCCCGACCGCGCGCACCTGCGCTTCCCGCGCCCGCGTCACGCGCACCTGATGCGTCACGTTCAGCGGGAACAGCGTCGGGTTCAGGCCCGCATTCAGCACCGCCCGGGCCGCGTGCGGGTCCGCGAGGAAGTTGAACTCCGCGTATGCCGAGGCGTTCCCGCGCTCCAGGCCGCCGCCCATGATGACCGTCCCCGCCAGCAGGTCCGGCAGGTCCGGCGCGAGCTGCAGCGCGAGGGCCACGTTCGTGAGCGGCCCGGTCGCCACAAGCGTCACCTCGCCCGGTGCGGCGCGCGCTGCGTCCACGATGGCCTGCGCCGCCACGCCCGACGCGACTGGACGGACCGGCTCGGGCAGGCGCACGTTCCCCACGCCGCTCTCCCCGTGAATGTGCGGCGCGTACAGGGGCTCACGCTGCAGCGGACGCGTCGCGCCCGCGTACACGGGCGTCGACGCGCCCGCCAGTTCCACGAGCGCGCGCGCGTTGTGCAGCGTGCGCTCCAGCGGGGCGTTCCCGTGCGTGACCGTCACGGCCAGCACGTGCAGGTCCGGGCTGCCCAGCGCCGTCAGCAGGGCAATGGCGTCGTCATGACCGGGGTCGCAGTCGAGCAGGATGGATCGCGGCATGCCGGAGTTTACGCCCCCGCCGCACCGCGCGCGCTGTCAGAATGCCCGCATGGACGCGACCGTCACCCCCCCGACGTACCAGCCCCCGCCGCCCGACCTCGTCAGCACGCGCGCCGCCGTGCACGCCAACGGGCGTCAGCTCACGCGGTGGCTGAACATCAGCCGGATCGCCGGGGTGCTGGCCTGCGGCGTGTTCGGCGTCCTCATTCCCGTCGGCGTGGCCTGGGCGCTGCGCCTGCAGGGGACACTGGTCGGGCCCGAACTGCTGCTGCTCGTCGGCACCGCCGCGCTGATGTTCCTGCAGGCCGCGCTGCTGTGGTGGGTGATCGGCTGGACCCGCGAGTACCTCACGCGCCTGCGCGAGTGGGCGCTCGGGCAGCCCGTGGACGGTGCGCGGCTCGACACGCTGCGCCGCACCCTCGCCGCGTGGCTCGCGTTCGGCCAGTGGGGGTACATGGCGCTGCTCGTGCTCATCACCGTGGCCGCCCCGTTCCTGATGCGCCTCGACCCGGACTTCGACTTCACCGCCGGGGAGTCCGCCGCGTTCACGCTGTTCTGGCTGTTCACGGCGCTCGCGTCGTACGCGCCGGCTGCCATCATCAACTGGCTGGTGCTTGGCAGCGTCCGCCGCTGGATGGACACTGTCACCAACCGCGCTCTGCACCGGGGCGCGGCGCTCGCCACGCCCGCCGCGAACGCCGTGAGCACCTGGTTCATCGTGCTGCTGGTCCTGGTGGGGCTCAGCGCGCTGTCGATCCTGCCCATGCTCGCCTTCGTACCGTTCGTGCCGCTCGCCATGAACGAAACCCTCGAGGGCGCCGGCACCCTGGCCGTGACGCTCATCCTGGGCGCGACCGTGCTGCTCAGCCTCGCCTGGATGGTGCTGCTGTTCCTGCTGCTGCTGTGGTCGCGTGGCTTCGCGCTCGCCGTGGCGACCGTCGCAGACCATTACGCGCCCACACCGGTCAATTTCGGCGCCGTCGCCCCCAAAATACTTGAATGAGAGTTCGATGAATGATGATTCCATGGCCCCCACCTCCCGCACCCTGATCGGCGCCCTGACCACCGGGCAGGTCCTGCTGGGCTGCGTCAACGTCCTCGGCGTCTTCGGCCTGCTCGCTGCAGGCACCACCACCCTCGCCGGTGCCCCCGGACCGGACGTTCTGCTGCTGGTCCTCAGCGGGCTGTACGCCGCCGCAACCGTCCTGGCGTTGATCCTCAGCGGCTGGGCCAAAGGCTGGATCGCCCGCCTCACCGAAACCGCGCTCGGCCTGCCCACCGACCCGCAACTCAGCCCCCTGCGGCTCACGCTGGACCGCTGGCTTCCCTTCCTGCAGCGGCTCGGCGTGGCCCTCGCGGCGCTGCTGGTCATGGGCTCCGCCCTCGGCGGCGGCTGGCTCGCCACCAGCCTGCACGCTCTGGACAGTCAGCAGGCGGCCGGCGCCGGCGTCATGACCCTCATCATGACCAGCACCGCCCTGGTGGCCGGCGGCATTGGCGCCGTCCTGAACTGATTCCTGCTCGGCAGCCTGAAACGCTACCTCAACGTCGCCACCGATCGCGTCTTCGGCAGTCAGGTCCTGCTCATGCCCCTCAGCCAGTGGTTCATGGCCCTGCTAATCCTGCTGGGTCTGCGCCTTATGCGTGCCGGGTTCGCCGTACTGGGCAACCTGATGCAGGGCTCAGCCGCGCCAGGCACCCTCGGCGCGGGCGTTGGCCTGCTGGCCGTCGTGACGAACTTCCTGATCATCCTGTGGGCCCGCCAGCTCCTGCTCAGCCCCGCCCAGGCGCTCGACGCGCACCCCCCCAGCGCTCCACCGGCAACTCTGCCCTCACCGCCACCCCGAACGTGCTTGGATAGGAACGCATGAACACGGAAACCATTGCCCGCACCACGCGGCAACTCATCGGCGGCCTCACCGCCTACCAGATTCTCCAGGGCTTCTTCGGCGGCCTGGCAGTGCTCGCCCTGCTGTTCGTCGGGGTCATGGGCGTCGGCGTCGGCGGCCTCGGCCTCGACGCCTCCGAGCGCGCCGTCCTCGGCGCGCTCACCGTGCCCTTCCTGCTGCTCGCCGTCGCCTACGCCGCGCTGTTCATCCTGTCCCTGCTCGTCATCGGCTGGGCGAAAGGCTGGCACGCACGCATCCGCGACGCCGCCCTCGGCGCGCCCGCCGACCCGCACTTGCAGGTCCTCCGCGGCACGCTGGGCCGCTGGATCACCTTCTACCAGTGGCTCAGCGTCGTCACGCTCGCCCTCGTCCTCCTGGCCGTGCTCGGCGGCGGTACCCTCATCAGCGCCATCGCCGGCGCCAGCGACCTCACCAACGGCGTCAGCAGCGGCCTGGTGACTTTCTTCGTGCTCATCGCCATCCTGCTGTTCGCGGTGCCCAGCGTCATCCTGAACTGGCTGATCCTCGCCAGCATCCGCCGCTACCTGAATGCCGCCACGGACCGCGCCCTCGGTGCGCCCGTCGCCGTCATGCCCGCCGCCACCACCGTCGGCAACTGGTTCGTGTTCCTGCTGGTCCTCGTCGGCCTGGGCCTCGTCTCACAACTGTTCGGCAGCCTCGCCGGCATCGCCGGGAGCTTCCTGCCGTCCACGTCCGACAGCGAAAGCGTCCCCCTGCTGGTCACGCTCCCAAGCGCTGTGTTCAGCGTCCTGATGTACGTCCTGCAGTTCCTGCTGGTCCTGTGGTCACGGACGCTCGCGCTCAACGTCGCGGCCGCCTTCGACGCCCGCCCTCAAGCGGAAGTGCCCATGGACGCACCGACGGGCCTGCGCCTCGACAAATAACCGACCAACGACGCCTCCGGCAAAGTTGCCGGAGGCGTCGTTGTAGACACCCCCACACGGGGGCGCCTCCGCACCACTTCAGATCTATGAGTGAGAGCGGCGCCGAACTGCCTGGTGCGGCGCATGGCGACGTCCATGGCGTGCCGCAGCACCTGCCTGGAGATAGGCGCACCTGTGTGCTGAGCCGCTCGAACTCTAGCCCGCAGTGCTGTGTGACGGTACGGAGGAGTTTCTCGTTCGCGCTGCAAGTGCCTACTGGCCGTGGCGAATCAGGCACTGTGCGCGGGGGCGATGACGAATGGATCGCGGGCCGTTCACCGGGGAGCGAGGGGGGCGTGCCCGCGGCGATGGCATTCGTATCCGGCGGACGAACAACATCCGTAGCAGGCTGTAGGCCTTGACCAAGCACGTTGAGGATGTCGAGAAGGGACCAAAACAGTGGGGGCGCATGCGCCCCCACTAACGTCGTTGACGGGGCCGGTTGGACGACTTACACGAAGCTTGCGGGAACGTCACGCTGTCATTGTTGACCCCCAGAACGGCCGAGTCCTGAGCTGGTGTCCTCCGGGCAGAGGAGCCTTTGTTTGGGAAACCAGTGCCTGAGGCAGCCACCCGCCTATGAGCGCACGCTCTAGTAGCCGTTGAGGTGTTCCTCGTAGGCGATGCTGGCGGCGCGCTCGGCGTCCTTGAGGTGCGGTTGCAGTTCTTGCACCATGCGCGCAGCGACGTCCTCCGGGAGGAGGTACTGGGCGGCTGTCGGGTGCGCGGCGACGACGCGCACCCGGTCGGTGGTGGGGGGGTGCGAGTCGTCCAGACGTAGGCGGTGTTCCTCGATGCGGATGCGGATGCCTTCCAGCGTGGCGGGGCTGGCGTGCTCCAGCTGGTGCTTGAATTCCTCGAAGGCGTTCTCGCGCTCTGGTGCGCGTTTCTGCTTGTGGAGGGCGTAGTCGAACAGTTCGGAGACGTGCAGGCGGTTCAACAGGCTGAGCATCTCGGGGGTACCGCTGGCGCGGGCGGCCAGCAGGTCCGCCCGGAACTCCGCGCGCTGACGGTCTTCGCCCAGCAGGCTGTACAGGGCCCACAGGACCCCCATTGGGGCGAGGGACAGGGCGCGCATCAGGAGGGCGGCCAGCAGTTCCAGGGGGCCAGGATGGGCAGTGGTGGGGGGGTGCAGGACGGCGTACGTCACGGTGAGGGCATGGAGGGCGCGTGCGAGTAGCTGGCTGCGCGCGGGGTCGCCGTTGACTTCGTGCGCGAGTTCATGGGCGATCAGTGCCACGCGCTCCTGGGGGGACAGGGCGTACAGCAGGGGGATGCCCAGGCCCAGTACGCGGCGTGACGGGAAGCCCGCGCGCGTCACGAACGCGTTGTAGTCGGCGGTGAGCAGTACGGTCTGTGGAAGGGGCGCGCCGAGGAGCTTGGCGACGTCGCGGATGACGCGGAGGGTTTCCGGGTGGGTGGCGTCGGTGATGACCTGCCCGGCGGGGTGGTTGAAGCGTGGGCGGGTCATCCAGGCGCTGCCCAGCAGGACCGTGGCGGCAATGGCCGCCCAGAGGCGGGCCATGCCGTTCCAGTCGAAGGCGCCGAGGACGCCGGCGGCGAGGAGCAGTCCGACGAGGACCGAGGTGAGGTACAGCGTGAGCACGGCGTACACGATGAGGTCGGCGAGCCAGAGGCGTGGGGAGCGGTGTTCGAATTCACCCCGCACGAATTCGTCGCGGACGCGTGCGGCTTCGCGGTCCGCGAGGTGTTGCAGGGTGCGTTCGAGGGGAGACGGGGCAGCGTGGCTCACGGCTGCAGCGTAGAGCAAATGTGAAGAGCATGAGGGCGACTTTCCGGTTTTCCCGAGACGGACGTTCCCGCCCGGGCGCGCTCGCTACACTGCCCGCATGACGCTGTTCGAGCCGCCCGCCCCCCTGGCAGAGCGCCTGCGGCCCCGCACCATCGAGGAAGTCGTCGGGCAACGGCACCTGCTCGGGCCGGGGCGGCCGCTCACGCGCACGCTCGCGTCCGGTCGGCTGGGCAGCCTGATCCTGTGGGGCCCGCCGGGCGTGGGCAAGACCACGCTTGCGCGCCTGCTCGCCCGGGCGGTCGACGCGCACTTCATTGCGCTGAGTGCCGTGTCGGCCGGCGTGAAGGACATCCGCGAGGCGGTGGGGGAGGCGGAGCGCGAGCGTGGCCGGGGCCGACGCACCCTGCTGTTCCTGGATGAGATTCACCGGTTCAACAAGGCGCAGCAGGACGCGCTACTGCCGCACGTGGAGTCCGGCCTGCTCACGTTGATCGGCGCGACGACCGAGAACCCCAGTTTCGAGGTGAACCCGGCCTTGCGGTCCCGCGCGCGGACGCTGGTGCTCGAAGCGCTCACGCCCGAGGACATCCGCGGCCTGCTAGAGCGCGCCCTCGCGGACGAGCGCGGCCTGCCCGGCGTCACGGCGCAGCCCGAAGCGCTCGACCTGCTGGCGCGCCTCGCGGACGGTGACGCGCGGCGCGCACTGAGCACGCTGGAGGTGGCCAGCACCCTTGCGGACCCCGTCACGCCCGAGGCGATCACCGAGGCGTTCGGGCGGCACCTGCCCGCCATGGACAAGAACGGCGAGGACTTCTACAACCTGATCAGCGCGCTGCACAAGAGTGTGCGCGGCAGTCACGTGGACGCGTCGCTGTACTGGCTGGCGCGCATGGTCGAGGGCGGCGCGGACACCGGGTACGTGGCGCGGCGCGTGGTGCGTATGGCGTCCGAGGACATCGGCCTAGCGGACCCGCAGGCCCTGCGGCTCGCCATTGCCGCGCGCGACGCCGTAGAGTTCCTCGGCAGCCCGGAGGGGGACCTGGCGCTCGCGCAGGCGGTCGTGTACCTGGCGCTCGCGCCGAAAAGCAACAGCGTGTATACCGCGTGGGGGAACGTGCTCCGCGCCGTGCGTGAAGGGGAGACGCTGCCGGTACCCGTGCACCTCCGGAACGCTCCCACGGCGCTGATGCGTCAGCAAGGGTACGGGAAGGGATACGCGTACTACTTCGACGACCCGGAGGGGAGCTTCGAGCAGGCGTACCTGCCGGACGGCGTGCACCTGCACCTGTACGCCCCGACCGGCGAGGGCTGGGAGGCGCGCGTGCGCGAACGGTGGCGCAAACTCCAGGCGGCGCACGGCGAGGCGCTGCCCGACGAGCCCGCCGCGCCAAGCGACGCGGACACGCCAAGCTGACGCGCCCTTCACTCAACTGGGTGCGTTTTGACAGTCCGCGTATCATGCGGGGTATGACGGAACGGAAGTATTTCGGCACGGACGGCGTGCGTGCCGTCGCCGGCGAGTTCCCGCTGACGGGCGCCTGGGTGTTCAAGCTCGGCGCGGCCGCCGGCGAGGTCCTCAAACGGGACAACGCCCGCGCGAAAGTCGTGATCGGCAAGGATACGCGCCAGAGCGGCGACATGCTTGAAGCGGCCCTCGCAGCGGGCCTCACCTCGCGCGGCGTGGACGTGATTCACGTGGGCGTGCTGCCCACGCCCGGCGTGAGCTACCTGACGCGCCACCTGGGTGCGGACGCGGGGGTCGTGATCAGCGCCAGCCACAACCCGTACCAGGACAACGGCATCAAGTTCTTCGGGCGGAGTGGCGGGAAGCTCAGCGACGCGCTCGAAGCGGAAATCGAGCGGGCCATCGACGCGGTGGAGTCGCTTCCGCCCGTGACCGGCGTGGACCTGGGCGGCGTCACGGATTACACCGAGGCGGAACGCCTGTACGTGCAGTACCTCGTGACGCACGCGCCGGACCTCGCGGGGGTACGCATCGCCATGGACTGCGCGAACGGCGCGGCGTACCGCGTCGGCCCGAAAGTCTTCCAGGCGGCCGGCGCGGACCTGTTCGCGGTGTTCACGAACCCTGACGGCCGCAACATCAACCGCGACTGCGGCAGCACGCACCTGGAGCGCCTGCAGGGCATCGTGCGGAGCGGCGATTTCGACCTGGGTGTCGCGTTCGACGGTGACGCGGACCGCTGCCTGTTCGTGGACCGGCGCGGCAACGTCGTGCACGGTGACCACCTGCTGCTCCTGAACGCGCGCGCGCGCGGCGAGCGGGGCGTCGCCACGACCATCATGAGCAACATGGCCCTGGAAGTGAAACTCCAGCAGGCCGGCATCACGCTCGAACGCACGAACGTCGGCGACCGCTACGTCCACGAGCGCCTGCACGAGCGCGGCCTGCACCTCGGCGGTGAGCAGAGTGGCCACATGCTGTTCCTCGACGTGTCGCCCACCGGCGACGGCGTCCTCACGGCCCTGCTGTCCCTGGCGTCCATGCGCACGCTCGGCACCACCCTGGATGAGCTGTACGACGACCTCGAGATGTTCCCGCAGACGCTCGTGAACGTCCGCGTGCAGGACAAGCGTGCGGCCGTGCAGGCCCCGGACGTGCAGGCCGCCGTGCGTGCCGCCGAGGAACGCCTCGCCGGGCGGGGCCGCGTGAACCTGCGCCCCAGCGGCACCGAGAACCTCGTGCGCGTCATGGTGGAAGGCCCGGACGCGCAGGAGATCCACGAGGTCGCGCAGGGCATCGCGGCGTTGCTGCAGACGAACCTCGCGCGCGCCTGACCCGCACGTCACGCTTCACTCCCGGCCCGGCTCCGCGCGGGGCCGGGCACGCACCGCAGGAAGGCGGCCACCCATGAAACCCAAACAGATCGAAGCGCAGATGACGCGCGTCCTGTCCGACGCCATCGCGGAACTCCGCGACCCGCGCGTGCCCCTGATCGTCACCGTCGAGCGCGTGTCGGTCACGTCGGATTACAGTATCGCCCGTGCGTACGTCAGCACCATCGGTGATATCGGCGCGCTGCTGGACGCCCTCGTGAACGCGCGCGGCCACCTGCAGCGTGAGGTGGCGCGCGCGATGAACCTGCGCCGAACGCCCATGCTGGAGTTCTTCGACGCGAACGAACGCCGTCTATGACCGAGCACACCACCACCCTGCACGTTCGGTACGCCGAGACGGACGCGATGGGCGTGGCGCACCACGCGAACTACCCGGTGTGGTTCGAGGTGGGCCGCACGGACCTGATGCGCGCGCTGGGGTTGCCGTACACCGAGGTGGAGGCGCGCGGGTTCTACCTGATGCTCTCCGACCTGGGCGTGCAGTACCGCCGCGCGGCCCGGTACGATGACGCCCTGACGCTGCGCACGCGGGTGGAGGAGGTGCGCAGCCGCCGCCTGATCTTCGCGTATGACCTGACGCGCACCGAGGCGGACGGCAGCGTCACCCTGATCGCCGCGGGCCGCACGGTGCATACGCCGACCGACAAGCAGTACCGCGTCGCCAGCATTCCCGAGGACGTTCTCGCGCTGCTGCGCGGCTGAAGCGCATGCCCGGAAGGGGTGAGCGCGGCCCCGAGACTCTCGGGGCCGCGCTCACCTCTTGGGTCAGTTGAGGTGCTCTTCGTTCCAGGCGGTGTCGAGCAGGCTGCGCACGTGGAAGGCGTCGTTTTCGTTGAGGTCGTGGACTTCCTGGTTGAGGAGTTTCAGGGCGCGGCGGTACGCCTGGCGGTCCAGGTCGGGCAGGCCGCGCTCGACGTTCCAGCGGCGCAGTTCGCACGCGAGCGTGGCGAGTTCGAACGGGTCGCCGCTCACGAGGATCTCGGTGACTTTGCGGTGGCGCGCGGCCCACTGGCGGGGCAGGTTCAGCTGGCCTTCCTGCAGGCGTTCCAGCAGGGCGGGCATGTCCTCGCCGGTGAGGGCGGGGCGCATGCCGGCGGTCATGGGGGCGTCGACGGGGACGAAGGCGCGTGAGGTGGTGTTCGGGAACTCCACCTGGTAGTACGCGTGTGGTGTGCCTGCTACGGGTCTGGTGCAAGTGCCGCTCACGACGCCAATGCCGTACGGCGGAAGAACAACGCGGTCACCCTTGCTGAATTTCTTCATGCTTTCCCCCTCATGTGCGTTCGGCCCGCGTTCGGGCCTGTTCGGTCTGGCCGGCAGTACGGTGCGCACAGCAAACCGGCCCAGCAGGAGGCTGGGCCGGTCAGGAGTCACCGTTGATTCGTGGTGTTCGCCACGCGGGCGAGGGCCACGGACGTGGCGCGTCGGGGTGAATTCCCTGGTGTGACGTTCACTCCGCGCATACATGGAGTGTACGCCGTTCTCATGAGAGAAATTTCTTAAGATTGGTCGGTGCTCTCATCCCCGGTGGGCACTGCGTCCCGGAGGCGGCCCTGGCGGCGCAGCGCGTCGGCGAGCAGGAATTCGATCTGGGCGTTCACGCTGCGGAACTCCTCGTTTGCCCAGCGTTCCAGGGCGGCGTACACGTCCGGGTGCAGGCGCAGGGGGTAGCTTTTGCGTTTCACGCGGCGGTCCTGCCTGCGCCGCTCAGTATAGGCTGCCGGCGTTCACGACGGGTTGCGTGCCGCGTTCGCTGGTGAGGACGACGAGGAGGTTGCTGACCATCTGCGCCTTGCGTTCCTCGTCGAGTTCGACGATGTCCTGTTCGCTGAGCATGCGCAGCGCCTGGTCGACCATGCCGACGGCGCCCTCGACGATGGTTTGGCGGGCGGCGACGATGGCGGATGCCTGCTGGCGCTGCAGCATCGCACCGGCGATCTCGGGGGCGTACGCGAGGTGCGAGAGGCGCGCTTCGAGCACCTCGACGCCGGCGTGGCGGAGGCGCGTGGCGAGTTCCTTAGCGAGCGATTCGGCGACCTCGTCGGGGTTGCCGCGCAGGCTCAGGCCGGTGGTGTCGTAGTGGTCGTAGGGGTACTGCGCGGCGAGGTGCCGCAGGGCCGTTTCGGCCTGGATGCCGACGAACTGCGTGTAGTCCTCGACGTCGAAGCTGGCGCGGGCGGTGTCCACGACGCGCCAGACGATCACGGCGGCAATTTCGATGGGGTTGCCGTTCTGGTCGTTGACCTTGAGGCGTTCGCTGTTGAAGTTGCGGATGCGCAGGCTGAGGCGGCGGCGGCTGGTGAACGGGTTCGTCCAGAACCAGCCGTTCTTGCGTTCGCTGCCGACGTAGCGTCCGAACAGCGTAATGACGGTCGCCTGGTTCGGCTGGATGATGAAGAAGCCGCACAGGATCAGGAAGGCGAGCACGAGCGGCACAAGGAACAGCGCGGTTTCGCGGGTGATGAGCCAGCCGCCCACGGCGAGCAGGGCGAGCATGACGAGGAACATAAGGGGGCCGGGCAGGGACAGCGATTGACGTTCCTTGGATTGCATAGGGGGTACCTCCGGCGACCTGAACGGACGTGACATCGTGGTGATATCACGTGTGTCGCAATACACGTTACGTGGCGGCGGCGCAGGAAGTTCCCATGAGAAACCTCCTGCGCCGCCTGGCCCTGCGGTTACTGCGCCGGCACCAGCAACCCCAACAGCGCGTCCAGCGTGAGCGCCAACAGCGCCGCCGCCACCGCCCCCACCAGCACCAGGGCCGTGTTCTGCTCCGACAGCCCATTGATGATCGGCGACCCCAGCCCACCCGCCCCGAGCGCCGCCCCCACCGTCGCCGTACCCACGTTGTACACGACACTCGTCCGCACGCCGGCCAGCCACACCGGCAACGCCAGCGGCACCTCCACGCGGGTCAGCCGCTGCCAGCCGCTCATGCCCATGCCGCGCGCGGCGTCCAGCGCGCCCGTGTCCACGCCCCGCAGCCCCGCCACGCCGTTCGACACCACCGGCACCAGCCCGTACAGCGTCAGCCCCAGCAGCGTCGGCGCCACCCCGAACCCCAGCGTCGGCACCGCCAACGCCAGGATCGCCAGGGTCGGCACCGTCTGCCCCAGGCCCACCAGTGTCTCCGTGAGCCCCAGGAACGCGCCGTTGCGTTCCCGCGTCACGAACACCGTGAGCGGCACCGCCAGCAGCAGCACCACCACCTCCGCCAGCAGCACCAGCCCCAGGTGATCGAGCGTCAGCGCCCACAACGGCTTCGCCAGCGTCGGCGGCGTGCCGCCCGCAAGGGGCGCCAGCAGACGCGGCAGCAGCCCCGGCACCAGGCTCACGGCCAGCAGCGCGCCCCACAGCGCCACCGGCCACGCGCGGGACCTCACGCGCCGCGCTCCACGCCCGTCGACGCGCGCGGGTCACGCATCAGGTCCCGGAACTGCACGACGCCCGCCCCGCCCTCTACCGCCACCGCGTCCGTGCCGTGCCGCAGCATCAGCGCGAGCGCGGCCCGCGCGTCCGCGCCCGCCGGCAGCACCGGCAGGCCCGCCGCGTCCCCAGGCCGCGCGACATTCGCCGCGAGGACGCCGCCCAGCTGCTCCAGCGCCGCGTCCTCCCCCATGAACTGCGCCACGAACGCCGACGCCGGGCGCCGCACGAGGTCGTCCGGCGTGCCGAACTGCTCCAGTCGCCCCGCGTTCATCAACGCGATCATGTCCGCCATCACCAGCGCCTCGTTGATGTCGTGCGTGACCATCACGACCGTCTTGTGCAGCCGCCGCTGAATCTCCACGACCTTCGCCTGCAACGCCGCGCGCGCAATCGGGTCGAGTGCACCGAACGGTTCGTCCATCAGCAGCACCGGCGGGTCCGCCGCGAGCGCCCGCGCCACCCCGACGCGCTGCGCCTGTCCGCCCGACAGTTCCGCCGGGCGCTTGTCGCGGTACACGCCCGGTTCCAGGCCCACGAGGTCCAGCAGTTCGTCCACGCGGGCGCGCACGCGCGCGCGCGGCCAGCCGAGCAGTTCCGGCACCGTCGCGATGTTCCGCGCGACCGACAGGTGCGGGAACAGCCCGATGCGCTGGATCACGTACCCGATGCCGCGCCGCAGCACCTCCGGACGCACCGCGCGCACGTCCTGACCGTCCACCCGCACGGAACCGCCGGTCGGCTCGATCAGGCGGTTGATCATGCGCAGCGTCGTCGTCTTGCCGCACCCGGACGGACCCAGCAGGGCCGTGATCTGCCCGGCCGGGAAGGTCACCGTCAGGTCCGCCACGGCGAGCTGCGCCCCGTACCGCTTTTCCAGGCCTTGCAGTTCGATCATGTCTCGCTCCTCATGCGCCCGGCGAGCAGGCGCTCCACGCCGCGCAGCGCCGCGTCCGCGAGCACTGCCAGCAACGCCGCGGGCACGGCGCCCAGCAGGATCAGGTCCGCCGCGCCGCCCTGCAGGCCCCGGAAGATGTACACGCCCAGGCCGCCCGCGCCGATCAGCGCCGCGACGCTCGCCACGCCCACCAGCAGCACCGTCGCCTGCCGCACGCCGGCCAGCCACACCGGCAGCGCGAGCGGCAGCTGCACCCGCCAGAACACCTGCGCGGGCGTCATGCCCATGCCGCGCGCGGCGTCCAGCGCGCCCACGTCCACGCCCCGCAGCGCCACCACGCCGTTGCGCAGCACCGGCAGCAGCGCGTACAGCGTCAGCGCGACCAGCGCGGGCGCCACGCCGATGCCGCTCACGCCGGCAGCGCGCAGGGCCGGGACGTGCGCGGCGAGCCACGCGAGCGGCGCGATCAGCAGGCCCAGCAGCGCGAGGCTCGGCACGGTCTGCAGCGCGCCTGCCACGCCCAGCACCGCGCCGCCCCGCGCAGACGAGGTGCCCGCCCATACGGCCAGCGGCCCGCCCAGCAGCAGCGCCACGCCGAGCGCCGTCAGCACCAGACGCGCGTGCTGCGCGACCTCCGCCGTCCAGCGTTCGCCCTCGGTGCGGCCCTCCACCAGCACGCTCCACGCGCCGAGGTGCCCGCCGAGCAGCAGGGCCAGGACGGGCAGCGCCCACACCCAGACCAGCCAGCGGGCGCGGCCACGTGCGCCGGCGTGCGCAGCGTACAGCGCCACCGCCGCGCCCAGCAGCCACACCCACACGCCACTGCTCGCGCTCGCGCGCGCCAGCGGCCCGGCGTTCGCCACGGCCGCGCTCGTCAACGCCCCCAGGGCGGCCACCCCGCCAACCAGCGAGGTCGTCCCGGGCAACCACGCCCACGCCGGGCGCACCCCGGACGCCGCCACGAGCGCAGCGAGCGCCACTGCCGCCGCACGCAGGACAGGGGAGAGGCTCTGGAATTCCGGCGCGGCAATACGGTTCGGGCGCAATCCCACCCACGGGAGGAGCGCGCCGGCCAGCAGTACGAGCGCCGCCAGCAGCAGCAGGCGCCCGTCCGCGCGGGCGCCCTTCACGCGGCCCTCGTCGTGCGGGGCGGGGGCGGGCGGTGCGGCCCCCGCCCCCGCGTCACTTCAGCAGCCCTTTGCTCTTGAGGTACGCGCTGGCCACGTCGCGGGCACTGCGGCCCTCCACGGCGATCTGCGCATTCAGACGCTGAATGGTCGTCTGATCGAGCGTGCCGAACGCCTTGTTCAGCAGCCCCTCGATTTTCGGGTTGGCCTTCAGGACGTCCGTGCGGATGATCGGTGCCGGCTGGTACACCGGCTGCGCGTTCTTCGGGTCCTTGAGGGTGATCAGGTTCAGGGCGCTGATGGTCCCGTCGGTGCCGTAGGCCATGGCGGCGTTCACGCCGCTCTGCCCGCTCGCCGCGGCCTGCTGCGTCTGCAGCGGCGTGGCCCCGGCCAGCGTGAGCTTCTGCGCGCTGGTGAGCGTGAAACCGTACGTCCGCTCGAACAGCTTGAACGCGTCCGGGCGGTTGAAGAACTCCGGGCTGCCCGCGACCTTCAGGGTGCCGCCGCGCTTCAGGTACGCCGCGAGGTCCGCGTACGTGCTGAGTTTGTTCGCCTGCGCGAATTTGGCCGGCAGGGCGAGCGCCCAGGTGTTGTTCACGTTCGCCGGTTGCAGCCACGTGATGCCGTTTTTCGCGTCGTACTTCTTGGCGAGGGCGTAGATGCCGCGCGGGTTGCGGCTGCTCGCCAGGTTGATCTTCGCGTCGGGGAACAGGTACACGGCGTTGCCGGTGTACTCGGGGTACACGTCGATCTCGCCGGACAGGATGGCCTTGCGGGCCACGCCGGTATCGCCGAGGCCCGTCTTGTCGGTCACGTCGAGGCCGGCGTCGCGTAGGGTCAGCAGGATCATCTGGCCGAGCAGTTGCGCTTCCGGGTCGAGCTTGCTCGCGACCACGATCGGCTTGGCAAGGGCGGCGCTCGTCGTGACCGCGAGCGTGAGGAAGAGCAGTCGGTTCATGAGACCTCCAGACGCCACCCTACTGACGCCGTGCCCGCGCACGTGTGCGGGACTCCACAGTATGAGCATTCTCTTAAGCAGGGTTCAGAGAGTGCAAAAAGAAGCAGGAGCACCCCGCATGGGGTGCTCCCGTGGACGCTGGCCCTATCCCACCCCTGGAAGGGGTTGGCGTGCAGGCACGCCAGTCTGGCCGCGCCGGGCACAACCGCCATGCGGCGGCGCCCGCTTACAGGTTGGTCTTGAGGGTGCTCGCGACCTTGAAGCGGACCTTCTTGCCCGCGGGGATCGTGATGCGCTCGCTGGTGCCGGGCTTCACGCCGGTGCGGGCCGCGGTCTTGGCGACGCTGAACGTCCCTAGGCCGGGCAGGCCGACGCTCTTGCCGTCGCGCAGCGCCTCAACGACCACGTCCAGCATCGTGGCGACGGCTTCGGCCGCCTGCTTCTTGTTCAGGCTGGTCTGATCCGCCACCAGATCGATGATCTGGGTTTTGGCGATCTTGTCGCTGCCACGCGCGGCGGTCGCTTCGCTCTGCGCAGGGGCCTTGGCGGCCGCTTTCGCAGGCGCCTTGGCGGCGGACTTGGTGCTCTTGGCCATGTTTCGTCCTCCAAAGGTGGGATTTGAGCAGTTTTTTGGCTCAAACGGACTATAACACACGATTTGGCAGATGTGAACGGGTTTTTGCGCACTGAGCCGAACTCCAGGCCACTTCGACCTCAACAATTCGACCCGGAAAAAGCCGCAAAAAACTCAAAAATCAGCACCAGGACAGCAAAAAACTCTGAGCAGAACATGAGTCAACGCTCTTTTTCCCGTGTCAGCCGCAACTGCCGTGTCCGACCCGAAAGGGCGTCCACCGTCCACAGCACCCCTGCCAACCCCGGCGGTAGCCCCGCCACCAGCTTCAACGCCTCCAGCGCCATCATGCCGCCCACCACCCCCAACAGTGGCCCCACCACCCCGATCAACTCACACGACTCCGCCCCCGCGGCCGAAGGGAACACGTCCCGCAGCCCCACCTGCGGCCCGAACACGCTCGCCATGCCCTCCGTCCCGCCCGCCGCGCCCCACACCCACGCGCGCCCGGCGGCCACGCACGCATCCGCCAGCAGGTACCGCGCCTCGAAATTGTCCGTAGCGTCCACCACCACGTCCGCCTCCGCCAGCAGCGCCGTCACGTTCTGGGCTGTCACCGCGGGTCGCGCCTGCGCCCGCACGAACGGATTGACCGCCTGCGCGCGCGCCGCCGCCACCTCCGCCTTCGCACGTCCCACGTCCGCCGTCATGTACAGCGTCTGCCGGTGCAGGTTCGACACGCTCACCGTATCCCCATCCGCGATCAGGAGGGTGCCCACCCCCGCCCCTGCCAGGTACTGCACCACCGGGCACCCCAGACCGCCCGCACCGACCACCAGCACCCGCGCGGCGCGCAGGCGCCCCTGCGCGTCCGCGAACTCCGGCACCAGCAACTGCCGACTGTACCTCGACACCTCCGCGCGGCTCAGCGCCCCGCCCTCCACACCGCCACTCATGCGCGCCACTGTACGCCAGGCGACTGCTTGCAACCTCCACTTCCGTTGCAAGCAGCTCCTGCACACAATTGAACGCGTCGGCCCAACGCCACAACCCCGCACCACCTGCACGCCACGCGCCCCCGCACGTGACGCGGCCCCCATTGCCCCAGGAGGACCCCACATGAACCACATCCGACCCACCCTGCTCGCCACCCTGCTGCTCGGCCTGACCGCGTGCAGCGGCACCGCCCCGACCCCCGGCACGGGCGGGACCGCGCCCACCCCCACGCCCGGCAACGGCAGCACCATCACCCACGCGACGCTGCTCGGCTGCCCCGACTCCGGCGGCACCCAGGACACCGCCGCGCTCGGCTGCATGAATGGCAAAGTGGTCGGCACAACCTTGAGCGGGGAGGCCTGCACCCTCACCATCGGCAACGGCGCCAGCATCGCTTACACCAGCCCGGCCAGCACCTTCACGTTCACGCCCGGCAGCAACACCACCTTCACCTACGGCGCCAGCAAGACCGGCCAGCTCCTGATGTGGTCGATAAACGACACCACCGCCCAGAACATGGTGTACGCCGACTTCAGGTACAACTACGGCACCCACAAACTCGAAATCAACACCAAGAACGCGAACGTCTCCAGTAGCTGCAACACCACCCTCTGACCCCCACGCCCACGTCCCCGCCGCGCCCCCATGCGGCGGGGACGCGCCCTGCCAGGAGCGAACGCCGCCCGGCACGCCTCCCCGCTAGAATGCCCGCATGACGCTCCTCGTCGCCGCCGTCGCGTACCTGATCGGGTCGCTGAGCGCAGGCATCCTGTACTCCCGCGCGCGCGGTCACGACGTGCGCGACCGCGACCTCCCCGGCGGGAGCGGCATCTACCGCCAGTACGGCCCGGGCGCCGCCGTGCTCGTCAGCGCTCTCGACATCCTCAAGGGCGCCGTGGCCGTCCTGATCGCCCGCGCCCTCACCCCCGACGCCACCTGGGTCGCCACGCTGTTCGTCGTGCTCGGCCACTGCTACCCCGCGTACTTCCGCCTGAACGGCGGCGGCGGCATCGCCCCGCTGCTCGGCGCGCTCCTGATCGCCGCGCCCGCCACGCTCGGCCTCACGCTTCTGGTGGCGCTGCTCGTCATGGTGCCGTACAAGTGGCTGCTGCAACGCACCGTCCGCCTGAACGTCGTGCCCGTCGCCGCGGCCGTGGCTGTCCCCACCGGCCTGCTGTTCGCCGCGCGTTACGGCGGCACCGCCGACCTGCTCGCCGGCGGCGGCGCCATGCTGCTGCGCGCCGCCCACCTCCTCCTGAACCCCCGCAAGGCCTGAACCGTGCGCCACACCGCCCTGCCGCTCGCCCTCGCCGCCCTGCTGCTCATCCCGCACGCCCACGCCGAAGCGCGCGTGCAGGACCGCACCCTCACCGCTCGCGACGGCGACACCACCCTCTGGACCCGCACGTTCCCCGCCACGCTCGGCCCCATCAGCGACCCCGTCACCGACGCGGACCTCACGTGGGTGGGCATCGGCCCGGAACTCTACGCGTTCGGGCCCACCGGCGACGTCCGCACCCGCCTCGACCTGCCGGCCCCCGTCATCGCGCTCGACACCAGCAGCGGCACCCTCTCCGTCACGGTGCAGCGCGGCACCACCACCGAAACGTACACCGTCGCGGACGGCGCGGTTCGCGAACGCGTCGTCCTGCCGCCCGACCCGGACGTCACCGGCTGGCTCGCCCGCGCCGCACAGGACACCCCCCAGCCTGACCCACGCGCCCCCACCCGCCTGGCCGACCTGCAACGCCGCGCCGACGCCGACCCCACCAACCCCTTTCTGCACGTCGACGTCGCGCGCGCCGCCGACGCCGCTGGGCAGGACAGCGTCACCGCCGCCGCCGCCACCCGCGCCATCAGCGCCACCGTGCCCTTCTACGCCAGCGTGCAGCTCGCCCAGCGGCTCGACGCGCTCGGCCTGCCTTTCGCCGCCGACACCGCCCTGCGCCACGCCCGCGAGGACTACGCCGCGCGCGGCTTCGACCCGGCCGTGCCCGTCAACGCCGACGCCCTGCGCGCCTACGGCAACCCCCTCGGGTACCTCCGCACCCTGCTTGCCCAGAACCGCCTGCAACGCGCCGACGCGTGGCTCCGCTACCTGCGCGACACCACCCCCCGCTTCGAGGGGTACGTCGGCGTCTACACGCACTACGCCAACCTCCTCGATGCGCAGGACCGAGCGGGCGAAGCGAACGAGTGGCGCACCTTCACGCGCGAACTCGCGCGCGGCAGCCTCTACAACCTCGGCCCCGACGCCCCCCTCGCCGTACGCGATGCCGCCCGCACCCTCGCCGGCGCGCTGCTGATCGCCATAATCGCCGCGTACCTCACGCTCGGCGCGCGCGGCTGGCCCACCCAGACGCGCGACACCCGCACGCTCGGCGGGCGCTGGCGCAGCTGGGCGCTGCACCCCCTGTCCCGCGCGCGGCGCACCCTGATCAGCTACACCGGCTTCGGCGAGAAGCTCGTCATGAACGCCCTGCTGATCGGCCTGGTGTTCGCGCTCGGCACCTGGACGTGGGCGAGCCGCACGTACGTCCGCGCCGACGCCGCCCCGCTGAACTTCGGTACGTACGGCGGCGCGTACTTCTACGACGGCCTCGACCGCCTGAACCTCGACCCGAGCAGCCGCGAGGTGCACCTCCTGCGCGGCCTCGCCGCGCAGCTCGACGGGGAGGTCAGCACCGCCCGCGAGCAGTACAGCGCCGCGCTTCCCAACGCCTGCGCGCAGAACAACCTCGGGGTGCTCTCGCAGGGCGTCGGCGACGCGCCCGGCGCGCGCAGCGCCTACCGCGACGCTCTCACCAGCAACCCCGACCTGAGCGCCCCCGCGTACAACCTCGGCCTTAACCCCGCCGGGTACGAGGCCGCCTTCCAGCGCACGTACCGCCCCGACACGCCCCGCCTGTGCTACCCCAGCCTGCGCGACACGTACGCCGCCGTGGACGGCGCGCTCGGCGGGGAACTCACGCAGGTGTTCTCGAACCCGTGGACGTACCTCACGCGGCTCCCCACCGGCCTGCCACGCGTCCTCCAGTGGGCGTGGGCGGCGCTGCTGCTGCTCGTCACGTTCGTGTCCCTGCTGTGGCTGCTGCTGCCGCGCCTGCCGCTCGCACCCGGCGCGGACCGCCCCGCGCTGTTCCGCGTGCTCGCCGTGCTGCTGCCCGGCACGGCCTTCCTCGACGGCGCGTGGGGCATGGTGCTGCTCCTCACCTGGGCGACCACCGTCGTGGGGCTCCTCGTGCAGGGCGGCTGGGTGCACCTCCCGTACCTGCTGGACCTCACGACGCCCGCCGCGCGCGCCGCCCTGACCGCCACGCTGCTGCTCACGTACAGCCTGAACACCCTGCTGGTGGTCGGCGACGAACTGCGCCTCGCGCGGCGCCGACGCCGCGCCGTCCGCACACCCTGACCCGCGCGCCGGGCCGTCGTCCCTTCAGGGACCATGAACGTCCGGTGATCACTCCGGGCAGAAGCGCATCAGCTTCACGCCCCTATACTGGCGCGATGCGTTTTCTGCCCGCCCTCGCTCTGAGCACCCTGATGTTCGCCGCCAGCCACGCCGCTGCCGTCGGCAGCGCGCAACTCGTGGCGGTCGTCGACCAGAACGCTGCGTACGTCAACGGCGACGCCGTCCGCCTGAGCGCCCCGCCGCGCATCATCGGCGGGCGCACCATGCTGCCCCTGCGCGAAGTTGCGCAGCTCCTCGACCAGGACATCATCGGCGCGCCCCCGCAACTGCAGCTCGGGCGCCTGATCATCGACACCCGCAAACCCGCCGTCGCCCTGAACGGCGCGCCGCAACCCGCCAGCGTCGCCAACGTCGGCAACGTCCTGTACATCAGCGCGAAACTCCTCGCGGACGGCGTGCAGGGCAACGTCAGCTTCAGCGACGACGGGCGCACCCTCACGCTCACCGCGCTGCGCGGCGGCGGCAACCCGCTCGCGCCGCAGGCGCGCTTCAGCACCGACAAGACCGTGTACGCGCCCGGCGAACGCGTCGTGTACACCGAGTACGCCTTCGACCCGGACGGCGCCGACATCGTGAGCCGCAAGTGGCTCGGCCGGCAGGACGCGTTCTTCGCGCCCGGCACGTACACCGTCACCCTGCAGGTCACGAACGCCCGCGGCCTCAGCAGCGACGCCTTCAGCCGCACCATCCGCGTGGAAGGCCCACCGATGGACACGCCGCTCACGTACGCCCTGAAGTACGCGCAGCCCGGTGACACCTTCAGCGACCCGAACGTCCTGCGCTACCCGGCGCTCGCGCCGCAGAGCGTCACGGCCGGCCCGACCGCGCCGCTGCTGTTCAGCGACAGCCCCGAAGCGCCCACGCAGAGCGGCGTGCTGTACCAGGACAGCATTACGGGCCGCGCCCGCACTCTCGCCTACCACATCAACGGCCTGCGCCGTCCCGCGCGGCTGTACGTCCTGGCGCGCAACACCGAGAGCCGCCCCGTGGAACTCCGCAGCGAACGCCTCGGGGAGACCGCCCCTACCCGCATCGAAGGCCTGCTCGGTCAGGTGACGCTGCTGGAGTACTTCGCGAACAGCGGCACCACCCAGATCGTCCTGCAGCCCGGCGAAACCGCCGCCGCGTACGCCAGCCCCACCCTGAACCCCGGCAGCGGCGTGAACGTCATGCAGGACCTCAACGTGAGCGGCCGCGTGGAACTCACGTTCGTGATGCTCGAAGACGGCCTCGCGCCCACGCAGCAGGTCGTCCAGCAGCTGCCGTACCTCGCGCCGGACGGCCGCCACCAGCGCGGCACCTTCCCGGACGCCGTGCGGACCCTGCGCGTGAACCTCACGCAGTTCCCCGCGCGCCTCGTCATCGGCGACGGCAACATTGACCCGGCCACGCTCGGCACGGACGTCCTCACCGGCACGCCGCAACGCCTCGTCGGGAACTACGGCGTCCTGTACGACCTGGAGGTCACGGGCGCCGCCGGGACGGCCGTGGCGCTCAGCCCGCGCGGCGGCCTGTACCGCGGCGCCATGCAGATCACCGACGGCCCGCTGCAGCAGGTCATCAAGCTGCCCCGCGCGGGCATCATCAGCAACCCCGACCAGCCCGCGCTGCTGTGGCGCACGCAAAGTGACCGCATGGACATCGACTTCGTGCCGGCCAGCGGCAGCAACCTGCCCATCAGCCTGGTGTTCTACCGCTCCGGCGCGGCGGGCACCTTCGGCAGCACCCTCAAGAAGACCTACAACCCCTGAACTCCCGCCACAGGAAGGCCCGCGCGCTGGCGCGGGCCTTCCTGTTCAGAGCGTGTGCGCGGCGCGCACCCACCACGCCGGATGCGCCGCCCGTACCTGCGCGGCGGCCGCGTGGGCGGCCTCGGCGGTGCGCGCCAGCGCGAAGCACGTGCTGCCGGACCCGCTCATCAGCGGGCTGTGCAGGCCAGCCGTGCCCGCCAGGGTCGCCAGCGCCGCCGCGATGGGCGCGTGCCGAGCGACCACCGGACCCTGCAGGGCGTTCACGTACGGCACGGCGCGGCCCGTCGTGAGGGCGCCCGCCAGACCCTCCAGGTCCAGTGGGCCCGTGAAGGCCTCCTCGGCGTCCAGCCAGCGGTACGCGTCGCGGGCACTCACCTCCACGCCCGGGTTCACGAGGACCATGTGCGTGCACGGCATCGGCACGGGCAGCAGCCGCTCCCCGACGCCCTCCGCGAGCGCCGCGCGGCCGAGCAGGAAGAACGGCACGTCCGCGCCCAGGCGCAGCGCGAGCGCCGGGAGGTCCACGCGCGCCGGGTACAGCCGCGCGAGGGCCAGCAGCGTCGTGGCGGCGTCGCTGCTGCCGCCGCCCAGGCCGGACGCGAGCGGCAACGCCTTGTGCAGGGTGATACGCGCCCCGCCGGGCCGGCCGGCCGCGTCCAGGTACGCGCGCGCCGCGCGGTACACGAGGTTCCGTTCGTCCGTGGGCAGGTCCGCGCCGACCACGCTGAGCGTCAGGTCCGCGGCGGGTTCGATGTCCAGTTCGTCACCGACGGACAACGGCACCATCACCGAATGGAGTTCGTGGTACCCGTCGGCGCGCAGACCCAGCACGCTCAGGCCGAAGTTCACTTTCGCCGGCGCGAAGTAGCGCGCTGGAGCAGGGGAGGGAACGTCACTCATGCGCCCTCAGTGTCCCACGTGCGCGCCAGTGCCGCCGCGAGCTGCAGGTCACCGGGCGTCGTCACCTTGAACGCGCGCGCGTCGCCGGGCACCAGCGTCACGCGCGCGCCCAGCCGCGCGACCAGCCCCGCGTCGTCCGTGCCCTCGAACCCGTCCTGCTCGGCCTGCGCGTGCGCCGCCAGCAGCACCGCGCGCGCGAACCCTTGCGGCGTCTGCACCGCCCACATGTCCGCGCGCGGCACGGCCTCGCCCCAGCGCGCGCTGCCGGGCGCGTCCGCGCGTACGAGCGTGTCCGCGCACGGCAGGGCCGCCGTGGCCGCGCCGTCCGCCTGCGCGGCGGCGCGCACGTCCTGTACCACACGCGCCGGCACGAAGGGACGCGCGGCGTCGTGCACAAGGACCACGTCCGCGTCCGTTGCGCGCAGCAGCTGCTGCACGCTCGCCTGCCGCGTCGCGCCGCCCACCACCGTCCGCGCGGGCACGCCGCGCGGCAGCGCCAGCCCGCCGGGCAGGGCGACCAGCACCTCGTCCGCGTGCGGCGCGAGTGCCGCGACGCTCCACGCCAGCAGCGAGCGGCCCGCGACCTCCACGTACGCCTTCGGCCCCAGGCCCAGGCGCGTCCCGCTCCCTGCCGCCGGAATCAGCGCCGCGACCTTCACGCGTCGCCCCAGCGGCGGAAGCCCGGCGCGTCCAGCCCGAACTGGTCGAGCACGCGCGCCGTCACGAACCCCAGCAGCGCCGACACGCTGTCCGGTGCGTGGTAGAACCCCGGGCTGGCGCTCATGACGGTCGCGCCCGCGTCGTGCGCGCGCAGCATGTTCTCGATCATCGGCCGCGAGAACGGGTCCTCGCGCACCACCAGCACCAGCCGGCGCCGCTCCTTGAGGGTCACGTGCGCCGCGCGCGCCAGCAGGTTGTCTGCGAAGCCCTGCGCGACCTTCGCGAGGGTCCCCGCGCTGCACGGCACGATCAGCATGCCGTCCGTGCGGAAGCTGCCGCTCGCTACGCTCGCCGCGAGGTCCCGGTCATCATGCACGGCGCTCGCCAGCGCCGTCAGGTCCGCGAGCTGCGGACCGCCCTCTGCGCTCATCACCCGTTTCGCGCCGCTCGACACGATCAGGTGCACCTCCACGCCCAGCGTCCGCAGCGCCTGCAGCACGCCCAGCGCGTACGGGATGCCGCTCCCGCCGGAAACCCCCACGACCAGCTTCATGCCGATCACGCTAGCGCAAGCGCGGCCCACAAAAGGCCCACGCGGGCCACGTCAATGTTCCCGCCCGCACCAGGGCGGTGCGGGCGGGAGCCAGTCCGGGGGGAACACCCTCAGCGTACGGGGCACGCTCTTGCAGGAATCTGACAGGGGTGCGTTACAGCCAGCCGCGCTCCCGCGCGAGCCGCGCGGCGGCCACGCGGTTGTCCACGCCGAGCTTCCCGATGGCCTCGCTGAGGTAGTTGCGTACCGTGCCCTCCCGCAGCCCCAGCGTCCGCGCGATGCCGGCGGTGCTCGCGCCGCCCTCCGCCTGCGCGAGCACCTGCCGTTCGCGGTCCGTGAGTGGGTTCTGCTCGCTCCATGCGTCCGCGGCGAGGTGCGGGTCAATGGCGCGCCCGCCCGCGTGCACGCGCCGCAATGCGTCCGCGAGGTCGTCGGCGGGGGCGTCCTTGAGCAGGTACCCGCGCGCGCCGACCTCCAGCGCGCGCCGCAGGTACCCGGCCCGCGCGAACGTCGTGACGATCACGACCGCCGTGCCCGGATGCACGTCACGGACGCGCGCCGCGAGGTCCAGGCCGCTCAGGCGCGGCATCTCAATGTCCGTGACGAGCACGTCCGGGCGCAGCTCCACGCACAACTGAAGGGCCGCTTCCCCGTCGGGCGCCTGCCCGACGACCCGCAGGTCCGGCTCCAGGTCCAGCAGGGCCGCGAGCGCTCCGCGCACCAGCGCCTGGTCCTCCGCCAGGACAACGCGGATCATGCGCTCCCCAGGGTGGGCGTGAGGGGCACGCCGCGCGGCGCGGTCGCCAGCGGGAACACCGCCGTGAGGCGCGTGCCGGCGCCGCGCTCGCCGGGCGCGCAGCTCAGGGTGCCGCCGTGGGCGCGCACGCGTTCGCGCATGCCGGTCAGGCCCGTGCCTTCCGCGCCGCGCATACCGCGCCCGTCGTCGGTGATGCGCAGCGTGAACGCGTCGGCGTCGCCGGTGACGCTCACCTGCACGCGCGACGCGCCCGCGTGCCGCACGACGTTCGTGATGGCTTCGCGCAGCACGAGCTCCATGGCGTACTCGGTGGCGGGCGGCAGGTCCGGCGCGTCCGTATCGAGGTCCAACGTGACCCCGGCGGTGTCCAGCGCGATTTTCGCGCGGGCCAGTTCCGCGGTGAGGCCGCTGCCTCGGTACCCGCGCACGGCGGCGCGGACCTCCTGCAGCGCGTCGCGGCTGATGCGGGCGACGTCCGTGATCTCTTGCGCGGCCCGCGCCGGGTCGCGCCCCGCGAGCTTCCCGGCCAGTTCGCTTTTCAGCGCGATGACGCTCAGGGTGTGCCCGAGCAGGTCATGCAGGTCGCGGCTGATGCGTTCGCGCTCGGCCTGCTGTGCGAGGCGTTCCTTTTCGGCCTGCACGATCTGCAGGCGGCGCTGCGCGGCGTCGCGGCGGTATGCGGCGTGCGAGGCGTACGGCGAGAACACCGCGATGAAAATGTTTGGCAGGAACCACAGCAGGTCGTCGGGCGTGTGGGGGGTGCGCGCGAACGCGAACAGCATGGTGCCCACGCCAAACGCCGTGAGCGCCACGAGGACGCGGGTGTCGCGCTGATACCCGATCATGCTCAGGCCGTAGATCACGAACCCGAGCCCGCTCAGGTGAAACACCGGGTAGAACGCGATCAGCATCACCCACGTCCACGCCCAGCCGAGCCACGCCCAGCGCGGGTGCCACGCGCTCAGGCGCGGGAACACGTGGTGCGCCAGGACGTACAGCACCAGAAACACCGCCATGGCCGCCCACACGGCCACGTGCACGGCGAGCGGGTGAGGGGCGCTGATGTACGTGGCGTACGGGAAGATCAGGAAGGTCAGCCAGAGCAGCGCAATAGGTCGGACCATGGGGGCACCTCGCCCCCATGGTACGGCCCAGCGCACGGCTCGTCTGGTCACGCGCCGCGCCGCGCCTCGTCACGGCGGTACGCGAGCATCGCCAGCGCCAGGAACACCAGGCCGTACCCGCCGAGCCACGCCCAGTGCGTCCACTCCGCGCCGGTCACGTGCGCGCCGATGCTGCTCCAGCCGAGCTGGCCGTAGTGGTACGCGGGCAGGTACGGCGCGAGGGTGCGGATGAACTGCGGCGCGACGTCCAGCGGGTAGAAGATGCCGGACGCGAACATCAGCGGCAGGTTGATAAGGTTCGCGACGGGCGCGGCGCTGCCCCCACCGAACGAGAGGCCGATGGCGAGGCCCAGCAGCGCGAACGGCACCATGCCGATCAGGAGTTTCGCGTACGCCGCGATGAGCTGCGCGGCGGGAATGCTCACGCCGCCCGTGATGCGCGCGAACACGCTCAGCAGCGTGATGCTCAGCAGGCCCAGGACGATGCTCGCGCTGATCTTCGCGGCGAAGTACGCGGCGGGTGACATGGGCGTCAGGCGCAGCTGCCGCAGCCAGCCGCTGCTGCGTTCCGCGGCGACGCTCACGCCGAACGAGAACATCGCGGTGCTGATCAGGGCGTACGCCGCGTACGAGATCACCATGTACGGCCCGGCGCCCACGCCGCTCAGGCGCCCCTGCAGGTTCGGCAGGCCGAACAGCCCGAAGAACATCAGCGGCAGAATCAGGGTGGGCACCAGGTACGTGCGGTTGCGCAGCACGCGCCGCACCTCCGCGCGGGTCAGGGCAAGGTACGCACGCGCGAACGGGGTGGTGGGGGCCGTGGTCGTCTGAGGGACAGTCTGGGTGGTCATGGTCGTCTCCGGGGCAGGGTCAGTTCGAGGTGCGGGTAAGGGTCAGGAAGGCGTCTTCGAGGCTGGCGCGCGCGACTTCCAAGTCGCGGATGGTCACGCCGCGCGCGAACAGGTGCGCGAGCAGCGCCTCGGGCTCGCGGGACGTGAGGTGCGCGCGGCCCTGTTCGTCCAGGCGGGCGCTCTCCACGTGCGGGAGGCTGCGCAGGCCCGTGAGGTCGAGGTCCGTGGTGAACACCACGCGCGTCACGCCGACGCTGGCGCGCACCGCGGCGGGCGTGCCGTCCGCGACGACGCGGCCCGCGTTCATGACGACGATGCGGTCCGCGGCGCGGTCGGCCTCCTCGAGGTAGTGCGTGGTGAGCAGCACCGTGCGGCCACGGGCGCGCAGCGCGTGCACGCCGTTCCAGAACGCCTCGCGGCTCTGCACGTCCATCGCGACGGTCGGCTCGTCGAGGAACAGCACGTCCGGGTCACCGACAATCGCGAGCGCGAAACTCAGGCGGCGTGTCTGCCCGCCGGACAAGCGCCCGGCGCGCATGTTCGCCTGGGCGCGCAGGTCCGCGAGGTCCAGCGCGGCGTCCACGCCGAGCGGGCGAGGATACAGTGCCGCCGCGAGCGTCAGGAGTTCCCGGACGCTCAGACCGTCGGGCAGCGCCACATCCTGCAGCATCGCCCCGATGCGGGCGCGCACGTGCGCCGCACGCGGGTCCGCCCCGAAAATCTGCACGTGACCCGCGTCGGGCTGCACCTGCCCGAGCATCAAGCTGATCGCGGTGGTCTTGCCGGCGCCGTTCGGGCCGAGCAGCGCCACCAGTTCCCCGGTGCGCACGCTCAGCGTCAGGTCATCCAGGGCGGTGAGGGTGCCGTAGCGTTTGCGGACGCTCTGCAGCGAGATGGCCTCGTGCCCGGAACGGGCCGGATGATGGGCGGGCAGCGTCGTGGTCGTCATGCCCACAGGGTGCGCCGATGCGCGCGGGCGCGGCAGGCTTTAGCGTCACGTCATGCACATGACAGCTGTCATGCGGCGTGCAGGGCTGTTCGTATAATGTGGCGTATGCCCGCTGACCTTGGTGCCCTGCGCGCCGCGCTCGCCCAGCTGGACGTCCAGTACGCGGTGCTGGAGACCCGGACTGGCCAGGCGCGCGTGCTGCCCACCCTGAACTCGCACGCCTCCTTCGAGGCCCTGAACTCGCACCTCGGTCAGGACTGGTCCCTGACCTGGCACGTGGAGGGCACCACCCCGCCCGTCGTGCGCTGCCGCCTGGACCTCGCGGGCGTGGCCCGTGACGGTCTCGCACAGGGCCACGCCCTGCATGACGCGCGTGAATTGGCCCTCACCGACGCGCTGCACGCGTTCGGCCTCGCGCCGCACCTGCGCGCCGAACCGCAGTGGGCCGAGTACGACCCGGAAGACGGCGTGAACGCCAGCGACCTCATCCTGGACGCGCCGCCCCCGGCCGCTCCTGCGACCCTGCCGAGCGAGCCGCCCCGCGACCCGCAGATGGACCGCGCCCGCAAGCACCTCGACGACCTGATGGAGCAGCTCCGCGCCGGCGGGCTCGGCAAAGAGGCCGCGCTGGTCGTGGCGCGGCACGGCGGCGGGTACGGCAAGGACCTCGAAGAATCCCGCGCCATCTACAAAGAACTTCAGGGACTCCTGAAAGGCTGACGTATGCGGAAGTTCATCGCCATCGGGGACATCCACGCGGACTTCGGCGCCATGTGGGCCGCGCTGCGCGCCGCGAGCTGCCTGGACGCGCAGGGGCTGCCCACGCCGCCCGTCCGCGCCGGCCTGTACCAGGTGGTCCTCATCGGCGACCTGATCCACCCCAAAAACGAACTGGAGTACGCGCGGCACGCGGGCGTGCCCAGCTTCGACTTCGACAACTCCGACCACCTGTTCCTCGCGGCGCGCGCGCAGGTGCAGCAGCTCGAGAAACTCAAGGCGTACCAGGACGCCGCGCCGCACGCGGTGCACATCGTCCTCGGCAACCACGATTCGGCGGTGCTGAACGGCGACTACATCCTCGGCACGGCCGGCGGTATCAAGCACATCGAGTTCGACCCGGCGCACGGCGGGACGTTCCTGCCGGGGCACATGCGCGCGTGGTTCTGCACGTTCCTGCGCGAACTGCGCGTCGGCCACGTGCAGTTCGCGCACGTCGGGCCGCTGCCGCAGTACACGTACTACGACGACCTGTTCTACGCGGACCCCGCCACGAAACGCTGGTGGCGGGAAACGCCGGACCTCGTGGGCATGGCCGGCCTGGAATTCGGCGTGTACGGGCACACGCAGATGCAGGACGGCGTGCTGCTGCACGAGAGTGGCCAGTTCGCCATGATCGACGCGCTCCACTCCCGCGAGTACCTGGAGATCATCCTCGACCCGGTGCGGGAGCACGGGCAGGTCGTGAGCGCACGCCCCGTGCCGTTCTGAACGCGTCGCCGCGCGCCGGGTCGCTCAGGGCGTGGCGCGTGCTGCACGGCGCGCACGCCCCTTCCCGCAGCGCGGGCGTTCATGCTAGGATGCTGGAGTTTGCCCCCGTACGGGGGTGAGATGTACCCGCGGTAAGAGGCCTGGGCGCGCCCACGCGCGCCCGCCGCCGCGACGGAGGAAACCCCATGAAGCGTACCTACCAACCGAACGTCCGCAAGCGCGCCAAAACCCACGGCTTCCGCTCCCGCATGAAGACGAAGGCCGGCCGTAACGTCCTCGCGCGCCGCCGCGCCAAGGGCCGTCACCGCCTCACCGTCTCCGTCTGAGTCGCGTCGCGCACCCGCGCCCGCACGAAGGCATGCCCACACCGAGCGCCACCTCGACTCCCGCACAGCGGCGAGCGGTGGCGCTCGATGCCTTGAAAGGCGACCGTGAGTTCCGCAAGGTTCGCACGCACGGCAAGGTCGTCCGCAGCCGATCCTTCACGCTGCGCATCACCGACTACCGCCCCCGCCACGGCGAGGTGTGGCGCCCACGCGCCATCATCGGCCTGATCGCCTCCAAGAAAACCATCGGCAAGGCCGTCCACCGCAACCGCGCGCGCCGCCGCGCCCGCGAGGCCCTGCGCACCCTCGGGAACCTCCCCGCCTGCCGCGCCGTCGTGCACCTGCACCCCAGCGTCCTGCACGTCCCGTTCACCACGCTGCAGGCCGAACTGCGCGCCGCACTCGACGCCGGCACCCCCGCCCGGCGCCGCGGCGGGAACCCCGGCGGCCCTGCCCGCGTACCTGCTTCCCGTGAAGGACACGCCGAATGAGTCCCGCTGATCCCGCCCGCGCCGGCCACCTGGCGCGCGCCATGATCGGCGGCGTGCGCTTTTACCAGCGCGTGCTGTCACCCCGCAAGGGCGTCCCCACCTGCCGGTTCACGCCCACCTGCTCGGAGTATGCTGCACAGGCCCTCGCGCAGCACGGCGCGCTGCGCGGCACCCTGCTCGCAGCGCGCCGCATCGCGCGGTGCCACCCGCTGCACCCCGGCGGGTACGACCCGGTTCCTCCGCCCCCCTCAGAAAGAACGCACCCATGACCCGACCCCGCCTGACCCGCCTTCTGCTGCCCGCGCTGCTGCTGCTCGGTACCGCGCAGGCCGCCGTGAAACCCGAGTGGATCAAAGCCGACTTCAACGGCGACGGCCGCCAGGACGTCATTGCCACCACCAACCTGTTCGACATCGTCTTCAACCCCGAAGGCGAAGCCATCTTCTGGTACGTCAAACAGAACCCCGGCAGCAGCGTCCTCAAGACCCGCAACGACGGCACCCGCGACTTCAGTGGCCTGCAGAAGCAGATCAACCTCGTCGGCAGCGGCAAGGCCTTCGACGTGGCGCTGCCCGACAACACCAGCAAACCCACCGCCGAAGGCGTGCAGGTCAGCCAGGACAACGCCAAGGCCACCATGACCGCCCGCTTCCAGTACACGCAGGGCGCCGCGACCGTCACGAAAACCATCGTGCTGCACCCCCGCCAGTTCAAAGTGGACACCAGCGTGAACGTGACCGGCGCGGACCGCTACACCGTGAACTTCAGCGGCCTGGGCCGCAACAGCGATCCGGTGGTGCGCGGCGCGAACCGCGGCGGGCAGCTCACGCAGGGCGCGGCCACCATCGAGAACGCGCAGTACGCCGCGCTCCTCGATAAGCCCAGCCAGACAGCGCACGCCATCATCGTCCGCCCGCAGGAAGGCACCGCCGCCATCGCCATGCAGGGCGGCGCGCAGAGCCGCCTGCAACTGCGCCTGCAGGGCCCCGCCCGTTTCGAGGTGTACGGCGGCAAGAACGAACTGATCCACCTGTACCAGGAAGGCTACACGACCCTGCCGGACCTGTTCCGCCCGAACATCTTCGGTCAGATCTCCCTGCTGATCGTGAAGTTCATGGAGTGGCTGTACAGCGTGCTGCACAACTGGGGCCTCGTGATTCTGGTGCTCACGGTCGTGCTGCGCGCCGCGATCTGGCCGCTCATGCAGACGCAGGGCAAAACGACCGCGCGTATGCAGCTCCTGCAGCCGAAACTCAAGGAAGTGCAGGAGAAGTACAAGGACGACCCGCAGAAGATGCAGGCGGAAACCATGCGGATGTACCGCGAGTACAACGTGAACCCCGCCGGGTGCCTCAGCTCGTTCATTCCGTTCCCGATCCTGATCGCGCTGTGGAGCACCATCCGCAACTTCGAGTTCGACAGCGGCCTGGGCTGGCTGCCGGACCTCAGCATCCCTGACCCGCTGTACATCCTCGCGGCGCTGTACGTCGCCGTGAACCTGCTGCAGCTGTACGTCAGCACCCGCAAGTCCCCGGAGATGTTCCGTCAGCAGTCGTTCATCTACCTGATCTTCGCGTACTTCGCGCTGACCTTCCCGGCGGGCGTGACGCTGTACTGGATCATCAGCACCGTCATCGGCACGATCCAGCAGGTGTTCATCAACCGTCACGTGGCCGCTACCATGGACGCCGGCCTGCAACGCGTCGAGCGCGCCCCGCGCAAGACCGTCGACGTTCAGAAGAAATAACCACGGCAGCACGAGGGGAGGCCCGGGCCGGGCCTCCCCTCGTGCTGCGTTCGGGGCCGTCCAGCTTACGGGCCGCGCCGTGCGCGCGCTTCGGTACACTGAAGGTTATGGACCCGAAGAAAACCAACCTCGACGACTACCTCGCCGACCTCGGCATCAGCGAGGCCGAGGACGACGTGCCGCCCGCGCCGGTACCCACCGCGCCGGCGCCCGCCAGCCTGAACGCGCCCACCTCGTCGTTCACGCCGAGCGGCACGCCCACCGAGGTGCTGGAACGCTTCCTGACGAGCCTCACGGCCCGCCTCGACCCGGACCTGCGCGTGAGCGTCCGCGCCGGCGAGGACGACGCCCTCGAAGCGGAAATCACCGGCGAACGCGCCGCGCGCCTTGCCGGCCGGGACGGGCGGGTCATGCAGGCCATCGAGGTGCTCGCGTACACGGTCCTCGCCAAGCAGACGGGCCGCGCAGACCTGCGCGTGCGCGTGGACGTCGGCGGGTACCGCAAACGCCACGCCGAGCAGCTCTCACGGGTCGCCGAGCGGCTCGCGGTGCAGGTCGCCAAGAGCGGGGAGCCGCACGAGATGCAGCCCCTGCCCGCCGCGGACCGCCGCGTGATCCACATGACCCTCAAGGAACACCCGGACGTCATGACGGAGTCGGTGGGGGAGGGCACTGCCCGCCGCCTGGTGATCCGCCCACGCCACACCGCTTGACGCCCGCAGTCCCCACGCCCGCACAGGCCGTGCGGGCGCTCGCGGCGCGGCTGGCACGCGCCGGGGTGCCCTCCCCGGACCATGACGCGCGCGCCCTGGTGCTGCATGCCCTCGGGCTCACGACCGCGGGCCTACTGACGCGCATCACCCCGCTGAACGCGGAGGAGGCAGCTACCCTGGAGGCCCTCGCGGCCCGCCGGGAAGCGCGCGTGCCGTTGCAGCACCTGCTCGGCAGCGTGGAATGGGGGGACGTGGCCCTGCGCGTGACGCCCGCCGCGCTGGTGCCCCGCCCGGAAACGGAAGTGCTGCTGCACCTCGCCCTCAGCGCCCTGCGGGGCGTCCCGGAACCGTGCGTGCTGGACGTCGGCACGGGCACGGGCGCCCTCGCGGTGGCCGTGGCTCACGCCCGCCCGGACGCGCACGTGACCGCCACGGACGTCAGCGACGACGCGCTCGCGCTCGCGCGCGAGAACGCCACCCGGAACGGCACGCGCGTGGCGTTTCTGCACGCTGACCTGCTGCACGGTGCCCCGACCGGCCTGCACCTGGTGGTCAGCAATCCGCCGTACCTGCCGGACGCGGACCGCGAGAACGCCGACCCGGAAGTGCAGCACGATCCGCCCCTCGCGCTGTACGGCGGCGCGGACGGCCTCGACCTCGCCCGGCAGCTTGCCGCGCAGGCACCCGCGCACCTGCGCCCTGGCGGGACGCTCGCGCTGGAACTCGACCCCCGGAACGTCCATCACCTCGCCGCTGAACTGCGGAACGCAGGCTGGAGCGCCCGCGTGCACGACGACCTGACCGGCCGCGCGCGCTTCATTACCGCCACGCGGTGACCCTGTCGGCCCTGCGGCTCGTGGGGATCGACCTCGCGTGGTCCCCGCGCAACCCGACGGGCGTGGCCGTGCTCGACGCGACCGGCACGCTGCTGGAGGCCCGCACGCTCACGAGTGACGCGGACCTCCTGGCGTTCCTGCACGCGCACACCCCCGGACCGGCGGTTGTCGCTGTGGACGCTCCCCTGATCGTCCCGAACGACACCGGGCGGCGCGACGCCGAAGCGGAACTCGCTCGTGTGTACGCGCGCTTTCAGGCGGGCGCGCATCCCGCGAACCGCACGCTGCTCGGTCGGTACGGTGGCCTGCGCGGGGAGGCCCTACGGGACGCGCTGCAAACGCGCGGGTTCACGGTCAACCCGGCCAACTTGGACCGCCCGGATGTCCGGGCGGTGGTGGGGGTGTACCCGCACGCCGCGATGGTCGCGCTGTTCAGGCTGACGCGCACCCTGAAGTACAAGGCCAAACGCCAGGGCCGTGACGCGCAACTGGCCGCGTGGGCAGCGTACCGCGCGCACCTGCGCGCGCTGGCCTTCGCTGACCCGCCCCTGCAGGGCGCGGACGCGCTCCTGAACGTGGACCCGGCCAGTCTGCGCGGACGTGCGCTTAAGACCCACGAGGACACCGTGGATGCCCTGCTCTGCGCGTACGTGGCGCTCTACGCGCACCGCTGGGGCGAGTCGCGCCTGCAGGTGTTCGGGAACGTGCAGGCGGGGTACATCCTCACGCCCGCCCCTCCGGCGCGTGAAAGCGGGCGCCCCTAAGGGCGCCCGCTTCCGCGGATGCGGGCGCGTCAGGGCGTGCCGGTGCTGGCAGGCGTCACGACCGGAGCGGAGGGGATGCCGCTGTCGTCGTTGGCCTTCACTGCCGGTTTGCTGGCTGGCTCATCCTTGAGCGGCTGCGGGTTCGGGTCGGGCGCGTACGCGGGCAGGTCCTCGACGTACACGCGGCGCTGCACGACCTCCTCGGGCGGCGTGAACTCGGTGGCGAGCCGGTTGGTGCGGCGGTCCAGCGTGACGATCAGGGTGTTCGAGTCGAGCGGCGGCGCGCCCGCTTCGCGGTACGTCGGCACCTGCGGCGTGGGCTCCACGGCGGTGTTCGCGGCGTTGCGGTAACGCGGGTCGAGCAGGGCGACCTTCACGTTCGGCATGAGGCCCTGGTCGGGGTGGTCGACGTAACGAATGCCTGCCGGTTCCGCGAAGTTCCGCGCGGTTTTGCCCTTGAGGGCGCCGGCCATCATCTGCTGCCAGATGGGCGCGTTTACGTATCCGCTGTAGTACGTGCGGGGCATCAGGCCGCCCTGCTGTTTCCCGACCCACACGGCGCCGACGTAGTACGGCGTGACGCCCACGAACCAGAAGTCCTTGGGGCCGTTGCTGGTGCCGGTTTTCCCGCCGACCGTCCACGTGTCGATTTTCGCGCGTGTGGCGAGGCCCCCCTGGCGTTCGGTCAGGTCGTTCACGACGCCTTTCAGGAGGTCGAGGCCGAGCCACGCGATCTGCGGGGTCCACACGCGGTGCGCGGTGTTCACTTCGCTGGCGCTGTCGTACAGCACCTCGCCGCCGGTGGTGGTGACGCGCGTGATGTAGCTGGGCGCGCGGTACGTGCCACCGTTCACGAACGGGGCGTACGCGGCAGCCATTTTCACGGGGGTCGTTTCGATGGCGCCCAGGGCCGCGGCGAGGCCCGTGCCGTCGTTCGGGGCGAGGCCGAGTTCACGCAGCTTCCCGAAGAAGGTCGGCAGGCCGATGCGGTCCGCGAGGCGCACCGTCACGAGGTTCAGCGAGCGGTCGAGCGCTTCGCGGATGGTCATGTTGCGGTAGGTGGTCTGCCCTTCGAAGTTCTGCGGTTCGTACCGTCCGCCCGCGCAGGTGGAGCACGGGAAGCTGACGGGTTTGTCGTCCTCGCGGTGCAGCTCGTCCAGGCCGGTGGACAGCGCCGTGGTGTACAGCAGCGGCTTGATGGTGGACCCCACCTGCCGCTGGCCCTGCGCGGCGTTGTTCCAGTCGGCGGGCGGCTGGTCGCCCTGGAGTTTCTGGCCGACCATGCCGAGCACCTCGCCGGTGTACGGGTCGAGGATGGTCGCGCCGAGCGTCGCGCCGTACGGCAGGCCGCGCGCGTTGCGGGACGCCGCCTCGATGCTCGACTGGATCTGCGGGTCGAGTGTGGTGTACACGATCAGGCCGCCCGCGCCGTACACGCGGTCACGGCCGAGCTTGCGGATGAGTTCCTGCTCGACTTGCTGCATGAAGTGCGGGGCGCGCACCGTCGTGACCGCCTTGAGGTACTTGGCGGTCTTGTCCACCAGGCGGGCGGACTTGACGTTGCCGTTCTGGTCGTACGTGACCTTCCAGCCTTTGGGTTGCACGGGCGTGCGCCACGCGGCGTCCGCTTCGGCGCGCGATACCCAGCCGTCCTCGACCATGCGGTCCAGCAGCGTGCGCACGTACGGGCGCTGCGCGGCGTAGTCGAAGTAGCGGCTGGGGTTCGGGACGAGCGTCGTGAGGTACGCGGCCTGCGCGAGCGTGAGCTGCTTGGGCGTCGCGCCGAAGTACGCCTGCGCGGCGGCGTACAAGCCGTACAGTTCGACCGGCCCGCCGTCCCCCCAGTAGATGACGTTCAGGTAGTCCTGCAGGATTTCTTCTTTGGTGAAGCTGCGTTCCACCTGCACGCTCAGCATCCATTCCTTCACCTTGCGTTCGGGGGTGCGGGCCTGCTTGTACTGGTCGAGCAGCAGCGTGTTCTTCACGAGCTGGTTGGTGAGGGTGCTGCCGCCCTGCACGTCCTCGTTCTGGGAGAGGCGCCGGAACTGGCGGGCGAGGCCGTACGGGTCGAGGCCGTAATGCTCGAAGAACCGGCGGTCCTCGTTGGCGACGATGGCGGCCGTCATGTAGGGGCTGACGTCGTCGAGGGTGACGAGGGTGCGGCTGACGCGCGCCTCGCCGATCTTGGGGATCAGGCTGCCGAGCGGCGTGTTGTCCCGCGCGAACACGCGCGTGGTGGAGCCGAGCGTGAGGGTGTCGAGTTGGCGGTAGTCGGGAATCTCGCGCGCCCACTTCACCACGAAGGTGGAGAGGACGCCCACGCCGATCACGACGGCGGCGAGCACCAGCGCCGAGACGAATTTCAGGAATCGAAGGAACATGAATGGACCTCTCCGCGCCCACGCGGTTGTGGGGCGGTCAGTGGCGCTGCGCTTCGATGAGCTGCGTGACGCGTGCGCGCAGGTTCTTGCCGCTGAGCGGCTTGTACACGATGTCGTCCGCGCCGACCAGTTTGGCGGCGTCGCGGGTTTTGTCGTCGTCGAAGCCGGTGAGCAGCAGCACCGGGGACTGTTTCAGGCGTTTGACGCGTTTGACGCGCGAGCAGATTTCGAAGCCGTCCATGAACGGCATGTTGACGTCGAGCAGCATGGCGTCCGGCGTGTGGTCGCGGAGGTACTCCAGCGCGGCGCGCCCGTCGGGCACCGCGGTGACCTCGTGCCCATCAGCGGACAGGATGACCTCCAGCATGGTGCGAATCGCAGGCTCGTCATCGGCCACGAGGATGGTATAGACCATAGCTTCTAGTTTAGGGCAAGCGCGCAGGCGCGAGAAGGGCGCGCCCCGGCCAAAGCCGGGGCGCGCCCAGAGGGGGGCCGCTCAGGCGCTGCGGCTGGACGGCGTGCGGGCTTCCTCGGCGAGCTGGCGGCGCAGGACCTTCCCGACCGCGGTTTTCGGCAGTTCGTCGCGGCGCTCGAACTGGCGCGGCACCTTGTAGGGGCTGAGGCGCTCGCGGCAGAAGGTGTTGAGTTCGTCCCAGGTGACGCTCATGCCGGGCTTGAACACGACGTACGCGCGCACGGTTTCGCCGCGGTGCGGGTCGGGCGCGCCCACAGCGGCGGCTTCCAGGATGGCGGGGTGCTGGTACAGGACCTCCTCGACCTCGCGCGGGTAGATGTTGTACCCGCCGGCGATGATCAGGTCCTTCTTGCGGTCCACGATGCGGAAGTACCCGCCGTCGTCCATGGTGGCCATGTCGCCCGTGGCGAGCCAGGTGCGCCCTTCGCGTTCGAACAGCACCTTGGCGCTCTCGTCGGGCCGCTGCCAGTAGCCGCGCATGATGTTCGGGCCGGCCACCCACAGCTCGCCGACCTCGCCGGTCGGGACGGGCTGGCCCTGTTCGTTGACGATCAGGGCGTCCACGCTGGGGAACGGCACGCCGATGCTGCCCTCGATCTGCTCGCCGAATACCGGGTTCGCGTGCGTGATGGGGGACGCTTCGGTGAGGCCGTAGCCTTCCACGAGGTTCGCGCCGTGCGTGATCTCCCGGAACCGGCGGGCCGTTTCGAGCGGCAGGGGGGCGCTGCCGCTGATGCACGCGCGAATGCTGGTGAGGTTGTGCTTCGGCGTTTCCGGGTGGTTGTTGATGGCGTTGTACATGGTGGGCACGCCCGGGAACAGCGTCGGTTTGTACTGCTCGACCAGGCCGAGCAGCATCTTGACGTCGCGCGGGTTGGGGACCATCACGAGGGTCGCGCCGGTCAGCATGGCGAGGTTCATGGCGGTCGTCATGCCGTACACGTGGAAGAACGGGATGGCGGCGAGGACGACCTCCTGGCCGTCTTTGAGGCCGGGAAGCCACGCGCGCGCCTGCTCGCAGTTCGCGACGAGGTTGCGGTGCGTGAGCATGGCGCCCTTGGGCACGCCGGTGGTGCCGCCAGTGTACTGCAGCAGCGCGAGGTCGTCCGGGCGGACGGTGACGGGCGTGGGGCGCGGCGCGGTGCGGCGCATGACGCGTTTCATGTCGAAGACGCGTCCGCCGCTGCGCACGGGCACCCAGTTGCCGCGCAGGCGTTCGCGGACGGGGTACAGGACGTTTTTGGGGAAGGGGAGGGCGTCCTGGATGCCGGTGACGATCACGCGTTTGACGGGGACGTTCTCGGCGATTTCCTGGTAGCGGGGGAAGAACGCGTCGAGCATGATGAGCGTTTCACTGCCGCTGTCCTGCAGCTGGTGCTCGAGTTCCCGCGCGACGTACAGGGGGCTGGTGTTGACGACGACCGCGCCGGCGAGGGCCGCGCCGTAGAAGGCGGTGACGAACTGCGGGCAGTTGGGGAGCATGATGCTCACGCGTTCGCCGGGGCGCACGCCCATGGCCTGCAGCGCGGCGGCGAAGCGCTGGACGTCCTGCCACAGCTGGCGGAAGGTCAGGCTGGCGCCCAGGAACGTGATGGCGGCGCGGGCCGGGTAGCGTTCGGCGGTGCGTTCCAGCAGGGTGTGGATCGCGCGCTCTGGGGCGGGAATGTCGTGCGGTACACCGCGCTCGTAATGCTGAAACCACGGTTTGTCGGTCTGGCCCATGCGCCCAACTCCTTCTTGTACTGAGTACAGCGTTAAACCAAGTATAACAAACTCTTGTTAGGTGCGCCGTCACCGTGACAGGGACGCACTCCAGCGCCGCGCGGACACCCTTCAGTGTAGGCCGCACCCCTCACGGGAACGTCACAAACGAACGCCCGTTCGCCCGCGGTAGCATGCCCGCATGACCCCCACCATGCACGCCGTCCCCATGACCGCCCGCGGCGGTCCCGAGGTCTTGCAACCCACCACCCTCCCCACCCCCGAACCCGGCCCCGGCGAGGTCCGCGTGCGCGTCCGCGCCGTCGCCCTCAACCACCTCGACACCTGGGTGCGCCGCGGCGTCGCCAGCCCCTACCTGCCCCTCCCACACCTGCTCGGCAGCGACGTCAGCGGCGACATCGACGCGCTCGGCCCCGGCGTCACCGACCAGGACCTCGGCGCGCCCGTCATCCTCAACCCCGGCGTCTCCTGCGGCCACTGCGAAGCCTGCCTCACCGGCGCCGACAACCTCTGCCGCCAGTACCAGATCCTCGGCGAACACCGCCCCGGCGGCTACGCGCAGTACATCGTCGTTCCCCGCGCCAACGTCCTTCCCAAACCCGACACCCTCACCCACACCCAAGCCGCCGCCCTCCCCCTCGCCGCGCTCACCGCCTGGCAGATGGTCTTCGACAAGGCCCAGCTGCACCCCTGGCACACCGTCCTGATCATGGCCGCCGGCAGCGGCGTCAGCACCTACGCCCTGCAGTTCGCCAAACTCGCCGGCGCCACCGTCATCGCCACCGCCGGCAGCGACGACAAACTCCAGCTCGCCCGCGACCTCGGCGCCGACCACACCATCAACTACCGCGACGCCGACTACGGCCAACAGGTCCGCGCCCTCACCGGCGGCGCCGGCGTCGACGTCGCCCTCGACCACACCGGCGCCGACAACTGGCAGACCACCCTCAAGGCCCTCAAATGGGGCGGCGCGCTCGTCACCTGCGGCGCCACCAGCGGCTACGACGCCACCACCCCGCTCGCGCAGGTCTTCTACAAACAGCTGCGCATCCTCGGCAGCACCATGGGCCGCAAAGGCGACCTGCACAAAATCGCCCGGCTCGTCGCGCAGGGCCGCGTGCACCCCATCGTCGCCGGCGAGTACCCCCTCGATGACGCCGCCCGCGCCCACGAACGCATGGCGGACCGCGACCTGTTCGGCAAACTCGTCCTCACGGTTCCCTGAACGCACCCCCGCCGGATTCCCTAGACTGCACGCATGACGCGGCGCGCCCAGATCATCACGCTGATGTGCGCGCTGCTGCTGCTGCTCGCCTTCGCCATCAACGCCAGCGGCGCCCTGCCACTCCTGTACCCGCGCGGCACCCGCATCGTCGCGGAACTGCCCGTCGCGCCCGCCCCGCGTGCCGGTCAGCGCGTCCTGATCGTCTCCCCACACCCGGACGACGAGAGCCTGTGCTGCGCCGGCAGCGTCCGCCGCGCCCTCGACGCCGGCGCGGACGTCTGGATCGTCTGGCTCACCAACGGCGACGGCTTCGAACTCGACGCCGTGCTCACCGACCGCACCACCCGCCCCGCCGGGCCCGCCATGGTCCGCCTCGGCGAGCACCGCGAAACTGAAGCGGCGCGCGCCGCCGCCGCCCTCGGCGTGCCCCGCGACCACCTCCTGTACCTCGGGTACCCCGACGGCGGCCTCGAGCACCTGTTCCTCGAGCACTACAACACCCCCTACACCTCCCGGTACACCCTCGCCCGCCGCGTGCCCTACACGGACGCCCTCACCCCCGGCGCGGCCTACACCGGCCTGAACGTCGAACGCGACCTCGCCCGCGTGCTCGACCGCGTCCGCCCCGACCTGATCCTCGCGCCGTCCATCGAGGACCGCCACCCCGACCACCGCGCCACCGGGTACTTCATCACGCGGCTGCTCGCGGCGCGCGGCCAGGCGGACCGCCTGCGCTTCTGGATCGTGCACGGCGGCACCGAGTACCCCCTCCCCAAAGGCCTGCACCCGCAACTGCCGCTGCTGATCGCCCCGCGCGGCGTGCGCCTCGCCTGGGAACGCGTGCCGCTCACCCCCGAACAGGAGGACATCAAACGCCGCGCCATCGAGGCGCACGCCTCCCAGATGCAGGTCATGGGCCGCTTCCTGCTGGCCTTCGTGCGCCGCAACGAACTCCTCACGCGGCAAATCGTGCCCGAACTCCCCACCCGCCCCTGACGCGCACCACGCTCAGGGCAGCGCGCGCCCCAACGTCAGGTGCAGCGCGTCCTCCCCGAGCCACGGCCGCCACAGGGGCGTGCGCCGCGCCTCCAGCGTCCCGAACCCACGCCGCGTGTACAGCGCCACCGCCGCCTCGTTGCGCGCCGTGGTGGACAGCTGCACGCCGGGCACGGCCCGCGCGCGCAGCGCGTCCAGGTACGCGTCCAGCAGCGCCCCCCCGGCCCCCAGGCCGCGCGCGTCCTCCGACAGGTTCAGGTGCAGATGCGCCGGGAACGCCGCTTCCGGCGCGTGCGGCAGCGCGAACCGCCCCGCACGCGTCAGGTACGGCACGCACCCCGCCAGCTGCGGGTACGCGCCCCGCGCGGCCCCCATTGCCAGCTGCGGCGCGAGGGCGCGGAACCCCGCGCGGTACGCGCTGAACGTCGTCGTGCCCAAGATGTACCCGACCGTCCGCCCGCGCCACTCCGCCACGAACCCCAACGCGTCCGCCCCGGCCAGCGCGTACGGCCCCACCCACAGCGCCCCGAACAGCGCCTCATCCGGGAAGTACCGGCGGGCCGACGCGCCGAAAAACCCCGTCGCGTACGCGATGCGCGCCACGTCCGGCCAGTCCGCGGGGCGCACGCCCCGCACGATGAACGTCATGGGCGCGCCAGCCGCCCGACCGTCACGAGGGTCAGCTGCCGGCCCCGCGCGAGCTCCAGAAACGCCGGCAGCACCCGCAGCGCCTGCGGCGCGTTGTCGTGCAGCAGCACGATGCCGCCCGCGCGCAGGTGCTTGAGCAGGCGCTCCTGCAGGACGGCGTCGCCGGGATTCGTGAAGTCCGCCGGGTCGTCCGTCCAGAACGTCGTGACCAGCCCCAGCGCCTCCGCGACCCGCAGCGTCTGCGCGCTGTACTCCCCGCCGGGCGGGCGGAAGTACCGTACGGGCCGCCCCGTGATGCCCTGCAGGACCGCGTTGGCCTGCGACAGCTCCTCGCGGACCTGCGCGGCGCTGAGCTCCGGCAGGCGCACGTGATGGTACGTGTGGTTCGCGACCTCGTGGCCCTGCGCGACCATGTCACGCACGAAATACGGGTACGCCTCGGCGTTCCGGCCGATGCAGAAGAACGTCGCGTGCACGCCCGCGCGCCGCAGGGTATCCAGCACGAGCGGCGCGTACAGCGGGTGCGGCGCGTCATCGAACGTCAGCGCCGCGAGCTGACTGCGGCTGTCCCCTTTGAAGAACAACCCGCCGTGCACGCCCCCCATGAACTGCGACACGGCCTGCTGCACCTGCTGCCGCAGCAGCTCCGACGAGCCTCCCAGGAACGACAGCGTGCGTTCCGGCGCTTCCAGCGGCGCCCGCGTCGGCTCGCGCCCGGGGTTCGTCCAGGCGCGCTCGTACGCTCCGGCGTTCCCGGCGTACCGCACGAAGTCGTCCAGCCGCTCACGCGGCACGCTCGCGGTGAACAGCGGCAACGGCCCGCCGAACCCGCCGTACGCCGCGCGGTCGTACACGCTCACGTCCACTTCCGCCAGGGACGGTCGGGCGTCCAGCGTCCGGCGCGCCACCAGCGCCGCCAGCGTCCGCAGGTGCGCCCGCTCGGTCGGCCCCACCAGCACCACTGCGTGCGCCGCCTCGATGAACCCATTCGAGTCGTACTCGACCTTGCGCACCTGCGGAACGCGCGGCGTGAGCAGCACCTGCGGAAGCGGACGCGCCACGTGCGTGTGCGGCGCGAGCGGCTGCACCTGCCCGGGCAGCACCGCGCCGGGCCGCGCGGGCTGCACCAGCGGCGGCGGGCTCAGGCGCACAGGCGTGACCGGCGCGGCCACCGCGACCGGCAGCGCCGCCGTCAGCAGCAGCGCACGGGCCGCCCGCGCGCGGACCGTCACTGGCCCTGCTCCTGCGTCTGGCCCTGCGCCCACGCGAGGGCCGCGCGCACCCCCGCCGGGACGTGCCCCGCCGCGCGGTACAGGTTCGCGGCGCGCACGTACTGCGCGCGCGCCGCCACCAGCTGCCCCTGCTTGCGTTCCACGTGCGCCAGCACCAGCGCCGCCAGCGGGTTCTGCGCGCTCTCCTGCGCCGCGCGGCGCAGGTGCTGCGCGGACGCGTTCAGGCCCGCAGGCGTGCTCGGGCCCATGAACCCGCCCGGCGCGCGCTCCCCGCGGTAGTACTCGAACTGCGAGCGGACGTACGCGCCGTCCAGCCACCCCACCTGCGCGGGCGGCACCGCCCGCCCGGACGGGTCCACGTACGCGGTGATGCTGCCGTCCGACGCGTAGCGCGGCGCCACGAACCGGTACGCGTGGCCCCCGCCGCGCGGCACGCGGACCAGCAGGCCCTGATGCCGCATGAACGGCTGCGGGTCCGACGCGTCCACCAGCACGTCCCGCCCGCCCGGCAGGCGCAGGACCGTCACGACGTGCCCGAGGTTGCTTTCCTGCCCGCGCTCGTTCTTCCAGACCATCGCGATACCGGCGTCCAGCCCCACGCGCTGCATGAGCGCCGCGAGCACCACGGACTGCAGCAGGCATTGCCGCGTCCCGTACCGCACGGCATTGGTGAACTCGAACCCCTGCGTGAGGCTGAACTTCGGAATGATGACCTTCACCGTGTGGTGCAGCCACGCCGCCGTTTCACGCGCGAGGGCCGCGCGCCGTGCCAGATCGCGTTCCGCCGCGAGGGCCGCGCGGCGCGCGCTCAGCGCGCCGTCCAGCGTCGGCCAGCCCGGCAGTCGCGCGGCGGGCGTGCGGGCGTACGCTGCCGAGAACCACGCCGTGAAGTCAGCCTGCGGGGCGTTCGTCGCAGCTTCCGAGGTCCGCTCCAGCGCCACGAAGGCCTCACTGCCCCACGCGTACGCCGCGTCCGGCCCGGCCGCCGACGCGTTCGTCAGGGCCCCCACCAGCAGAACCACCGTCAAGGACCTCATCACACGCATCCGACCTCCGGGCACAGGGCGCACCATGCCCACACTACAGCGCACCTGCATGAAGGCCGCCTGAACGCCCGCAGCCGCTGTCCTCACCCGCCCGGCACGTCAAAGCTTCCAGGTGACGCCCCGGCGGTACAGCCACCACAACCCCACCCACACGGCCCCCACGTACCCCAGCGTGTACAGCCACCCGCCCCACCACAACCCCAGATGCCCACGCGCGAGGCCCAGCAGCGCGTCCTGCATGCTGGCGTCCCGCCCGGTCCAGCGGACCTGCCACCCCTGCAGCACCCAGGTCTTCACCAGGATCGGCGCGACGTACGCCAGCAGCGCGTTGCGTCCGGCAGCCACCAGCGGCGTGAGGCTGCGCCCCCGCCCGCCGCGTTCCACCAGCAGGCAGGCAAGTAGCCCCAGGGTGCCCAGGCCTGCGCCCAGCAGGATGTACGGCGGCGTCCACAGCGGCTTGTTGATGGGCATGAACGCCCCCCACGCGAACCCCAGCGCGCTCAGGGCCGCGCCGAGCGCCAGCAGCCGCGGTACACCGTCCGTACGGCGCGCCCACTCTCCTGCCACGCTGCCCAGCAGCACAAGCGCGCCCGTCGGCAGCACCGACAACAGGCCGCGCACGCCCAGCGGCGCGAGAAACGTCTGATTCAGGTACTGCACGGCGTTCCGCGTTTCCTCCAGTACCCCCGCGCCCACGCCCGGCACCGGCGTGAGCAGCAGCACCGCCGCGTACCCCACCAGCAGCGCCGCCGCCAGCACCATGCGCGCCCCCACCCGCAGCTGCGCCCCCGCCGCGCCCAGCAGTGACGCCAGCGCGATCAGCTGCAGCACCCCCAGCCCGAACGTCAGGCGGTGCGCCACGGCGCTCACCAACACCACGCCCACCAGGTACAGCAGCACCGTTCGGGTCAGCAGCTTGCGGACCAGGGCCCACCCTCGCACGCCCGCGCGGCGCGCGCTCGCCAGCGAGAACGGCAGCGCCGTCCCCGCGCAGAACAGGAACCACGGGAACACCAGATCCGCCAGGGTGGCCCCCCCACCCCACGGCGCGTGCATCAGCTCCTTCGGCGTGCGCCAGTCGAGCGCCACGTTGTTCACGAGCAGCATCAGCAGGACGGTCAGGCCGCGCCACGCGTCCAGCGCGGCCAGCCGCGCGCCGCGCGCCACCTGTGGCACCACAGCGGCCGTGGGCGCTGCGGGGGTATCGGGCTGGAAGGTGGGGGCGGCCAAAGTGGGACTCCTTTCAGGCCGGAAACGCCTGCTCTCAGTCTTCGGGGCCCGCCCTGCCGTCACCTGAGTTGGCGCTGAGCGTCCCCTGGGACAGACCTGAGCGTTCCCTCACGTTCGGGCCGGTGAGTGCCCGGCCCCCGAACGTCAGGCGAATCGGGAAGCGTTGCGGCGCCGGGATGCCCGCGAACTCTGCATGGTCGGCCGCGCGCAACTGCCCGAGCCACGCCTGCACCGCGCGCGCGCGCGCCTCTGTCCGCCCGCCGTACGCCTGATCCGCGAGCGTCACCGCCCACAGCAGCCCCCGCAGCGGGTACGCGCCCGGCGCGTTCGCGCTCGGCAGCAGCCCGAATGGCGTGCGCGGCAGCCCCGAACGCGCGCCCGGCGTCCCCACGAACCCCAGCGCCGGCGTGGGCGGCACGTCCACACCGTCCGGGCTGCGCAGGCGCGCCACGCCCACCCCTGCGGGCAGCGCGCCCGGACCGCGCACCGCCAGCGCCCCTGGCAGGTCCAGGTTGCGCGCCTGCGCCTCGGCGCTGCCTGGCGTGAACGCCGCCCCGCCCGTCCACGTGGCCTTCAGGCGCGCGCGCGGCCACGCGCCTGCCCGCACGCACGCCTGCGCCACCGCGAAACTCGCGCCGTTCGCGTCCGTGCGGGCACTCACCAGCACCGGCAGGGCCGGCAGCGTCACGCCGGGCGCCTGCAGGGCCTGCACCTCCGGCGCGTTCCACACCCGCACGGTCCCGTCCAGCAACCGGCAGAGGGTCGTCACGTTCAGGCGCAGCGTCACGCCCGGCAGGCGGTACGCGACGCGCACCGCGAACACCCCCACCGGCACCGCCAGCGTCCGCCGTCCGCCGGGCGGCGGCGGCAGGGGCGACGAAACCAGCGCCACGTCCGCGCGGCCCGCGTACAGGTCCCGGGCGGCCGCGCCCGGCGAACGCCCCCGGTACGTCGCGCCGTCCACCCACGGCGCGGCGGTGCCCACCACGCGCAGCGTCGGCGTGAGCGTCTGCGCCGCGCCGACGTTCACGGCCAGCAGCGCCAGCAGCCCGGCCACGCGCCGAGCGGCAGACGAAGGGCGAGGTGCGCGCGACATGCGCGCTCAGCTTAGAGCCTGCGGACCAGCCCCGCAGTGGGGGCACCCTGCGGGCCGGCCCACGGCGCAGTGAGCGCGCGGCCAGTCGCGCGACGTGGGCGGGGAAGCCCCCGCCCACGTGCAGCCTGCGCTTCAGTGGACGCGGTCGCCGGTCACCCAGTAGTTCACGCGCTCCGCGACGTTCTCGACGTGATCGCCGATGCGTTCCAGGCTGCGGCCCACCCGCATCAGCGTGAGCGCCTTGCTGATGGTGCGCGGGTCCTCCAGCATGTACGTCACCAGCTCGCGCTGAATCTGCTCGTACAGGTCGTCAACCTCGTCGTCCATGGCGCGCGTCGCGCTGGCGCGGTCCACGTCGCGCGTCTCGATGGCGCCCCGCAGGCTCACCATCATCTCCTGCAGGCGCTCCAGCATCCGCGCGAGGTTCACGTACTTCTTCAGCGCGGGCGCCTGCGCGAGGTCCGCGCCGTCCTCCGCGACGTGCACCGCGTAGTCGCCCATCCGCTCGATGTCCGACAGGCTCTTGAGGATCAGCGCGATCAGGCGCAGGTCCCGCGCGACCGGCTGGTGCAGGGCAATGGCGCGCAGGCATTCCGCCTCGATGCGGCGTTCCTGCTCGTCCACTTCCCGGTCCAGTGCGCGGACATCCTCGAGCCTCGCGGTGTCGCGGTTCAGCAGCACAGCACCCGCCAGCGGCAGCATGCGCTCCACCGTTGCGATCATCTCGAGCGCGCCGACGGTCAGGGCGCGCAGGTCTTGGTCCAGGGCTTCACGCATGCTCAGTCACTCCTCGGGCCTCAGGGCCCACGCACGCACGGGCGCGTTCGCCCGGCGAATGTACCATGTGCCGCCCGCGCCGCGCGTCAGGGACGGCGTTACCGCGCGGGGAACCCTCACGCCGTCGGCACCGTGAACGCGAACGCGTTCGCGCTCCCGCGGCGTTCCGCCCACGCCTGACCGCCCCACCCCTGCACGATGCTGCGCACGATGTACAGCCCCATGCCGCTGCCGTTGCCGGTCGCGCCCTTCCCGCGCGTGTGCGCGCGGAACAGGTCCTCGGTGTCCTGAATGGGCGGGCCGTCGTCCAGCACGGCCACCTCCACCCACTGCCCCCGTTCGCGCGCCTCCACGCGGACCGTGCCGGGACGCGGGCCGTACCGCGCAGCATTCTCCACGAGGTTCAGCAGGACCTGCAGCAGCTTGTCCGGGTCCGCGCGGACCAGCGCGTCCCCTTCGCGGGTAAGGCGCACGCTGCTCGCCGCGAGGTCCGCGCCGAGCAGCCGTTCCGCGCGCGCCACGCTCTCCGCGAGCGGCTGCGTGCGCGCCCGCGTGGGCCGAAACCCCACCGCAAGGTCATCGACGAGGCGCACCAGCCGCTCCGCCTCCGCGAGGCCCTGGCGCACGAAGCTGCGCTGCATCTCCATGGGCATCTCGTACTCCAGCGCCTCCAGCACGCCCTTGATGGCCGCGACCGGCGTGCGGAACTCGTGCGACAGGATCGCGGCGGCCTCGCGCAGTTCCGCTTCGCGGCGCCGCAGGTCCGTCACGTCGTCCACGATGAGCGCGCCCGGCACCGCCATGCACTTCAGGGCCCGGCCGCTCGCCTCCAGCTCCAGTTCGCCGCCGCGTTCCGCGAGGGCTTCCAGGGTGTGGCGGCGCACGACCTCCATCAGCGGGCGACCGCACGCGCGTTCCAGCGGCACGCCCCACAGGCGCACCGCCGCCGCGTTCAGGTGCGTGACGCGCCCATGTTCATGCAGCAGCACCGCCTGCGGCAGCGCGTCCAGCCACGGGCCCGGCACCGGCGCAGCGGCGTGCATCACGCGTCCCACACCCGCATGCGGTAGCCCTTGCCGCGCACCGTCTCCAGGAACTGTGGCGCCTGCGGGTCATCCCCGAGGTGCGCGCGCAGCTGCGTGACGTGCTGATCCACCGTGCGCTCCCCGCCCAGGAAGTCGGCGCCCCATACGCGGTCCAGCAGTTCCGCGCGGCCGTACACGCGCCCGCGGTTGAGCGCCAGGAACGCTAGCAGGTCGAATTCGCGCCGCGTGAGGTTCAGGCGACCGCCGCGCAGGCGCGCCTCGGCGGCGCTCACGTCAATGGTGAGCGGGCCGTTCTCGATGCTGTTCGGGGCGTCCGTCTGCGTGCGGCGCAGCAGGGCGCGCACGCGCGCCACGAGTTCCGCGGCGCTGAACGGCTTGGTGAGGTAGTCGTCCGCGCCGCTTTCCAGGCCCTCCACGCGTTCCGCTTCGGCGGCGCGCGCGGTGAGCATCAGCACGGGGAGGCGGCGCAGGTCGCTGTCGCCGCGCAGGCGGCGCAGGAACGACAGGCCGCTCTCGCCGGGCAGCATCCAGTCGAGGACCAGCGCGTCGGCACTGGCAAGGGCGTCCAGCGCTGCGCCGGCCGTCTCGAACGCGGAGACGCGCAGCCCGGAACGCTCCAGGTGAAAGCGCAGCACATCGCGCACGGTATGTTCGTCTTCTATCACGACGATGTGGCTCATCAACCCTCATTCTTCGGGATGCGGTCAGGGGAGTGTCAGGGCCCCCTGACACTCCCCTCCGCACGCGCCGTCAGACGCGTCAGGTGACGCTCAGCGCAGGAACGGGTTGCTGGCTTTCTCAGCCCCGACCGTCGTGCGCGGCCCGTGCCCGGGGTACACGACCGTGTCGTCCGGCAGGCTCAGCAGGACCCGCGCCAGCTCGCGCAGGAGCAACGGGTGGTTCCCGCCCGGCAGGTCCGTGCGCCCGATGCCGCCCTGGAAGAGCGTGTCCCCGGCAATCACGAAGCCGTCTCCGACGAACACCACGTGCCCGGGCGCGTGCCCCGGCAGGGTCCGCGCGGTCAGGCGCACGCCGCCCGCCTCGAACACCTGCCCGTCTGCGATGGCGGCGTCCGGGTCCTCCGGCTGCGTGAACGGAATGCCCCAGCGGCCCGCCGACGTCGCGCCCGCCCGGTACAGCGGCAGGTCATCGTCGTGCAGGTGTACGGGCACGCTCAGCGCCGTCCGCACGGCCTGCACCGCGCCGATGTGGTCGAAGTGCGCGTGTGTGAGCAGCACGCCGCGCACGCGCGCGCCCGCCTGTTCCACGAGGCGCAGCAGCGTTTCGGCGTTGTCACCCGGGTCGATCAGGAAGCCCTCGCCGTTTGCGTCCGTCACCAGCGCGGCGTTCGCCTGCACCGGCCCGGTCGGCACCGTCTGCACGCGCACGCCACCATGCATGAAGTCTTGAGTCATGCGCGGAGTGTACCGAACGCATCACGCGGCGCAGCGGGACACGCGCGACAATAGGGCCCATGAGCGACGAACTGAACTTCGCGAAGACCATCCTGGCCGGCCGTTCGTACCGTGACGTGCCCGACGACGAGATCCTCACGAAAGCCGAACGGCTCCTTGACGCCTGGATGACCGGCGAGGCCCGCATGGAACGCCCGAAACTCTACGACCACTACGCCCTGGTGTTCGCCGCGCTGCTGCGCCGCGTGCACGAACTCGAAGGGCGCGTCGCCACGCTCGAAGGCCAAAAAGAACCCCACCCGTGAGGGTGGGGGGCGTTTGGCGGGCCCTGAAGGATTCGAACCTACGACCTGCGGTTTTGGAGACCGACGCTCTACCAGGCTGAGCTAAGGACCCGCGCGCCTTGACGCCCGCGAATGATAGCAGAGGCCGCCGGGGCACGCAAGCCTGCGCTCAGCGCTCCCGTTCCGGGCGTTCGCGGCGCTCCTTGGCCTTCCCGCCGCCCGCGCCGCCGTTCGCCTCGCCTTTCAGGACGGTCAGCGCGCTCGCCGGGACGTTCGCCAGGAGCCCCTCGTCGGTGTACACGTCCACGCTGCCCGTCAACGGATGCAGCTTCGTGACCTTCCCGCACGCGCCACTCTCCGTATGGCACACGCGTGCGTTCTTGCGCGGGATCTCCTTGAGCAGGTCCTGGTACTGCCCGTGCTCGTACTGCAGGCAGCACAGCAGCCGCCCGCACGGCCCGCTCAGCTTCTCCGGGTTCAGCGGCAGCTGCTGATCGCGCGCCATGCGGATGCTCACCGGTGCGAACTCCTGCAGGTGGTTGCTGCTGCAGTTCTCGCGGCCGCACGCCCCGAGCGTCCCGATCATCATTGCCTGCTCGCGCGGCCCGACTGCCGCGAAATTCACCTTCGCGCGCGTGTGGCCGCGCACGTCCGCAATCAGGCTGCCCAGCTCGATGCGTTCCTCCGCGCTGTAACTGATCGTCACGAGGTTCCCGTCGAGCGTGAACTCCACCGCCACGACCTTCGCCGCGATGCCGCGCGCGCGCACCCGCGCACGCAGGAACCACTTCAGGTCCTCGGCCTCGCGCGCCAGCTCCGCCCAGCGCTCCAGGTCCTCGGGCGTCGCCTCGCGCAGGATCATGCCGTAGCGGCCGTCCTCGCTGCGGGGGGTGGGGCCGGTGCGGACGGTGGCCACTTCCGGCCCGCGCTTGCCCTGCACGACTGCGCGCGCGCCCACCGGAAGGGGCGCGTCCGTCATCATGGCGTGAAGCCGGGGGGAACCGTCGAAGCGCACGGACTGAATCAACACCCGCACAGCATGTCACGCCCACGCCCCGCCCGTCGAGATGAACGTCACGATAAGCCGCGTGCGCCCACGACAAGCGGGCGGGCGCCTCCGCACCCGCCCGCCCTGAACGCCCTGCGCTCAGCCCTCGAAGTCCTCCGGAAACTCCGCGTTGCTGTACACGTTCTGCACGTCATCGAGGTCCTCGAGCGCCTCGATCATGACCATCAGCTTGCGCGCGTCTTCGCCGGACACACTCACGGTGTTGCTCGGCACCATGGTGATCTGCGCGCTCTCCACCGCGAAGCCCGCCCCGCTCAGCCCCTCGCTGACCGCGTGCAGGTCCGTGGGCGCCGTCGTCACCTCCAGGCCGTCCTCCGCCTCGGAGAAGTCCTCGGCGCCGTGCTCAATGGCCGCTTCCTGCGCCGCTTCGGACGCGTCATTCAGCATCAGCACGCCCTTCTTCTCGAACTGCCACGCGACCGAACCGCTCGTGCCGAGGCTGCCGCCGCGCTTGTTGAACACCGCGCGCACCTCCGCTACCGTCCGCGTGGGGTTGTCCGTGAGCGTCTCGATGTAGATGGCGGTGCCGCCCGGCCCGTACCCCTCGTACGTGGCCTCCTTGTACTCCGTGCCGCCCTCGCCGCTGCCCACCGCGCGCTTGATGGCGTTCTCGATGTTGTCCGCCGGGACCGTGTCGGTCTTCGCCGCGGCAATGGCGTTCTTCAGGCTGAGGTTCGCTGCGGGGTCACCGCTACCACCCGAACGCACCGCCGCCGTGATGGCGCGGATGTGCTTGCTGATGATGGCGGAACGCTTCTTGTCGTTCGCGCCCTTCTTGCGTTTGATCTGAGCCCATTTGCTGTGACCGGCCATTGTTGCTCCCTCTCGCCCACGGTGGGGCGCGTGCGCGCAGCGGCCCGTCCCGACACCGCCTGCGCGGCGCGGGCGACGAGCACGCCGCTGTCAGTGCAGCATTCTACTGCCCGCACGCGCAGCCGTCATGCGCCCCTCAACACCCGCTCAGGTGAGCAGCCACGCCTCCGCAGCTTCACGGTCGGCGAACACCGCGAACGTCCGCCCGGCACTCGCCTCGCCCGCCATCTCCCGGAACCGCTCCCCCTGCCCCGCGTGGTCAGGGATGACCGCCGCGACCTTCAGGTCATAGTTCGTAAACTTCTGCAGGCACGCGCCCGCCAGGCCCGAACGCAGATCGAAGAACGCCGCCGTGAACACCTCCCGGTGCAACAGGACGCGCGGCGTACCCTGCGCCCAGCTCAGCCCGACAAGGTCCAGGGCGTCCTGCTCGGTCAGCAGGGGTCGCCCCGCCCCGTGAATCTCGATGTACGACTGCGGCCCCACGTGAACGAGCTGATGCTCCATGCCATGTCCTCCAGAGTGCCCGCGGGCCCGCCTGCAGCGGCAGGGCCCGAGTACGCACGCCCCGAGCCTACCGGGCGCAGCGGCGCACGCCATCCGTCATCTGACCAAACGCTCGCGGTCCCGCTAGCGAGGCGGTGGGGCCCAGCGGCCCCACCGCCTCAATGCTCGCTGGAACGGCGGACTGCGTAGCAACCCAGCGTCTGTGGACCGTCCAGCCGTCCGCGGGCCGCGAGCTCCTCCACAACCGCCTGCGTGAACGCCCGCACCCGCTCCTCCGGTGCGGCGTGCACGTCATGCGCGTTCAGGCCGTGCACGCGCGCGAGACGCGCCAGCCACCCTTCCAGCTCATCGGCCATGCCCTGCCCCTTCCCAGGACCGCCGCTCAGTTCACCCGGACGCGCGTGCCGAACGTGCTGTTGAAGAACTGCGCGAGCGTCACCGCGAACTTCGCGTGCGCGCTGCTGGACGGATGCACGCCGTCCAGACTGAAGTTCGGGCCGAATGGAGTCTGCGGCGCCGTGGGATCGTACGCGCCGTTGAGGGCGTGGAGGGTCGGGTTCACGTCGAACACGCGCAGGCCGCGCTCCGCTGCCAGCTTGCGGATGCTGCTGTTGTACGCCTCGACGGTGTCCGTGGCGGTCTTCAGCTCTGCAGGGCTCAGGACGCCCGGGGCGTCGTCCGCGCAGCTCATGGGCTTCAGTTGCTGGGCGACGCCCAGGTTCACCTTATTTACACTGTTCTCGCAGCTTGCGTCGCCCAGGCCCAGCTTGAACGCCAGCGCCGCGGGCACGAGCAACGGCACGCTCGTCACGTCCGGCACCGTGAATGGCACGATGATGGTGCCGCTGGGCTTCAGGCCGTCCAGCAGCTTCCGGTAGTCGTTCTCGAACGTGGCGGGCGGCGTCGCGCCCGACGGGGTGCCCGCCAGGGTGGCGGCCAGGACGTCGTTCGCGCCGATCCACACGGTCAGGAACTGCGCCTTGGCTTTCACTGCGGCGGTGACCTGCGTGTCCTGCGGCCCCAGGATCAGGTTGTACAGCGCGGCGGCCGACGCGCTCTTGCCCTGGAAGGTGGCGACGCTGCTGTTCAGCAGGTCCGCGACCTTCGCGCCCGGCACGGCGAAGTTCGTGACGACCGCGTCCGGGTTCGCACGCACGCACGAGTCGGCGGTGGCGGTTTTGCCTGGAGGGGGTGGGCAGCCGGGACCTTTGCCTTCGGGGCTGTGGGCGGTGACGCCCGCACGCTGGCCGAACAGCACGGCGTAACTGCTGCGCTGCCCTTCGGCGGTCAGCGAGGTCGACTGGTACCCGGCGGTGATGCTGTCACCCAGCGCCACGTACGACGTGACGGGCGTGGAGAAATTCAGGGTGCCGCAACTGCCGAGCAGCAGCGCCGTGCCCATGAGCATGAGTTGTTTCACGTCTTCATTCTAGTCCTGCGGGCCGAGCCAACAGAAGCCAGCCCGAACATCGTTCGGGCTGGCAGGGGAGGGGAGGCTCAGTCGTCGGCGGCGGCGGCGTGCGTTTCGCGCTCGTCCGCTTCGCGGAGCTTGCGGATGCCGCGCACGATGCCGATCGTCACGAAGTACATCACGATGGGCAGGACAATGGCGAGGCCCCACAGGATGCCGTTGGCGTTGTCGTTCGTGAGGATGCGGGAGTTCACCAGTTCCGGTTTGTACCCTGCCACGGACCACACGATCATCAGCGTGAAGAACGCGATGCCGGCCGCGAGGCGCACGGGGTGGTTGGTGGGGTTCTCGGCGTAGTACAGGTTTTCCTTGCTCTTGTCGAACATCGGCACGGCGAACATCAGCAGCAGGATCATCGTGGGCATCACGATGCCGCCGAGGAATTCCGCGTTGAACACGCCGCCGAGGAAGTGGAATTCCAGGTTGCCGGGGAGGATCGCGAGGATCCCGAAGACCCACAGCAGGTAGAAGTCCGGCTTCACGATGGGCGACTGGTTGCTGGGCGGGCCGATGACTTCCACGGGGTGCACGGGAATGAACGCCGCGAACAGGATCACCAGGCCGGTGAACAGCAGCGCCAGCATGATCATGATGGGCGTCTGCTGCGTGCTGAGCGGCACGCCCACGATCTTCTTGTACGCGACGCGCTTGGCGTACTGCGGCTGCGTGTGCTTCTGCTTGATCATGATCAGCATGTGCGCGGCGGTCAGCGCGAGCAGAATGCCGGGCAGCAGCATGATGTGGTAGCCGTACACGCGGGGGATCAGACCCTCACCGGGGAACTTCCCGGCGAACGCGGCCTGGCTGGCCCATTCGCCGATCCAGGGGATGCTGCCCACGATGCCCACGATCACCTTGAGGGTGGTGAAGGCGAAGTTGTCGTAGGGGAGGCTGTAGCCGGTCACGGCGGTGAGCGCCGTGAAGATCAGCAGCAGCATGCCGATCCACCAGTTGATTTCGCGGGGCTTCTTGAACGCGCCCGTGAAGTAGATGCGCATCAGGTGGAGGATCGCGGCGCCCATCATCATGTTCGCCATCCAGTGGTGGATGCGGCGCAGCATGTCACCGAACGGCATGGCGTTGATTTTCAGGGCGGAGGCGTACGCGGCGGGCACCTGCGCGGCGCCCGGGTCGAACGGGTGCTTGACCAGCTGCGCGCTCGGTTCGTAGCTGAGCGCCAGCAGGATGCCGGTGATGATCAGGACGATCAGCGCGAACAGCGTGATCTCACCGAGGAAGAAGCTGTGGTGCACCGGGAAGGCTTTGCGCAGGAACTTATCGTTCAGGCGCGAGATGTGCAGACGTTCGTCCAGCCACTGGTTCATGTCCCTTCAGCCTCCTTGACGAGCTTCTCGAAGTCGGTGTCGGTCGTGCCGAAGTACGCGAACTCCAGCGGACCGGCGGCAATGTACTGACCGCCTTCCTGCTTGATGGGCAGCTGCGGCAGCGGGCGCGGGGGTGGCCCGCCGATGACCTTGCAGCCCTGTTTCGGGTCGTACGCGCCGGAGTGGCACGGACACAGCAGCGTGCCGGGCACCTCGTTGTTGTCGCCGACCTGGCAGCCGAGGTGCTGGCAGATGGCGCTGTACGCCACCACACCGTCCACGACGCCCTTCAGGTCCGTGGGGGCCTTCAGGTCGCTTTCCGCGAACTTGAACACGAGCAGCAGGTTGTTCGGCTCCTCGCTCTTCACGAGCGGTTTGCCGTCCTTGTCCTTGCCCTGCGGCCACGCGCGCGTCGCCTTGATGCCGAGGTCGGCGTCCTGGATGGGCTGGCCGGCCTTGTCGCCGTCGGCGTACACCAGGATGTCGCCGGGGATGGCGGGCAGCTTGCCGGGCGTGATGCGGTTGACGGGGCGGACACTGCCGAGCGCGGTGATCAGGCTGACGCCCCCCACGGCGGCGGTGGTGCCGAGCGCGATGTTGATGAACTTGCGCCGGCTGATTTCCGGGTCCACGCGTTTAAACTTCGTCATTCTCTCTCCTCGCGCCTTACCAGGGGAACTCGCCGCTGGCGTCCTCGACGAGCACTTCGTCGTCCATGAAGTACTTCTTGTACAGGCCCACCGCGATGCCGAGCAGGATCACGACCATGGCGGCGTAGAAGCCTTCGATGGGCACGTTGGGCATCACGGGCGTGTCGGCGCCCCAGCCGCGCAGGTCGATCACCATCTGGCGCACGAACAGCACGCTGAACAGGACGGTGCCGGCGAGCGTGGCGACCATGGCGACCATCGCGCCGGTGCCGCTGCGGGTCTTGTGGATGCCGGGGTGCAGCTCTTCGCCTTCAGCCCAGTAGCTGTACAGGCCGATCGCGCCGTAGGTGAGCAGCAGCACGATGAACGTCACGAGGAACACTTCCGGCAGGTGAATTTCTTCCGGGACGATGCGGGAACGTACGCGCAGCACTTCGGGGCTGACGGTGGCCGCCGCCGCCGCGAGCGTCGCGGGCGTGACGATTTCCGCCTTATTGCCCCAGCTGTTGCGGATGTAGTTCACGACCGCCAGGATCTCGTTTTCCTTGAGCTTGTCGCCGAAGGCGGGCATGGCGCCCTTGCCCTTCTCGACGCGGCTCACGGGGAGGCTCGGGTCCTTGATGATCTCTTCGGCACCCGCGAGTTTCGGGCCGGCGCCGCCCTGACCGTTCGCGCCGTGGCAGCCCTGGCAGCCGGCGACCTTCTCGTAGACCTGCTTACCGAGGGTGGGCCATTCCTTCTCCGCCGCCTGGATCGCCTGCGGGGTCACTTCCACTTTCGGCGCGGCGGTTTCGCCCCCGAAAATGAACAGCAGCAGCACCCACATAATGGCCGCGATCACGATGGCGACCGCTGGCATGACCGCGTCATTCCGTTCCATGTCTCTCCCTTACTGTCGCTTCACTCATAATGTAAACGGGGCACCTTCCGTGCCTGTGGGTGTCAGCATAGCACGGGCCCCAGATGCGCCCGACGCCCGCCCAGCCGGGTAAAACCCAGCCTGCATGTACACCACGCCCATGACACTTACTGTACCTTTCGTCATTCAGGAAGAATGTCCCCTGGCACGGTATGCCCGAGTGCGTCCAGCACGGGCCAGAGCGCCCCTGCGAGCGCACGCTCGTCCGTGTTGTCCGGGTGCTCCCGCGCGTCCGCGCCGCCCTCACTGAGAACCGCCACGACCAGCGGCCGGGGCAGCCACACCACCCCCACGTCATGGCGCACGCCGCGCAACTCCCCGCTCTTGCTCGCCACGCGCACGCTGAGGGTCCCGTCCACGGTGTACGGCAGGTGCCGCGCCAGTATTGGCCGCACCTGCTGACGCGACAGCACGTCCAACGCCAGGGCCGTCAGCTCGGGATTCAGCAGTTCACCCCGGGCCAAGCGACTCAGGAGCGTCACCTGATCGTCCGCGCACGTGCGGTTCCGCTCGCCGCGGCGCTGCGCGGGGTTCTGAAGGTGCGGCGGCCGTTGCAGCGGCCCCACCAGATGCGTGCCCCGCAAACCCTCCGCCTGCAGCCACGCGTTGAACGCCGCCTCGCCCAGCAGGTCGATCACGAGGTTCGTGGCGGTGTTGTCGCTCACCACGATCATGAGGGTCAGCAGGTCCCGCACGGTCGGCGCGAGCCCCCCGTCCAGTTCGTGCAGCACGCCCGCGCCGGGCACGCGCGCGTCCGCCGGGACGGGCACGCGTGCCCCCAAGTTCAGCGCCCCCGCCTGCACCCGCTGAAGCGCATGGACCAGCAGCGGCACCTTGATGGTGCTCGCTGCCGGGAACGCCCGCGCACCCTGAAGCTCCACCAGCCGCTCGCCCCGGTGGAGGTCCTCAACGACCAGCGCCGCCACCCCCGGGAAGCCGCGCGCGCGCACCGCCGCCAGGAAGGCCGCGCCGCCGGTCAGTCTGGCCACGCGAGGTCCGCGAGCGCCGCGAACGGATGCGCCGTTCCCTGGGGCCGCAGCGTGCAGAACGCCGGGCCGCCGTCGGGCTCCACGCGGTGCGTACACGCCGGGCAGTCCGGGAAGTCCAGCGCCGTGAACGCGAGGTCCGCGGCGTCACTCGTGAGCGGCCAGCTGCGCCCGCACCCCGCCAGGTACGGCCGTTCGCGCGCGGGCAGGGCCGGGCGCGCGCCCTGAGATCGTTTCTTCACGCCCTCATGCTAGGGTCTGCGCCCGCGCCTCGCCGCGAACAGCGTCACGAACGCCGCGCTCAATCGAGGTTCGCGATGCCTTCACGAATCGCGTACAGCGCCGCCTGCGTGCGGTTGTTCAGCTGGAGCTTCGTGAAGATCTCCGACAGGCGGTTGCGGACGGTCTTCTCGCTGATGTCCAGCCGCAGCGCAATGTCCTGGTTGCTGTACCCCTGCGCGAGCAGCTTCAGGATGGTCGTCTCGCGTTCGTTCAGGTCCGCGTGCTTCTCGCTCGGCAGCACCTCGCGTTTGTCCCGGAAGTCGTCGAGGACGTTTTGCGCCATGTCGGCGTCGAGCAGGGCCTCGCCGCCGGCCACGCGCTGAATGGCGTCCAGCAGGGTGCTCGCGTCGGCGTCCTTGAGGACGTAGCCGCGCGCGCCCGCCTTCACCGCCTCGAACACGTAACGGTCCTGGCGGTACATGGTGATCATGATGACCTTGGCGTTCGGGTCGATCTCCAGGATGCTCTGCGTGGCCTTCACGCCGTCGAGTTCGGGCATCTGAATGTCCATCAGGATCACGTCGGGGTGCGTGTCGGCGGCGTAGCGGATGGCTTCGCGGCCGTTCGCGGCCTCACCGATCACGCGCATCCCTTCACTCTCCAGAAGGCTCTTGAGGCCCTGACGGAACAGGGCATGGTCGTCAGCGAGCAGGACGCGAATCATGCCGCAGTGTACGAAACTCCCACGCTCCGCACGGCATCACCCTTTACACTGAGGGCGTGATTACCTGGTTTGACGCGCTGCTCGTGACGGTTCTCGCGGGCGTCACGGCGCTCGGCATGCGCCGCGGCCTGATCGGCGGCGTGTGGGGCCTCGCGGGCATCGTGTCGGTGCTCGTCGCGAACCTGCTCGTCCCGAACGCCATTGTCGCGGCGGTCATCGCGCTGGTGCTGGCGTTCCTCGCGACCATCGCGTGCGTCCGCGCCATTCCCGACCCGGTCGGCGAGGTGTGGCACCTGATCGTCGGCGGCGTGGGCGGCTTTGCGCTGGGCGTCGTGCTGGTCGGGGCGCTCGCGCTCGGCTTTCCCATCAAGGAAGCCGGGCGTCGCCTGACCTACCCGTCCAGCGACCTGCCGCCCGTGCTGTACAGCGGCATCGTGAACTCGTACATCCAGGCGCGCCTCGCCGGTGTGTGGACCGGCGGGCAGGCCGCGCATACGCTGTTCATCCCCGACTACCTGAAACGCTGAAGGTCGGCGGCCGGGCGGCCCCCGCACTGCGGGGGCCGCCCGGCCGCCGAGGATCACTCCGCCTGGATGCTGAGCGCCGCCGCGAGGAACGCGTCGTTCTCGGCGGGCGTGCCGACGCCCACGCGCAGGCAGCCGGCGAGGCCGGGCAGGCTGTCCTGCCGGCGCACCAGAATGCCGTGCGTCAGCAGCGCGCGGTACGCGACGTCCGCGTTGGGCGTGCGCACCAGGAAGAAGTTCGTGCGCGACGGGTACACCGTCCAGGTCGGGTGCGCGGCCAGCGCCTCAATCACTCGGTCCCGCTCGCGGACGGCCTCTGCGACGCGCTCGGCCACGTACGCGGGGTGCTCAAGGGCGACTTCCACGGCCGCCTGCGTGAGGGTGTTCACGTTGAAGGCGCTCACGAGCTTGCGCAGGTGCGTGGCGAGCGCCGGGTCCATCAGGGCGTACCCGAGGCGCAGGCCCGCGAGGCCCCAGGCCTTACTGAACGTGCGCAGGCTCAGGCGGTTCGGCGCCGCGCGCACGAGGTCGCGGTAGTCGGTGCCGCTGTACTGGTGGTACGCCTCGTCGATCACGACCGTCCAGTCGTCCCCGGCGGCGTTCACGAGTCGCTCCACGACGGCGGCGTCGTCGCTGTGGCCGGTGGGGGCGTGCGGCTGGGTCAGGTAGAACACGCCCGGGCCGCTGTCCGCGAGGCGCGCCGTGAGGGCCGCTTCGGGCAGGGTGAAGTCAGCGTTCAGCGGCTCGCCCACGCTGCGCGCGCCCAGCATGCTGGCTTCCAGGGTGTACACCGTGAAGTTCGGCTGGGCGCTCAGCACTGTCTGGCCGATGCCCGCGAGTTCCGTGAGGAGCTTGATGATGACGTTGCTGCCGGGCGTGACCAGGACGCCTTCCGGGTCCCACTGCTCGTACGCGCCGATACGCTCGCGCAGCGTGTCGGCAGTGAGGTCCGGGTACCGGTTCCAGGCGCGCTCCGCCGCGCGTTCCAGCGCGAGGCGTTTGAGTTCCGGCGGGAAGTCGTACGGGTTCTCGTTCTGGTCGAGCTTGATGGGCGCGTCAATGGGCGTGAACGGGTACGCGGGCGTGCGGCGCACCGCCTCGCGGACGCTGCGGGCGCGGTCCTGGGTGGTCATGTGTTCCGTTATAACGCCGCGTGCCCCCCCCGGCCCGCGCCGTATTCTTGAACCCGGTGTAAACATTGTCCCACCTGAGCGTTTCGCGTCAGTGGTACGCTTTCCTTATGGACGTTTGTTTGGCGTGCCCGCACGACCACCGGTCCGGCCCCTCAACGGGCCCCTGACCCGCACGCCACCACCCCATGCCCGGCCCGCCCGTGGCAACCCACCCCAGAAAGCGAACAGGCCATGTCCACCAAAAGCCGCAGAGAACAGATCCACGACGTCGCCAGCCAACTCTTCAGCGAACGCGGCTACCACGCCACCAGCATGCGCGACCTCGCCAGCCAGCTCGGCATGCAGGGCGGCAGCCTCTACGCCCACATCAGCAGCAAAGAAGAACTGCTCGTGGAAATCGTCGATCAGGCCGCCCGGCAGTTCGACGACGCCCTCATGCCCCTCAAGGACGCCGACATGGGCCCCGAGGACAAACTTCGCGAAGCCATGCGCCGCCACCTCGAAGTCGTCACCCACAACCTCGAAAGCGCCACGGTGTTCTTCCACGAATGGAAGCACCTCTCCCCGGACGCATACAAGAAAGTCACGGACTGGCGCGACACCATCGACCGCCTCTACCGCGAACTCGTCCAGGAAGGCATCCGCAAGGGCGTCCTGCGCGCCGACCTCGACGTCAAAATGACCGCGTACCTGCTGCTCAGCGCCGTCAACTGGACCTACACCTGGTACCGCCCCGGCGGCACGCTCGACGCCACCAGCATCGCCAACCACTTCGCGGACATGCTGCTCGTCGGCCTGCGCACCGAACCCCGCTGACCCATGCTGCCGCCCACCGTCACCGTCCCCATCCGCACGGCCCTCCGTCAGGCGCTGGACCGCGCGCACCGCACCGGCCGCACCCAGCAGATCGAACTCGGCGACAACCTGTTCATCCGCATTGCCGGGCAGGGCCGCCGATTCCTGCTGTTCCAGCTCGACGGCGAACCCGACCAAGACACCGCCCGCGCCATCGCCGAAGCGCTCGGCTTCCGTCGCCCGGAGTACGGCTGGCACCAGGGCGCCACGCTGCGCTCCCTCACCGTCGTGGACGCCGACAGCGACCCCCCCGCCCCCTGACGCGCGAGGCGCCCGGTGGCATACACGACAAACCCCAGTGACGCGTAAAGGCGAGCGCGCCGCCACCCCGCTACAGTCCGGGCATGGACCACCGCCCGTACCTGCAGGAAACCCTGCGCCTCGCCCGCGAAGCGCAGACGCAGGGCAGCGCCCCCGTCGGCGCCGTCCTCGTCAACGAACACGGCGACATCATCGCGCGCGGCCGTAACCGCGTCGGCGAAGCGCAGACTCCCCAGCACGTCGGGGACGCCAGCGTCGCCCACGCCGAAATGGACCTGTACTTCCAGATTGGCAAACTCAAGGACCCGCAACACCTCACGCTCTACACCAGCCTGGAACCCTGCCTGATGTGCGGCGGCGCCAGCGCCCTGCTCGGCGTGAGGCGCATCGTATGGGCCACCGACGACCCCTGGGGCGGCAGCGGACGCCTCATCAAATGGGCGGACCACCCCGCCATGCAGGACACCGACGTGATCCCCACCCCCGACGCCGACCTTGAACACGAAGGCGCCCAACTGTTCGCGCCCGAAGCGAAACGCGCCTTCCCCGACGAAGGCTGGCAGCTGTGGCGCCAACGCTACCCGCAGGAAACCGAAGGCGTCGACGAGGCCGACGCGCGCCGCCCGCCCGAGCACTGATCCGATACAGTTGGCGCATGCCGACCGCCAACACCGCCCGCAGCGCCAGCGAACTCACCGCGACGCTGCTGCTGCGCCTCACCCGCGAACCCGCCACGTGGACGGCGCGCGGCCTCGCCACGGAACTCGGCGAGACACCCGTCCGCGTCCACAACGCCCTGCGCGACATCGCCCGCGCCGGCTGGCGCCTGGAACGCGCCACCCCCAACGGCCCCATGACGCTCAGCAGCGACGCGGAAAACGCATGAGCGTCCTGGTCGTCGGCAGCGTCAACGCGGACCTGATCGTGCGCGCCCCGCACATCCCCGCGCCCGGCGAAACCGTCCTCGGCGGCGACGCCATCGCCCTGCCCGGCGGGAAGGGCGCCAACCAGGCGGTCGCGTGCGCCCGCGCGGGCGCGCACGTGCACTTCTGCGGCGCGGTCGGCCATGACGCCTTCGCGGCCATCGCCACGGCGAACCTCCGCGCGGACGGCGTGAACCTGGACGCCCTCCACACCCTGGACGCCCCCACCGGCCTCGCCCTCATCACCGTATCTGCAGAAGGCGAGAACGCCATCACAGTGGCGAGCGGCGCGAACGCCCACATGACGCCCGGCCACCTCCCGGACCTCCACGGCACGGACGTGCTGCTCCTGCAACTGGAACTGCCCCTGAGCGTCGTCGAGGCAGCCGCGCAGCAGGCGAAACGCGCGGGCGCGCACGTCCTCCTGAACGCCGCGCCCGCCCGCACCCTCCCCGCCGAGCTGCTGCAGCACATCGACACGCTCATCCTGAACGAGGGCGAACTGACCGCCGTGGCCGGCGCCGGCTCCACCGAAACGCAGGCCCGGGCGCTGCTGAGCCGCGGCCCCCACACCGTCATCGTCACGCTCGGCGGTGACGGCAGCCTCGCGGTCACCGCCGACGGGACCCACCAACAGGCAGCCCTCCCCGTGAACGTCGTGGACACCACCGGCGCAGGCGACACCTTCTGCGGTGCTTTCGCTGCGGCCCTGGCATCCGGACAGCCCCTCCCGGACGCGCTGCGTTTCGCCAACGTCGCGGGGGCGCTTGCCACCACGCAACTGGGCGCGCAGGCCGCCATGCCCACACACGCCGAAATTCAGGCCCACCTGAGCACGTAACAAGGGGCGCTGCAATCGCAGCGCCCCTCTCGGAGAAGTTGCTCAGTACGCCATGACCTGCTTGATGGCGCGGGCCACGCGCGCCGGGTTCGGGCGGTACGTGTCCTCGATGCTCGTGAACGGCGGGTACGGTGCGTCGAACCCCGTGACGCGCACGACCGGCGCGAGCAGCGCGTCAATGGCTTCCTCCGCAATCACCGCAGCGATTTCGCTGTGGTACCCGCCCGTGCGGGGCGCTTCGGTGACCACGACTGCGCGGCCCGTCTTGCGGACGGACGCGAGGACCGTTTCGGTGTCGAGCGGCGTGATGGTGCGCAGGTCGATGACTTCCACGCCAATGCCGTGCGCGCGGGCGGCGTCAGCGGCCTTGCGGCTCACGTCCACCATGCCGCCGTACGTGATGACAGTCACGTCGTCGCCCTCGGTGACGACGCGGGCCTTGCCGAGCGGGATGGTGTAGTGCCCTTCCGGCACCTCCTCCTTCGTGCTGCGGTACAGCTTGATCGCCTCGAAGAAGAACACCGGGTCGGGGTCCTCGATGGCGGCGAGCAGCAGCCCTTTGGCGTCGGTGGGGGTGCTGGGGATGACGACCTTCACGCCGGGCACATGCGCGAGGATCGCCTCGGGGCTGTCAGCGTGCTGCTCGGGCGTGTGCACGCCCCCGCCGTACGGCGCGCGCACGACCATGGGGACGTGGTAGCGTCCGCGCGTGCGGTGCCGGTAGCGGCCCACGTGCGACAGCACCTGGTCGAGCGCCGGGTACAGGAACCCCGCGAACTGAATTTCCGCGACGGGCCGCAGGCCCGCGAGGCCCATGCCGACGCCCATGCCGACGATGCCGGCTTCCGCGAGGGGCGTGTCGAACACGCGCTGCGCGCCGAAGCGGGCCTGCAGGCCGTCGGTGGCGCGGAACACGCCGCCCATCACGCCGACGTCCTCGCCGAACACGTGCACGGCCGGGTCGCGCTCGAGGGCGATGGCGAGCGCGTCGTTGATGGCGGCGACCATCGTCATGGTGCGGGTCGCGGGTTTGGTGGGGGGAGCGGCGGTCATGCGTTCACCTCGCGGCGCAGTTCCTCGCCTTGCGCGCGCAGCTGCGGCGTGGGCTCAGCGAACACGTGGTCGAGAATCTCGGTGGGGCTGGGTTCCGGGTACGTGTCGGCCTCGCGCACGGCCGCTTCGAATTCCTCGACGATCTCCGATTGCAGGGCGTCCTCGTGCGCGTCGTCCCAGAGTTTCTGCGCGCGCAGGTACGCGGCGAGGCGCACGACGGGGTCCTTCGCTTCCCATTCGCGCGTGAGGTCCTCGGTGCGGTAGCGGCTGGGGTCGTCGCTGACGGTGTGCGGTTTCACGCGGTACGTGACCGTTTCGATCAGGGTGGGGCCCTCACTGCGGCGCGCGCGGGCGACGGCTTCACTCGCCGCGTGGTACACGGCGATGATGTCGTTCCCATCGACGCGCACACCAGGAATGCCGTAGCCGTCGGCGCGTTTGCTGAGGTTCGTGGCGCGCGTCTGCGTGCGGGTGGGCACGCTGATCGCCCAGCCGTTGTTCTGGAGGATGAACACGCACGGGGCGTTCAGGGCGCCCGCGAAGTTCAGCGCCTCGTGGAACTGCCCTTCGCTGCTGCCGCCGTCGCCGATGTACGCCATGGCGACGTTCTGCGTGCCCTGGCGCGCTTCGGCGACGGCGCAGCCGACCGCGTGCGGGTACTGCGTGGCAATGGGGATGTAAAAGGGGAGGACCTTGAGGTGTTCCGGCATGGCCCAGCCGTGCGGGCTGGTGCGCCAGTACGCGACGGTCGTGGACACGGGCAGGCCGTACGCGAGGGCCGCGCCGGTGTCGCGGTAGGTGGGGAGCAGCCAGTCCTCGGGCGTGAGGGCGAGGGCGGTGCCCGCCTGGGACGCTTCCATGCCGCCGTACGGCGGGAACACGCCCATGCGGCCCTGCCGGTGCAGGACGACGGCGCGCTCGTCGAAGTGGCGGATGCGGCGCATGGCGCGGTACAGCATGGTGAGCGTGCTGGCGTCCGGGAGGAGGTCCGGGCGGACGACCTCTCCGTGTTCGTTGAGGACCTGCAGCAGGTCCGCGGTGCTGTTCGTGGTCAAGGGGCTAACTCCTGGTTCGGGGCGAGAGGGCGTGGGGTGCGGCCGTCTCGCCCGGGTCAGGGCGCGCGCCGCTGGTTCAGCAGCCTTGTCGTGCGCATGTGTCCTTACTTCGTGTTGATCCAGACGCTCTTGATTTCGGTGTACAGGTCGAGGGCCTGCTCACCCATCTCGCGGCCCCAGCCGCTCTGCTTGTACCCACCGAACGGGCTGGCCGCGTCGAACGCGTTGTAGGTGTTCACCCACACGGTGCCGGTGCGGATGCCCGCTGCGACGCGGTGCGCGCGCCCGAGGTGCTCGGTCCACACGCCGCCCGCGAGGCCGTACTCGCTGTCGTTCGCGAGCGCGACGGCTTCCTCTTCGCTGTCGAACGGGATGACCACGCCGACCGGCCCGAAGATCTCCTCGCGCGCCGCGATGTTCTGGCCGTCGCTGCTTGTGAGGACCGTCGGCTGGTAGAAGAAGCCGCGCTCGCCGTGCAGCGCGCCGCCCGCGATGAGCTGCGCGCCCGCCGCCTGCCCCTGCGTGACGTACCCGTGCACGCGGTCGCGCTGCTCGGCGCTCACGAGCGGACCCATCTGCGTGGTGTCCTCGCGGCCGTCACCGAGGGTGATGCCGCGCGCGGCGCCCGCGAGCAGTTCCGTGAACTGCTCGTACACGGGGCGCTCCACGAGAATGCGGCTCCCGGCAATGCAGATCTGCCCTTGGTTGTAGTAGAGGCCCATGACGGCGCCGCGCACGGCGCGCTTGAGGTTCGCGTCGGCGAACACGATGTTCGCGCTTTTCCCGCCGAGCTCCAGGCTGACGCGTTTGAGGTTGCCGGTGGCGCCCACGACGATTTTCTTGCCGACCTCGGTGCTGCCCGTGAAGCTGACCTTGTCGATGCCCCGGTGGGCGACGAGCGCCGCGCCGGTGCGGCCGTCACCAGTAATGACGTTCACGACGCCTTCGGGCAGGCCCGCCTCACGCGCGAGTTCCGCGAGGCGCAGCGCCGTGAGCGGCGTCTGCTCGGCAGGTTTGAGGATGACGGCGTTCCCCATGGCGAGGGCCGGCGCGAGCTTCCACGTGGCGATCAACAGTGGGAAGTTCCACGGGACGATGGCGGCGACCACGCCGACGGGTTCGCGCAGCGTGTAGTTCAGCATGCCGGGCGCGCTGACGGGGTTCGTCTGCCCGCCCGCCTTGGTGGCCCACCCGGCGTAGTAGCGGAAGTGCTCCGCGGCGAGGGGGACGTCACCGCCTTTGCTTTCACGCAGGGGTTTGCCGTTGTCGAGCGTTTCGAGCAGGGCCAGTTCGTCGCGGTTGCTGCTGATGAGGTCCGCGAGTTTGTTCAGGACGCGGGCGCGCGCGGCGGGCGGCGTGGCGCCCCACACGGCCTGACCGGCGCGCGCCGCCGCGACGGCCTGATCGACCAGGCCCTCGTCGGCCTGCGTGACGCGCGCGAGCACCTCCCCAGTGGCGGGGTTGAGGGTTTCGAAGGTGTCCCGGCCGCTGACCCATTCGCCGCCGATGTAAACGCCATGTTCACGTTCCAGGAACGCGCTGACGGGGTTGTTCATGCCGCCACTATACTCCACCTTTACCTAACGTTCGTTCGCCTGGAACGGGGGGTGCAGGCACGCGCGGGCATGAGGGTTCACTGAGCGTTTCCACATCTGCTTTCAATCGCCGCGCCCGCCTGTCTACAGTGGAGCATGAAGCGCACACTTCTGCTGCCCATGGTGGCGGCCCTCGCAGCTGCCTCGACCCCCGCCCTCGCCGATCATCAGAGCGGCAACCTCCGCGACTTCACCGCCGCGGACCTCTGCCCCCCCTCCGTCTACGTCACCGTCGACGACGAGGACGACGACGACTTCGCCGCGGACCTCGAAAAAGACCTCGTGGGCGCCCTCACCAAAGCCGGCATCCGCACCGGCAACAGCAAAACCTGCCTCGCCGACCTGACCGTCTCCATCGACGCGTACACCGACGACGACGAGAAACTCACGTACGCCACCAAAATCAACCTCGACCTCGACCTGGCCGACCCCACAACGCTGACGCTCGGCACCCGCCGCCTCCGCGTCTCGTACATCACGCTGTGGGACAGCACCGCGTACGGCACCTTCAACGACACCGACGAGTTCTACGACCAGCTCGCCGACAACCTCCAGGAGGACCTCGCGGGCTTCATCGCCGACTGGAAGACCGCGCACCGGTAACCCACCAGAGGCTCCGCCGTGCGGGTCACGCGCCTACCCTGAGCGCGTGACCCGCACGCGCCACCTCATCAAGCACGCGCGGCCCGCCCCCACCCCCGGCGTGCCCGCCCACCACTGGCCCGCGCACCCGCACGGACTCACCGGCGTGCCTACCCTCGCCGCGCGCCTGAACCCCACGCCCGGCGTCGTCATCCGCAGCGAGGAGCTCAAGGCCGAGCAGACCGCCGCCGCGCTCGCCCGCACCCTCGGCGTCCCCGCGCGGCGCATGCTGGGCCTGCACGAGCACCTGCGCTACACCGTCCCCTGCGGCACCCAGACGGACTTCGACGCGCGCGTCGCGGAGTTCTTCGCGCAACCCACCCGCTGCGTCATGGGCGAGGAAAGCGCCGACCTCGCCCGCGCCCGCTACCACGCCGCCGTCACCGCCACGATGGGCGCCCACCCGCACCCGTGCGTCGCGGTCGTCGCGCACGGCACCGTCATCAGGCTGCTCGCCGCGCACCTCACCGGCCAGAACGCCCACCCCCTCTGGCGGCACCTCGACTTCCTCGGGCACCTCACGGTCCCCTGGCCCACCTGACGCAACCCTTCCGCCGCGCGCCGCGTACTCCGTGATGCAGGAGGAAAGCATGGGCTTCACGGTGTTCGGCATCGTTTTCTTGATTCTGGTTCTGGTCACGCTGCTCGCCAGCGTCAAAAGCGCCCCCCAGGGCTCCGGATGGACGCAGGAACGCTCCGGGCGCTTCCAGCGGACCCTCAAACCCGGCCTGAACCTCATCATCCCGTACGTCGGCAGCCTGCAGGCCATCGCGAGCGCCCCGAACCAGAAGGTGCTGTTCATGCCGCTCGAAGCGTCCAGCGTCATCGGCGCCATCAGCGAACTCGCCCGCGAAGCCTTCGGGCGGAAAGACTAGGCGCCGTGGACTTCCTGCCCACCTGGGACAGCGTCCGCCCGTGGCACTGGTGGATTCTCGGCGCGCTCCTGCTGATCCTCGAAGTGGCCGCGCCCGGCATCTTCTTCGTGTGGGTCGCCATCGCGGCCTTCGCGCTCGGGCTGGTCGTGTTCGTGTTCCCGCTGCCCGTGCCGCTGCAGCTGCTGCTGTTCGCGGGCCTGAGCGCCGTCGCGGTCGTGCTGGGGCGCCGCTACGTCGCGCGCCTCCCCCGCGATCCGCAGGCCGACACCCTCAACAATCCCGCGGCGCGCTTCGTGGGCCGCACCTTCACAGTCACGCAGAGCATCGTGAACGGCACCGGCAAGGTCCGCGCCGGGGACTCCGTCTGGCTCGCGCAGGGCCCGGACACGCCGCAGGGCGCCACCGTCCGCGTGACTGGCGTGACCGGCAGCGTCCTGCTCGTCGAACGCGGCGACCCGCACCCCTGACGTGGGTGAGCGCCCGCCCGAGGCCCGGGCGGACGCTCACCCACGCACCTTCAGAACTGGTAGTAGAGGAAGGTGCTGCTCGCGCCGTTCATGAACACGTAAGCGAGCAGCAAGCCCAGCGCGTACAGCGGCGCCGAACGTACACCCCGCGGGAACCGGAAGTGCCACGTTTCCGGCAGGGTGTTCACCGCCACGAAGCTCAGCGCGCACAGGGCCACCAGGGTGGTGGGCGCGTCCAGCGCGCCCGCCCCCACTCCGACCATCTTGCCCAGCCACGCGAACGCCATCGGCAGGCTCTCCGCGCGGAAGAACACCCACCCGATCACCACGACCAGGAAGGTGCCCCAGCGGTACAGCAGCGGCGGCCATCGCTGCAGCCACGGCTGCCACGCCCGGTCCAGCACCAGCAGCAGCCCGTGATACGTGCCCCACACCACGAACGTCCAGTTCGCGCCGTGCCACAACCCGCCGATCAGCATCACCAGCGCCAGGTTGACGTTGGTGCGCGTCGGCCCCCGGCGGTTCCCGCCCAGCGCGATGTACAGGTAATCCCGCAGCCAGCTCGACAGGCTGATGTGCCACCGCCGCCAGAAATCCCCGATGCCCAGCGCCTGGTACGGTGCGTTGAAATTCTGCGGAATGCGAATGCCGAACAGGTACCCCAGCCCCACCGCCATGTCCGAGTACCCGCTGAAGTCGTAGTACAGCTGGAAGGTGTACCCCAGCGCCGCCAGCCACGCGCCCGCCATGGACAGGTTCCCGAAATCCGCGAGCATCGGGTCGACGAGGCGCGCGATGCTGTCCGCCACCACCACCTTCTTGATCAGCCCCACCGCGAAGAATCCCACGCCGAGCGCCATCTGGTCCGCCTGGGGCCGCTTGTCGATGCGTTCCAGGTCCTCCTCGATCTGCCGGAAGCGCACGATGGGGCCCGCCACCAGCTGCGAGAACAGGCTCACGTACGTGAGGTACTCGAAGATGTTGCGCGTCGCGCGGACGCGGCCCGCCGCGACGTCCACGACGTACGAGATGGTATGGAACGTGTAGAAGCTGATGCCGATCGGCAGGATGATGTTCAGCAGCGGCGGGGCAATGCCCGGCGCGACGCTGTGCAGCGTGTCCGCGAAGAAGTTGTAGTACTTGAAGAACCCCAGCAGCGTCAGGTCCACCAGGACCGTGCCGATCATCCATGCGCGCTTCTCGCGCGGCGTGCGCGCCCGGTCGATCAGCAGGCCCGCCGCGAAGCTGACCAGGCTGGAGAACAGCATCAGCCCGCAGAACCGCCAGTCCCAGTACCCGTAGAACACGTACCCGCTGAGGGTCAGCAGCACGTACCGCGCCTGCCGGGTGCGCAGTGTCCAGAACAGGACGAACACGACCGGCAGGAACGCGAACAGGAACACGTCGGAGTTAAAGACCACGGCGGCCTTCCGTGCTCAGCAGGTGGTCCGTGAGGAGCGCCGCCCCACGGTTGTCGAGGTGCGCGCAATCGAACCAGTCCTGGGCGTCCGCGCCGAACCGCTGCGGCGCCGAGTAGTCCGCCACGCGGACGCCGGTGCGGCGCGCGAGGCCCTGCAGGTGGGCGCGCGTTTCAGCGAGCAGCGCCGCGTACCGCGTTTCCCGGCGCAGCAGCGCCGCCGTGTCCGGATGCAGCGGCGAAATCCAGATGTCGACCTGACCGCCGTCCGCCTGCACCTCCCGCACCAGCGTCTCCAGGTACGCCCAGCGCTGCGCGGACAGGCCCCGCATGGTGCGGTACCGGTTCAGGTACGCCGGCAGGCACGCGTCCACCTCCGCTTTCAAGTCGAAGGTGCCGCGTGTCTGCTGCGCCTCCCAGCGGGGGTACTGCAGGTACCCGTTCCCCGTGAACTGCATCGCCGGGACGCCGGCGGTGTCGCGCGCGGAGGCCAGCACGACCCGCGCGGTGTCCTGCAGGTACGCGGCGGTGAAGAGGCCCTTGAGGCGACTTACTTGCGCGGACCACTGCACCAGCGCGGTCGGGCCGGGTTCGATCATGGCGCGCAGCGCGCCGTTGTTGCGGTGGTTCACGAACGGCACGTCGTCGTCGTGCAGGGCTTCCACGTCCAGGCCGACCAGCACGCGGCGAACCGGGGCGCCCTGCGCGCGCGCCCAGCGGTACACGGCGAGGTACCCTTCAGCGCGCGCGGCATCGACCGTGAAGTTGAAGAAGCGCAGGCCGGTGCGCTGCTCGAAGGCGCGCGGGTCGAGTTTCATGGTGCGGCTGGACCCCAGGATGAGCGCCTGCACGGGCGCGGCGGTGTTGTACGCCTCGAACAGCTGCATTTTCTGGCGGCGGGCGTCGAGTGTGACTTTCGGGAACTGGTCGCGGCCGAATTCGCCGCGCGGGTCAACGAACCAGACCACGCCGGCGAGGGCAGCGCTGAACGCGAACGTCCAGCCGAGCACCGCGGCGAGGAAGTGCATGCCGCTGGAGGTGCGCGTGCGGGCGGCGGGGGCGGACGGGTGGGCGTAGGAGGAGGCGTGGAGCTTCCGCGTTTCCGACGATTGCATGCGTACCTCGTGCGTGGCCGTGACGACCGAAGCCCTGTGCGGGTCCTCCGGGAGCGGGGCCGGAGGTCAGGGTTTCGGTTGTCGTCGGGGGCGCCTCTCCTGGGGCGCCGCGCCCGCGGTTGTGCGCATTATTTCCGGTTGCCTGACTGATCGTCCGTTACTCATACGCGCGGCACCGGCCCGGCCACGGCGCCCTCCAGGCCACGCGGCACCCCGCAGGCCTGAGCGGGCCCAGAAGAGAGGGGGCGAACCCTGCGGTTCGCCCCCTCTTCCGGCGGCGTTCAGAACGCGGGCACGACCGCGCCGTTGTACTTCTTGAGCAGGAACGCCTTCACCTCGGGGCTCTGGAGCGCCTTGACGAGCTTCAGGTAATCCGGGTTCTTCAGCGTCGCGGGCTTCGCCGCGAGGACGTTCGCGTACGGGCTGCGCTTGTCTTCCAGCACCAGCGCGTCCTTGAGCGGGTTCAGGTTCGCCTCGAGGGCGTAGTTCGTGTTGATGATGGCGGCGTCCACGTCCGCGAGCGCGCGCGGCAGCTGCGCCGCTTCCAGCTCGCGGAACTTCAGGCGCTTCACGTTCGTGGTGATGTCCCGCACGGTCGCCTGCACGCCCGCTTCCGGGCGGAGACGGATCAGGCCCGCGCGTTCCAGCAGCTTCAGCGCCCGGCCGCTGTTGCTCGGGTCGTTCGGAATGGCGATGGTCGCGCCCGCCTTGAGGGCCTTGAGGTCCTTCACACGCTTGCTGTACAGGCCGATGGGTTCCACGTGCACCTTCGCGCCCGCCACGATGCCGAGCGGACGGCCCTTCTGGAACTCGTTCAGGTACGGCACGTGCTGGAAGAAGTTCACGTCGATGCTGCCGTCCGCGAGCGCGAGGTTCGGCTGCACGTAGTCCGTGAACTCGCGAATGACGAGGTTCACGCCCTGCTTCGCGAGGATGGGCTTCACGACCTCCAGAATCTCGGCGTGCGGGACGGGGCTGGCGCCCACGCGGAGGGTGCCGGCGCTGGCAGTGGCGGACAGGGCGAGGGCGATCAGGGCGAAACGGGTGATGTGCGTCATGGGTAGATCTCCAGTGCAGGGGTCAGAAGGGGGGTGGGGGTTCGGGGCGTTTCAGAACGCGGGGATGATGCTGCCGCTGTACTTCTTGAGCAGGAACGCCTTCGCTTCCGGGCTGGTGAGCGCCGCAACGAGCTTCAGCACGTCCGGGTTGCGCACCTTGTCCTTCGTGGTGGCGAGGACGTTCGCGTATACGCTGTTGCGGTCCTCCAGGAAGATGCTGTCCTTGGTGGGGTTCAGGCCGACTTCCAGGGCGTAGTTCGTGTTCACGATGGCGGCGTCCACGTCCGCGAGCGCGCGGGGCAGCTGCGCCGCTTCCAGCTCGCGGAACTTCAGGCGTTTCACGTTGCTGACGATGTCGCGCACGCTCGCTTTCGCGCCCGCGCCGTCGCGCAGGCGGATCAGCCCCGCGCGTTGCAGGAGCTGCAGGGCCCGCGCGCCGTTGCTCGGGTCGTTCGGAATGGCGATGGTCGCGCCGTTCTTGAGGGCCGTGACGCTGCTCACGCGTTTGCTGTACAGCCCGAGCGGCGGCAGGTAGATCTTCCTGACCGGCACGATGTTCAGCGGGCGATTCTCCTGGAAGGCGTTCAGGTACGGGACGTGTTGAAACAGGTTCGCGTCGATGCTGCCCTCGCCGAGCGCGACGTTCGGCTGCACGTAGTCGCTGAACTCGCGGATGACGAGCGTGACGCCCTGCTTCGCGAGGATGGGTTTCACGAATTCCAGCAGGTCCCCGGCGGGCACGGGCGTGGCGCCCACGCGGAGCGTGCCGGCGCTGGCGGCGGAGAGAAGAGCGAGGGTGGCGATCAGGGCAGGTGTACGCATGGTGGACGTCCTCGGGGTGTGAAGGGCCCGCCCGCAACGCGCGAGCGAAAGCCGACGTGAGGGTTTCAGCGGTGGTCGATCTTGCGCGCCGTGAGGTCGCCGATCCACTGCACGCCCTGCACGAGGACGAGCAGCACCACGACCGTGGCGATCATGATGTCCGTCTCGAACCGCTGGTAGCCGTAGCGGATGGCGAGGTCGCCGAGGCCGCCGCCGCCGATGGCGCCCGCCATGGCGCTGTAGCCGATCAGGCTCACGAGCATCACCGTGAAGCCGTGCACGAGCGCGGGGCGCGCCTCGGGCAGCAGCACCTTGAACACGACCTGCGCGGTGCTCGCCCCCATCGCGCGCGCCGCTTCGGTCACGCCGGTCGGCACGTCCCGCAGGGCGCCGTCCACGAGGCGCGCCACGAACGGAATGGCAGCGACGGTGAGGGGCACGATCGCGGCGGTGCTGCCGATGCTGGTGCCGGTCAGCAGCCGCGTGAGCGGAATCAGCAGGACCAGCAGGATGATGAACGGGAGGCTGCGTCCGACGTTCACGGCGGCGTCCAGCAGGCGGTGGCTGAACGCGTTCGGCGTGAGGCCGCTGGGCCGCGTGAGGTGCAGCACCACGCCGAGCAGCGTGCCGAGCGCCTGCGCGATCAGGGCGCTGGGCATGACCATCAGCAGCGTTTCCAGGGTACCCTGCCAGAGCAGTTCGGCGAGGCTCACCGGGCACCTCCGGCAAGCGCGGCCGTGCGCGCCACGTGCGCGGTGGGGTCGGGGGCGTGTTCCGGCAGGGCCAGCCAGGCGCTGACGCCCTGCGCGTGCGTGTCCGCTGCGACGACGCGCGCGCCCAACCCCGCGAGGGCCGTGAGGGTGCGGGCGCTCAGGTCCGGCAGCGTCACGTGCGCGAGGCGCTCCCCGGCTTCGACCGTCACGGCGGGCCGGTGCGCGTCCAGCAGCGCGCGCGTGACGGGGTGCTGCGGGGCGTTCAGGACCGCGCGCGCCTCGCCGTGCTCCACGAGTTCGCCGTGGTCCAGTACGGCGACGTGCGTGCACGCGGCGCGCACGACGTCCATCTGGTGCGTGACGATCACGAGCGTCAGGTCCCGTTCGCGCTGCAGGTCCGCGAGCAGCGCGAGGATGCCCGCGCTCGTTTCCGGGTCGAGGGCGCTCGTCGCCTCGTCCGCGAGCAGCAGCTCCGGGTCGGAGGCGAGGGCGCGGGCGATGCCGACGCGCTGCCGCTGCCCGCCGCTCAGCTGCGCCGGGTACCGGCCCGCGTGGTCCGCGAGGCCGACCTGCGCGAGCAGCTCGCGGGCGCGCGCTTCGCGTTTCGCGCGGGGCACGCCGGCGAGTTCCAGTGGCAGCGTGACGTTTGCGAGCGCCGTGCGGCCCGCGAGGAGGTTGAAGTGTTGGAACACCAGGCCGGTGCGGGCCTGCCGCGCGCGGCGCTCGGCGCCGCTGAGCGCCTGGAGGTCCACGCCGTTGACGCGCAGCGTGCCGCTCGTGGGCGCTTCGAGGCCGCTGATGAGGCGCACCAGGGTGCTCTTGCCGGCGCCGCTGCGGCCGATGATGCCGGTGCGGCTGCCGCGGGGGACGCTGAGCGTGAGGTCACGCAGGGCCGGGGTGGTCTGGGCCGGGTACGTTTTCGTGACGTGCTGGAAGTCCAGCGCAGGGGAGTGGGACACGCGCGGGCGTCCTCCTTTCCGGTGAGGTGATGCGTCCGGGAGGGGAGGACAACGAAAACGTCCCCTCCCGAGGGTGTCGGAGAAGGGGACGTGCATAGTGCGTGGGACCCTTCCCTTATCGGTCCCGCCGCTGGGCCATCGTTGGCGCGGTCGGGCTGGAGAGCACCGTGCCGTGATGAGGGCCGGTTGCTGCGACGGTCACTGGGCCAGATCCCTGTGTCGCTCTGGATAAGAGGTGTGGCTCGCGCCATGGGCGCGAACGATGAGAAGAATAGGGGAGATGTCCACATCATGAAGTGACGCGATACACAGTTGTGCCAGGGCGCAACGCCGTTGCGCGTCAGCCGCGCTTCATCCAAGCGGCGTACCTTCGCCCCATGCGCGCCCTTCTGCCCCTGATCCTGACTGCCCTGCTCGGCACCGCGAGCGCCGCGAACGTCCCCGAGATCCTCCAGGCGGGCTTCAGCCCGGACGGCCGCCACCACCTGCTCCTCACGGCGTACGTGCAGGACGGCAGCGGTTTGCCCACCGCCACGCTGCAGGTCACGGACGTCCGCGCGAACACCATCCTGCTGCGTGCAGAACTCACCACGCGCGAAGGCGCCAGCGCCCGCACGGTCGCGCAGCAGCTCATGACCGCCCAGCGGGCAGCGCTGACCCGCTACGGCCTCACGCGGCCCCTCACGGGCCGGCGCCTCTTCCTCAAGACCTTCCGCGCGCCCGTGCCGTGGCCGCAGCCTCAGGCGCTGGAAACCCTCACGGCCGCCGGATGGACGCTCGCCCTGCGTACCTACCCCGTCCCGAACGCCTGCGATGACCGTGCGGGCCGGGGCCTCCTGCCCGCCACCCTCACCCCGTCGGGCCTGAGCCTGCGCGTGAACGGCGTGGACCTCCAGCATGACGCGCGCCTGCCCCGCAGCCGCGCGTGCGCCGCGCAGTACCGCCTGGAGACGGCGTGGGTGTACGGCCGGAACCTCGCCGTGGTCGTGCGCGCCTACACCCCCGGCTTCGAGGGGCCGGACGTGACGCCGCTCGTCATTACCGGGCGGCGGTGAGGTCCGGTCGCCGCACGCCCAGGCCCTGCACCAGCCGCAGCACGTACCCGTCCGGGTCCAGCACCACGAACTGCCGGCTCCCGACCTCCTCGTCCGCCCGCCGGTACCAGCGGTCCTCCATCGGCAGCAGAATCCGCGCGCTCGCGCGCGTACACGGCGTGCACGTCCGGCACGGTAACCGACAGGTTCATGCCGCGCCCGTACGGCGGCGTCGGTTCAGCGGCGAGCAGCGTCCGCTCGGGCCGCGTGGGCTCCTCCAGCATCAACGCCGCGGTGCCCAGAGTGAGGTACGCGAAGCGCTCCTCCGGGCTGTCGTAGCGCACCTGGAAGCCGATCACCCGGGTGTAAAAGGCGACGCTGCGCGGGAAGTCGCTGACGTACAGTTCGGGCAGAAGGGCAGGTTCGGTCATGGGGCCTCCGTGGGTGTACGGAGCGTAGCGGACGCCGCTGGTGGCGCCATCCGCCATTGCGCGCAGGAGCGGACCTCCCGCCCCGCCTAACGAGCGTTTGGTATGCTGCGGTCGCCATGACCACCACCCCTTCCGCCCCGCTCGGCGTGATCGGCGCGGGCACCATGGGCGCCGGCATCGCCGAACTCGCCCTCGCCCACGGCCACCCCGTCACCCTCACGGACGTGAGCGCCGCGCAACTCGACCGCGCCCGTGCCAGCATCACCGCCAGCCTCCGTAAACTCCACGAACGCGGCAAACTGACCGGCACGCCCGAAGACGCCCTCGCGCGCCTCACGGTCAGCACCGACCTCGCCGCGCACGCCACCAGCCGCATCATCATCGAAGCCGCCCCGGAACGCCTCGACCTGAAACGCACCCTGTTCGGGCAACTCGACGACGTCGCCCCGAACGCCATCCTGGCCACCAACACCAGCACCCTGCTCGTGAGCGCCATCGCCGGCACCGTCCGCGACCCCTCCCGCGTTGTCGGCATGCACTTCTTCAACCCCGCGCCGCGCATGCCGCTCGTGGAAGTCATCGTCGGCGCCGACACCAGCGACGCCGCCGTGCAGGCCGTCACGGACCTCGCCCGCGCGCTCGGCAAGACGCCCATCCGCTGTCAGGACACCCCCGGCTTCATCGTGAACCGCGTCGCCCGCCCGTACTACGGCGAGGCGCTCCGCCTCCACGCCGAACAGGTCGGCGACCACGCCGCCCTCGACCGCATCCTGCGCGGCGCCGGCTTCCGCATGGGCCCCTTCGAACTGATGGACCTGATCGGCCTCGACATCAACTACGCCGCCACCGTCAGCGTCTTCGAAGCGTACTTCGGCGACCCCAAATACCGCCCGCACCCCACGCAGGCCCGCCTCGTCGGCGCGGGCCGCCTGGGCCGCAAGACCGGGCGGGGCTTCTACGACTACCGCCACGAAACCCAACCGGACGCGGCGCCGACCCGGACCGCCGAGCCGGTCCCCGCGCCGAACGTCCGCGTCGCCTTCCACGGCAACGCCCGCATCCGCCCGCTCATCGAGGCGGCCCTCGCCGCGTACCCCCGCGCGAGCCTCGCGGACGCCGACTGGATCATCGACTGCGGCGAAAGTCTGGAACGCCGCGAACGCCTGTGCGAACTGCGCCCCCGCGGGAACATCCTCACGCTTGCGTACCCCGGCAGCGCCACCGCTCTCGCCGCCCGCATGCCGTACCCGGAGCGCGTCGCGGCGTTCAGCGTCACGCCGCCCCTCACGGAAGAGACCCTCTGGGAGGTCATGCCCGCCCTGCAGGCCCCCGCCGTCGCGGACGCCGCCCTCGCCCTCCTGCGCGGCGCGGGCCTGAACGCCGTGAAGGTCGGCGAAACGCCCGGCGGCGTCGCCGCGCGCACGATCGCCATGCTCGCCAACGAAGCCATCAGCGCCCTCGCGGAAGGCGTCGCGGACGCGCAGACCATCGACACCGCCATGCGCCTCGGCACCAACTACCCGCGCGGCCCGCTCGCGTGGGCGGACCTGCTCGGCCTGCGCGCCGTCCTCGGCATCCTCGAAGGGCTGCATCATGAGACGGGCGACGACCGCTACCGCCCGCACCCGCACCTGCGCCGCCTCGCCCTCGCCGGCCGCACCACCATCCACCCCCAACAGGAGCCCACCCATGCCTGAAGCCGTCATCGTCTCCGCCGTCCGCACGCCCATCGGGAAGTACGCCGGCGCCCTCAGCGGCGTCCGCCCCGACGACCTCGCCGCCCTCGTCCTCCGCGAAGCGCTGAACCGCGCCGGCGGCATCCCCGCCGAGCACATCGAGGACGTGTACCTCGGCAACGCCAACGGCGCCGGCGAGGAGAACCGCAACGTCGCCCGCATGGCCGCGCTGCTCGCCGGCCTGCCCGTGACCGTGCCCGGCTCCACCGTGAACCGCCTGTGCGGCAGCGGCCTCGACGCCATCAACTTCGCCGCGAAAAGCATCCTGGCCGGCGAGGGCGACGTGTACCTCGCCGGCGGCGTGGAAAGCATGAGCCGCGCGCCGTACGTCATGCCCAAACCCGACCGCGCGTTCAAGAACGGCAACTTCGTCACGTACGACACCACGCTCGGCTGGCGCTTCGTGAACCCCCGCATGCAGGAACTGCACGGCACCGACGCGATGGGCGAAACCGCCGAGAACCTCGCCGAGCAGTTCGGCATCACCCGCGAGGAGCAGGACGCATTCGCGCTGCGCAGCCACCAGAAGGCCGTCGCCGCGTGGGACGCCGGCCAGTACGACGCCGAAATCCTGCCCGTCGAGGTGCCCGGCAAGAAAGGCCCCACCGTTGTGAGCCGCGACGAGGGCCCCCGCGCCGACACGACGCCCGACGCGCTCGCGAAACTCAAGCCCGCGTTCCGCAAGGGCGGCAGCGTCACCGCCGGCAACAGCAGCAGCCTGAACGACGGCGCCGCCGCGCTCGCCATCACCAGCCGCGCGTACGCCGAAGCGCACGGCCTCAAGCCCCGCGCCGTCATCCGCAGCTTCGCCGTCGCAGGCGTCGAGCCGCGCATCATGGGCATCGGCCCCGCGCCCGCCACCCGCAAGGCCCTCGTGCGCGCCGGCCTCACCCTGGACGACCTGCACACCATCGAGCTGAACGAGGCGTTCGCCGCGCAGGTCCTCGCGGTCACGCGCGACCTCGGCCTCGACCCCCTCGACCCACGCCTGAACCCGGGCGGCGGCTCCATCGCCATCGGCCACCCGCTCGGCTGCAGCGGCGCGCGCCTCATGACCACCCTGCTGAACACCCTGGAACGCACGGACGGACAGTTCGGCCTCGTCACCATGTGCATCGGCGTCGGGCAGGGCATCGCGACCGTCATCGAACGCGTCTGAACCTCAGGGCAAAGGGGGCGCCGGGCTCGGCGCCCCCTTTCGTGGTGCGCTCAGGAGCGCAGCTCGCCGCCCCGCACCCACCCCGTCAGGCCCCGCCGGGGCTTCGGGTGCCGGGCCTGCAGCACCTGCTCCGCGAACGCCTCCAGCGACGCCTGCAGGTGCTGCGCGTCCTGCACGATGCGCCCCCCGAGCGTCTGCACGTGCGCGTCGCGCTCCTGCTCCCAGTGGCTCAGCACCCGCTCGTTCAGGCGCGCGTGGTCCGGGCTGGTCACGTCGCGCGGCGGTGCGAGGCGCGCGCGCTCCTCTTCCAGGTACTTCACCAGGTCGGTGGTGCGCGCCGCCTCGGTGAACTGCTGCCCGAGCTTCAACTGCGCGACGCGCGCCGCGAGCCGCTCGCGTTCCAGCACCGTTCGCGCGCGCTCCCGGCCCTGCAGCAGCGACGCGCCCACCGCCATGCTCACGAGTGCGAGCGTGAACGCCAGCAGCGACCAGTGCTGCGGCACGCCCGCCGCGCCTGCGTCGCTGCTGAGGTCCGTGAGCTGCCCCTGCTGCGCGGCGTTCGCGGCGATCTCCTGCGTGACGCGCAGAATGCCGTCCCAGTTCAGGTACCCCTCCACGCCCAAGTACAGGGCGCTCACCAGCACGATGCCGGTCACGTACGTCCACGGGCGCGCCATGCCGGGCGTGCGCTGCGCGAGCTTCGCGCGGTACGCCAGCTCATCCACCAGCCACAGCAGCAGCACGCTGAACATCACGCCCGCCGCGAGCGCAATGAGCGTCAGGTACAGCCGCGACTCCGGGTTGAACAGCAGGTTGATGCTCACGCCACTGAGCAGCCCCACAAAAAACTTGCTGAACACCGCGAACGCGTTGAACACGCGTTTGCTGCCGCTGCGCTGCTCCGGCGGGCGGATCGGGTGCCCCTCCTGCGCGAGCTGCCCGAGCGCGAGCTGCTGGTAGAACGCCTCTGCGTCGCGCGTGTCGGGCGTCGCGCCGTACAACGTGATCATCTCGAACCGCTGCCGTTTCGCGTGTTCGATGGCGTCGCTGGCCGCCGCGTACTCGCGCTCCACGCTGCTGCTCGCCGCGTTCATGAACTGAAGGTGCTCCTGCTGCCGCGCCCACGCGTCGCGCACGCCCACGCCCGTCTCCGCGAGGATGCGGTTGAGCGTCTGCTGCGTCGTGTGGTGGTGCACGCGGTACTGCTCGACGTTCAGGCGCAGCAGGCGCGCGCGCGTGGTGAGGACGCTGCGCGCCGCCTCGTCCGGGATGAGCGGCAGCTGCCCGGTCAGGTCGTCCAGCAACGCCGAGAAGTGCGTCGGCGCGAGGACCGGCATGAACTGCGCCGCGTCGAGCGCGTCCGGGACGGGCAGCGCCGCCTCGTACCGCTGCGCGTGCACGGCAACGTCGTCCACCGTGTCCGGGGTCGGCGCGGGCGTCGGCCGCTCAGGCGCGTCCGCGTGGTTGAAAGCGTCGTCGGGCGGGGCGCTCGTCATCCGGTCACCGCCGCGCCTTTTTCACGAGGGTGTTGAAGGTCGGGTACACGTTCGCGAGGTCGTACGCGCCGGACGTGAGCACGCGCGCGTCCTTGCCGGCACCCCCGAGCGCCTTCATGAACGTGTCCCGGACGGAGTCGCCGCTCCGGTCCTTCTCGGGGCTGAGGCCCGCCAGGAACACCTGCCGGGTGCTCGGGACGCGCAGCACACCGCCGAGCGCGCCCGGCAGGCCCGCGCGGCGCGCGTCATCCGTGACCGCGCCGTCCGTGAACAGGACGACCACGCCGCCCACCTTCGGCGTGCGCGCGAGCGCCGCGCGGGCCTGCTCGAGCGCGCCCGTGATGGCGCTGCCCTTCGTCGTGCACGGCTGCGTGAGCGCCTCCGTGTAGCGCAGGATGTCGCTTCTGGTCATGCGCGCGCCGTTCTTGGACTGGAACGCGAAGTCCGCGATGGTCTGCACGCCGCTGCACACGCGCAGCAGCGTCACGGTGTCGCCGGACCGTACCTGGTTGAGCAGGACGCTCTGCGCGAGCAGCTTCGCCTGCTTCGCGTACCCGTACGCCGGGTTGTGGCTGCTGCCGGTCATGTCGGCGGCCAGCACGAAGTGCAGCGGGGGCGTAGACAGGCCGAGCAGCGTCGACGCGCTCGCGGGAACGGACAGAACAGACAGGGTCGAGAGCAGCAGGGGGAACATGAACGTCATCTCCTTGAGGGCCGGGTCAGGACGCGCGCGGCGTCAGGGACGCGCGGGCGGGGGCGGATTGGTGAGGGTCACGCCGGGCGCAGGCAGGGCCACGCCGCCGCGCACCGTCACGTCGGCGGGCACGGGCAGCGCCCGGCGAGCGTGCGGCAGCTCCCGCAGGAGGCCGACCTCGCGGCACGCCGTCTGCTCGCGGTACATCTGCGTGGGGACGCTCGTGACGCCGTTCGGGTCGCCGACCCACACGCTCATCGCGTACTGCGGCGTGACCGCCGCGCACCACGTGTCGTGCACGTCGTCGGTCGTGCCGGACTTCGCGCCGAGCGGCACCGCCTGCCCCAACAGCCGCTGCCGCAGCGACGGCCGCAGGAACGGCACGTGCCCGTACCGCTCGCTCACGGCGCCCTGCAGCAAGTTGAAGGTCTCGTACGCGACCCCCTCGCTCCACAGCGGCTGGCAGTCCCGGCGCGGCAAGGCGATGGGCCGCCCGCGCCGGTTGTACGCCTCGGCGATCAGGTGCGGCGCGCAGTACGCCCCGCCGTTCGCGAAACTCGCGTACGCCGCCGCGACCGTCAGCGGCGCCGCGTGGTACGTGCCCAGCGCGGGGCTCGCGCGGTTCGACAGGTCCTCGCGGTACCCGACGCTGCCCAGCACGCGCCGCAGGTCCTGCTCGCGCTCCAGGCTGGTGCGCACCGCGACAGTGTTCAGGCTGCGGGCGTTCGCTTCGCGGACCGTGACGTCGCGGTGCAGGAACGCGCCGTCGTTGTTGTGGATGGCGAGCGCCCCGTAGCGCGTGGGCGCGTCCGGGAAGGTGCTGAGCTGCGTGAGGCCCTGCCCGAACGCCACGGCGTACAGCAGCGGCTTCACGGTGCTCGCCACGGGCCGCTGCCCGACGACCGCCCACTGCCGGCCCAGGTCGCTGCTGAGCGCGCCGCCCGTGCTGCTCGCGACCGCGACGATGCCGCCGCCGCGCACGTCCACGATGGCCGCGCCCTCCGCGATCCCGACCGGCCGGGCGCCCGTGACGCCCTCACCGCGCACCCGCCGCGTGAGGGCCGCCTGCGTCGCCGCGTCGATGGTGAGGACCACGCGTCCCACGCCGCGCGGGTCGACGCCGCCCGCGCGCAATTCGCGCCGCACGAGCGTCTGCAGGGCCCAGGCGGGCTCCGGTTCGTTCGTGTAATCCGGGTTGCGCCGCGCCGCCACGACGCGCCGGTCCGGGCCGGTCCCGGCATACTCCACCTGCCACAGGCGCGGCTGCAGCGGCGCGGAGGCCGCCTCCGTGTACGCCGCTTCGGAAATCAGGCCGCGCGCGCGCAGCACCCGGAGCGTCACCAGCTGCTGCGTCCGCATCCAGCGGAAGCGCGCCGTCGCCGTTTCCGGCGGCGTGTCCTCGCCCACCAGGTACCGCCCGGGGGCGGGCAGCAGCCCCACCAGAAAGGCGCTCTGTGCGAGCGTCAGGTCCGCCGGGTCCACGCCGAACATCGTGCGCGCCGCGTCGTACACGCCCTTGCGCTGCCCGATGCCCAGCCACGGGAGGTTGTTCACGCTCATGGCCAGCACCGCGTCCCGCCCGTACCGCGCGGTCACGAGCGGCGCGAGCACCAGCTCGGTGGCCTTGCGGGTCAGCACCAGCAGCGGCCCGCGCCGGCCCGTGTCGTAGTCGAACTGCCCGGCGAGCACGCTGTTCTTCAGGAGCTGCTGCGTGATGGTGCTGCCGCCCGCGCCGCGCAGCAGCGCCCGCGGCAGCCGCCCCACGTCCACGCCCCGGTGACTGAAGAACCGCACGTCCTCCTTCGCCACGTACGCCAGCAGGAACGCCCGCGACACCGCCCGCAGGGGCACGCTCAGCGACTCGCGGCACGGCACGGCGTTCGGGACGCCCCCCTCGTTGCAGTGATCGATCAGGCCCAGCGGCGCGCCCGCGTGATCCTGCACCTCGATGGGCAGCAGCTCGTCCTGCAGGTGCCACGCGCGCGTCAGCGCGCCGGTCGAGAGCGCTCCGCCGAACCCGAGGCCCAGCGTGCCCAGCGTCAGCGCGCCCACGCCCGCCAGTGCGGCGCGCAGCCTCCGCGCCCACGTCCACGGCGCGCGGCCGTGCAGGAACGGCGAGCGCGGCCACGGGTTGCGCCAGCGGCCCAGCGCCCCACGCAGCGTGGACCTCATCGGGCGGCGGCGTCCACGCCCGTCGCGGCCGACTGGAACTGCGCGTCCTGCCACAACAGCTCCACCAGGCCCGTTCCGCCGACGAGCAGCACGACCACGGCGCCCAGCACCGCCAACGCCGTGACAGCCGTCGCCCACGCCGAGCGCGGGGTGCGCACGCGCGGACGCTCACGCGGGACGTTCGGTTTGGGCACGGTGGGGGGCGTGGCGGGGAGGCTCGGCAGTCCCGACGAATACGGCCGGGGCTTACGGACGAAACTCATGCCCAAAGTCTATGGGCGATGCATGAGACGAACGACCAACTTTTGCATGAGCGCCACAAGCGCGCCGGCACCCCACGCCCTTCATGCAGCGCCCACGCGGGCACTGGCGGCGAAGCCCGCCCATGCGGAAAAGTAGAAGGTACGTGACCCCACACCCCTACCGCGCCTACACCCCCTTCCGTCAGCTGACCGGCGCGGCCGAGCAGCCCCGGCGGCAGTTCATGCCGCGCGAAACGTACCTCGACATGCTCGCGGCCGCCGAGGCGCTCCTGCCGCTCCTGGACGCCCCGGAACTCGACTGGGCCGACGCTCGGCGCGTCCACGACGCCGCGTACCTCACCCGCTGGCGACGCGGCGACGTCACGCGCGACGAGGAACGCCAGATGGGCTTCCGCTGGTCCCCGGACATCATCACGCGCGGCCTCCTGTCGAGCGGCGCGACCCTCGCCGCCACCCACGACGCCCGGCGCACCGGGTGGGGCGTGAACTTCGGCGGCGGCACGCACCACGCGTACCGCGACCATGCAGAGGGCTTCAGCTTCCTGAATGACGTCGTCATCAGCGCCGCGCGCGCCCTCGCGGACGGCTGGGCCACGCGCGTCCTGATCCTCGACCTCGACGTGCACCAGGGCAACGGCACCGCCGCCATGCTCGCGGGCGAACCGCGCGCGTTCACGCTGAGCGTCCACGCGGAACGCAACTACCCCTTCCGCAAGGAACGCAGCACCCTCGACCTCGCCCTGCCCGACGGCACCGACGACGCGGCGTACCTGCGCGTCCTGCACGAGGCGGCCTTGCCGGCCGCGGCGGCGTTCACGCCGGACCTGCTCTTCTACCTCGCGGGCGCGGACGTCCTCGCCGGCGACCAGCTCGGCCGGCTCGCCCTCAGCGAAGCGGGCCTGTACGCCCGCGACCACGCAGTGTTCACGTGGGCGCGCGGCCTCGGCGTTCCGCTCGTGACCGTCATGGCCGGCGGGTACAACCACGACGCCGCCCTGAACGCCCGCGCGCGCCTCGGCACGCTCCGCGCGGGCCTGAGCGTGTACGCCCCCTGAGCGCGGTACAGTCGCGGCATGCACGTCAACGGTCTGCACCTGCACGTCCACGAGGCGGGGCGCGGCGAGCCCCTGGTCCTGCTGCACGGCCTCGGCAGCAACGTCACCGCGCTCGCACCGGACATCGAGCACTTCGCGCGTACGCACCGCGTCATCGCACTCGACAGCCGCGGGCACGGCCGCTCCGACCGGCCCGCGCACTACACGCTCCAGGACCACATCGACGACGTCGTGGGCGTCCTCGACGCGCTGCACCTCGACCGGGTCGCGCTGATGGGCAGCAGCATGGGCAGTTACGTCGCGCAGGGCGTCGCCACGCAGCACCCGCACCGCGTGGGCCGCCTGATGCTCGTCACGCCGAAAGCGCACGGGCAGACCTCGTCGAGTGCGCGCTTCCTCGCGGCGCACGCCGCGGAACTCGCGGGGCGCACCCCGGAGCAGATCAGCGCGTTCCTGCTCGACCACCTGTTCGCGCCCACCACGCCCGCCTCCGTCCGCGAGGCGGCGCGCGCCTTCGCCGCTGAGCAGGCCCGCGCGGGCCTGACGCTCACGCCCGAACAGCAGCTCGCCGCGAACCGCGCTCTCGAAGGCTTCGACTTCCGCGCAGCCCTGCCGCGCGTGACGGCGCGCACCCTCGTCCTCAGTGGCCGGCACGACCCGCTCAACACCGTCGCCGACGGCGAGGAAGTCGCGCGGCTGATCCCGAACGCGACATTCATGGTGCTGGAGCGCGCCGGGCACCTTCCCGCCCTGGAGGACGCCGCGCACCTGCACACGCTCGTGGACGCCTTCCTGGCGGGCCGCGAGGGCGCGTAACTTTCGGAGGACGCTCCAGCCCGCCCCGGGCCGTACGGTGTCACCATGACGGCCATGACTTCCGCTCCGCCCCGCGCGCCCCGCGGCCTGTTCGGCGAACTGCTCGACGGGCGCACGTACGCGAACTTCCTGTACCTGCTGCTGGCCATGCCGCTCGGCGCGCTGTACTGGCTCCTGCTACTCGCCGGCATCGGCACCGGCGTGGGCCTGCTCGTCGTGCTGGTCGGCGTGGGCGTGCTGCTCGGCACGCTCGCCCTGATTGTCGGCGCCGCCGACCTCGAACGCGCCCTCGCGGTCCTGCTGGGCCTGGACCTGCGCCGTCCGCAACGCCCGCGCAGCAGCGGCGGCCTGCTCGGCTGGGTCCGCGCCACGCTCAGCGACCTGTGCACGTACAAGGCCTTGCTGTTCCTCGCCCTGAAATTCCCCCTCGGCATCGTGAGCTTCACGGTGCTCGCCGTGCTCGGCAGCATGGCGGTCGGGCTCATGAGCGTGCCGTTCCTGGCCCTCAACCCCGACGCGCCCGTGTTCTACCAAAACGAGTTCGGCGTGCAGGCGGCCCTTACCCCCGTCGGCGGCGTGGCCCTGTTCATCGCGGGCTTCCTGATGCTGGTCCTGAGTGCCAGCGTCATGAACCTGATGGCGCGCGGCTGGGCGTGGCTCGCGTACGCCCTGCTCGGCGACTTCACCGAAGGGCAGAGCGTGCAGCGCGAGGTGCTGGCCCTGCGCCGCACCACCCGCGCGCTCAACGTCAGCGGCGACCTCGCCGCGACCCTCGCGGACGTGACCGCGCAGGCCCGCGAGGGCAGCGGCGCCACCAGCACGCTCGTGACTGTCACGGACGGCCCGAACGCGTGGCGTCTGGGCGGCGCGAGCGGCGTCCCGGACGACTTCGCCCGCACCCTCGCGGCCCTCACGCCCGCGCTCGGCTTTCCCGGCGCCGCGCAGGCCGGGCACGCGCAGCTCATCACGCGTCCCGCCACGCTGTGGCGCGCCCACCCTGACCTGCGGGACCTGCACCCGCACCTGCATGGCATGCCGGACGGCACCCTCGTGACCCTCCCTGTGGTCACGAACGGCGAACTGGTCGGGGAACTGCACGCCCTGTACGCCCCCGACGCGCCGCCCAGCGCCCGGCAGCTCGCGTTCCTCGCCAGCATGGCCGACGGCGCCGCCACCGCCGTCACCACTGCCCGCCTCGTGGAGCGCGCCACCGCCGCCGCCGGCGCGCAGGAACGCGCCCGCCTCGCCCGCGAACTGCACGACAGCGTCGCCCAGGCGCTGTACGGCATCACGCTCGGCGCGAAAACCGCCCGCGCGCAACTGGACCGCGACCCGCAGAAGGCCCGCGAGAGCCTGGACTACACCATCCGCCTCGCCGAAGGCGGCACCGGCGAAATGAAGGCGCTGCTGTTCAGCCTCCGACCGGACGCGCTCGACGAGGGCGGCCTCGCGGCGGCGCTCGCGCAGACCGCGCACGCCCTGCACGCCCGCTACAACCTGCACGTCACCACCGACCTGAACGCGGAACCGGACCTCACGCCCGCCCGCAAGGCCGCGCTGTACCGCATCGCGCAGGAAGCCCTGCACAACGCCGTGAAACACGCCCGCGCGACCGGCGTGCAGGTCACGCTGCTGCCCGACGGTGACGCGTGGGTGCTGCGGGTCCACGACGACGGCCGCGGCTTCGACCCGAACGCCGTGAGCGGCGGCACCCTTGGCCTCAAGAGCATGCGCGAACGCGCCCGCGACATCGGCGCGATCCTCACGGTGGACAGCGCCCCTGACGCCGGCACCACCATCACCCTTACCGTCCCGCAGGAGGTCCAGTAATGTTGCCCACCCGCCCCACCCCGTACCCGTTCGGCGCGGCGTTCGCGCGCATCGGCATCAGCGCGGCGCTCATCGTCGCCTGCACTGGCCTGGCCGCCCTGACCCTCAGCACGGAACGCGTGCCCGGCCTGCGCGTCGTCACGACGCCCGTGAACGTGCCCCTCGGTCAGGCGAAACGCGCCACCCTCGACGTGAACGCCACCGGCGCGAACCTCGTGCTGAACACGTCCGGCGAGCTCGGCGCGGGCGACCTGCTCACGGGCGGCGTTCGCCGCCGCGCCCACAGCGCCCTCAGCGTGAGCGCGAAGCCGGACGGCGACACCCTCGGCGCGCGGATCAACCTGACGGTCCCGCCGCGCGCGCCGAACATCGTCGTGTTCGGCTTCAGCAGCAGCGTCCAGCACGCCCTGCGCGCCACGCTCTCCCGCGCCGTCCCCACCTCGCTCACCACCACCACCACCTGGGGTGACCAGGCGCTCAACCTCACCCAGACGCGCCTGAACAGCCTGCGGGCGCAGACGGAGTCCGGCGACCTGGCCGTTACGCTTCCCGCCGCCCGCACCGGCGACGCGCACGTGCGCAGCAGCAGCGGCGACGTCAGCCTCAGCGCCGCCAGCACCCCCACCCGCACCGCCCTGGAGGTCCGCACGAACAGCGGCGACCTGCACGCCACCCTCGGCGGCCCCACCGACGCGACCCTCACCACCGCCAGCGGCGACCTGACCGTGGGCGCCCGCGCCGACACGCGCGGTACCCTGAAGGCGCAGACCGGCAGCGGCGACCTGAACGTCCGCATCGCCGGCCGGGCCCGCACCACCTTCAGCACCAGCAGCGGCGACCTCAGCGTCAACGTCCAGCCCGGCACGCGCGGCACCCTCGCGGCCCGCACCGGCAGCGGAAGCCTGACCGTCACGGTGCCTGCCGGCACCCGCCTGCGCATCACCGCCCGCACCCGCCTCGGCGACCTGAACCTCCCGCGCGGCCTCGTCGCCCGCGGCGACACGTACACCACGCCCGGCGGGAACGCCGACCTCACCCTCACCCTTGATGCCGGCATCGGCGACATTGAGGTGCGCACCACCGGAGGTGCCCAATGACTGTTCGCGTGCTGCTCGTCGACGACCACGACGTCGTCCGGACCGGCCTGAAGATGTACCTCGCCCTCGACCCGGACCTCGACATCGTCGGCGAAGCCGCCAACGGCCAGGAAGCCGTGGAGCAGGTGGCGGCCCTCGCGCCGGACGTGGTCGTCATGGACATCCTGATGCCCGTCATGGACGGCATCACCGCCACCCGCCAGATTCGCGCGCAGTTCCCGGACACCGAGGTGCTCGCGCTCACCAGCGCCCTCGAAGAACACAAGGTGAACGGCGCCATTGACGCGGGCGCCGTCGGATACCTCCTCAAGGACGCCACCAGCGACACCCTCACCGAGGCCATCCACGCCGCCGCGCGCGGCGAGGTGCGCCTGCACCCGGAAGCCGCGCGGCGCCTCGTGCGCGACTTCCGCTCGCCGGACATGCGCGAGCACCTCACGCCCAAGGAAGTCCTCACGCTGCAGCTGATCGCGCGCGGCCACGCGAACCGCGAGATCGCGCAGGAACTCGGCATTACCGAGGCGACCGTGAAAACGCACGTGTCGCGGCTGCTCGGGAAGCTCGGCCTGACCAGCCGCACGCAGGCGGCCCTCTACGCCCTGAAGGCCGGCCTCGCGCACCTCGACTAAGAAACGAGGCGTGCTTGAATGAACGCATGACGCTCACGGTACGGCCCGCGCGGCCCGAGGACGCCCCCTTCCTGGCGGGCCTCGCGCCGCGTTTCACGGCGTTCGGCCTGCCCGCGTGGCGGGACGAGGCGGCGGTGCGCGCGTCCATGGAGCGCGCCCTTGCCCTGGCCGTCACGCCCCCGGCAGACGGCGCGTGCCTGATCGTGCAGGACGAGCGCGGCGAGCCGCTCGGGTTCGTCACGCTCGCCACCGACGCGGAACTGTTCACGGACGAACCCGAGGCGTACCTCGCGAACCTCGCGGTCACGGCAGGCGCCGAGGGGCGCGGCGCAGCGGACGCGCTACTGGACGCCGCCGAAGCATGGGCGCGCGCGCGCGGCCTGCCGCGCCTCACGCTGAACGTCTTCGCGGGCAACGCGCGCGCCCGGGCGCTGTACGCGCGCCGCGGCTTCCATGAAGACTCCCTGAAGCTGGTGCGCGTCCTCACGGGCGACCTGTGACCCCCCTGTAAGACGCCACCGGGTATCACTGAAGCATGCTGCGCCTTCCGGGGTGGTGGGCGCCCCCACTGATGACTGCGATCCTGATCGCGGCGTCCCTGGCGTTGGCCGTCTCAGGCGGCCACGCGCTCCCGGCCCCCGCGCCCCTGCTGCTGCTGTGGCTGACGCTCCCCGCACTGCTCACCGCGCTGTGGTCCACCCTGGCCGCCCGCGACGGCATTGTCCACTGCCGCCTGGTCGGCCTGTGGGCCGCGAGCCTGATCATCGGCGCCTGGAGCGCCCTGCTGCTCCTGATGCCCACCCCCGACACCCGCCTCGCCCTGAGCCTCCACCCACTCGTCGCCACCATCCTCACCATCCCCACGTACCTGCTCGCCTGGGGCCTCGCGGACAGCGTCTCCCCGCGCCGCTGACCGCCATGAGCGCCGGTCAGGTGACGCTCATCCGGCGCGCGCGGCCCGCGCAGTATCCGTAAAGGTATGCCGCGCGCCCTCCCGTCCGCCCTGGTCCTCACCGCCACGCTGTTCGCCGCGCCTGTGAACGCCGCCACCGCCGCGCCCACCCCGTCCACGGTCACGCTCCCCATCCGCGTGCCCCTCGCGGGCCTCGCGCGCGCCCTGGACGCCCGCGCGCCGCAGGTCATTGCGGACATCGACCAGCCTGGACCGCTCGGGCTGACGCTCACCGGGCAGATCGCGCGCGCCGGTGCCCTCACCATCACCCGCGACGCGGACGCGCTGCGCGTGACCCTGCCGGTCACAGCGCGCGTCCGCGCCAGCCTGGGCGGCGCCGCGCAGCAGGACTTTGCGGGCGCGGCGAGCGTCACGGTGCGCGTCACCCCGTACCTGCACGAGGACTGGACGGCGGGGGTGCGCGCCAGCGCCGACTACACCTGGACGGACCCGCTCGCCTTCGAGGTGCTCGGCGCGCGCATCAGCGTCGCCAGCCTCGTGGACGCGCAGGTGCGCACGCAGCTCGCGCGCGTCACCGCGCAGCTCGAGCAGGAGGTGGCGCGGCAGGCGGACGCCCGCGCGCGCGTGGGCGCGCTGTGGGCGAAGCTCGCGCAGCCGTGGCGCCTGCCCACCCCGGAGCCCGCGTTCGCGCGCGTGAAGCCGCTGTCGCTGAGCGCCACGCCGTTCACCTTCACGGACGACGCCGCGCGCGTGACGGTCAGCGCCACGTTCGGCGCGGAAGCGCAACTCGGCACGCCCCCCACAACCGTGACCCCCACGCCCCTCCCGAGCCTCAAGCTGGCCGCCGCGCCACGCCCGGGCGTGCACCTGACCGTCCCGGTGCGCCTCCCGTACGCGAACCTCTCAGACGCGATGACGCGCGCCATCCAGCGCCGCGAGTTCCGCGCGAACGGCGTGCTCAGCCCGACCGTGCGGGTCACGCGGGTGGACGTCACGCCGCAGGGCGCGCGCCTGAACGCCGCCGCGCGCGTGAACGTCCGCCTCGGCCCGCTGAACGTGAACGCCACCGTGGACGTCAGCGGCACGCCGAAACTGGACGCGCAGGGCCGCGTGCTGACCCTCGCGGACGTACGCGTCCGCACCCGCCCGGACGGCGTGACGCAGCGCGTCGTCGGCTGGCTCGCGGACGCGCGCGTGCAGGCGTTCCTGCGCGAGAGCGCGCGCGTGGACCTCGCGCCGTACTTGGACCGCGCGCTGCAGGACGTGCGCGCGCGCCTGCCCCTCAAGCCCGCGCAGGGCATCACCCTGGCGGGCCGCGTGGACGCGCTGCGCCTCACGGATCTGGACGTCACGCCCGGTGGCGTGGTCCTCACGAGCCGCGTCGACGGGGACCTGGACGCCACCGTGGAGGTCCCGGGCCGCTAACCGGAACCCACCGCCGGGAGCGCACGCACCTGCCGGCGTGAGCGAGCCTCTGCATCGCCACGCTTGGGCCCATACGGTGGACCGTTTCGTGGTTCTGGTGTCGAGTGTGGCCGGGATCGCCACCGCCCTGTCCGGCCTTGTGTTCGCGCTGCGGCGCGCGTGGTTCGCGCACGGGCTGCCCGAGGCGGTCGGGTATGGCGGGAGCGCGCTCCTGCTGCTGTAGAGCGCCCAGGGGTCCGTTACCACCATGAGCCGTTGTACCGAGGTCAGGGTGGCCTGAACGTGCGTGACGCCCTGCGGCAAAAGGATCAGGCGCTGGGGGTCGGTTCGGTCTTCTGGCTGGCGGGCGCGTTGCGGCGCAGCGCGGCGGCAGTGTTGAGTGGACTGGTCCGGGGACCCTGCCTGGTTTGGCGGCGCCCACCCCGCGCCCCGAACAAGTGTTTGTTATGCTGCGGGCGCTCATGCGACCCATCCCCGACGCCTTCACCCAGACGCTCACCGTAACCGTCACCGACGACATGACCGTCCACTTCGAGGAACTCGGACGCCTACACCCCGTGTACGCCACGTACTGGATGGCCAAACACTTCGAGGAAGCCGGACGGAAGATTATCCTGCCGTACCTCGAAGACGGCGAACAGGGCATCGGGCACGCCGTGAACGTCACCCACACCGCCAGCGCCCTGCCCGGCATGACCGTCACCGTCACCGCCACCCTCGACCGCGTTGAGGGCCGCCGCGTGTACGTGAACGTCCGCGCCGTCAACGAACTCGGCGATGACATCGGTCACGGCACCACCACCCAGGTCATCGCCCCGCAGGCCCGCCTCGACGCCGGCTTCGCCGACCTCGCCGCGCGCTGGCACGCGCACCAGACCACCCACCAGAGGTAACGCCATGCACCAGTTCATCGCCCTGTACCGCCAGCCCGACGACGAAGCCGCGTTCATGAAGCACTACACCGAAGTGCACACGCCACTCGTGCAGAAGATCCCCGGCCTGCAGAGCCTGCAGGTCACCCGGCTGGAACGCAACCCCATGGGCGGCGCCCCGGAGTTCTTCCTGATGGCCGTCATGACCTACCCCGACGCCGACACCTTCAAGGCCGCCATGAACTCGCCCGAGAATGCCGCCGCCGGCAAAGACCTCATGGGGTTTGCGGCGGGAACCGTCACCCTTATGACCGGCCGGACCCTCCGGTAACACCAGGGCGAACGAAAGTGGCCGGGGCGCAGGCGCCCCGGCCACTTTCGTTCGCTTCCTGAACTCAACGCGTGCCCGCCACGCCCGCGCCGCGCACATGGCTGCACTTGGTGTACCCACCACACCACCCCCGCAGGTATCCTGACGACGTGCCGAGGGTTTCCCGCTACTACGACGTCAAACGCGACCACGAGGGCAAACGCTACCTCGAAGTGAACGTGACCGGCTTCTCGCTCCTGCACCTCCCCCTGCTCAACAAGAGCACCGGCTTCACCCCCGAGGAACGCCGCCTGCTCGGCCTGGAAGGCCTCGTGCCCCCCCACATGAGCACCCTGGAGGAACAGAAGGAGCGCACGTACCGCCGCTACCGCCTGCAACCCACCGACCTGGAACGCCACGTGTACCTGCGCAACCTGCAGGACCGCAACGAGGTGCTGTTCTACGCCATGCTCGAGGATCACCTCGAGGAGATGCTGCCCATCCTTTACACCCCCACCGTCGGCGAGGCCGTGCGCGTCTTCAGCGACATCTACCGCTACCCGCGCGGCTTCACGGTCAGCACCGAGGACATCGACCGCGTCGAGGACGCCCTCGACAACGTCCCCCTCGACGACGTGCGCATGATCGTCGCTACCGATAGCAGCGCCATCCTCGGCATCGGCGATCAGGGGTTCGGCGGCATGGCCATCAGCATCGGCAAACTCAGCCTGTACACCGTCGCGGGCGGCGTCGGCCCCGACAAGACCCTGCCGGTCGAGCTCGACGTCGGCACCGACCGACAGGACCTCATCGACGACCCGCTGTACCTCGGCGTGCACCACCGCCGCCTCACTGGCGAAGCGTACGACGAATTCCTCGACCGCTTCGTGGAAGCCGTCGCTGCCCGCTACCCCAAGGCGATCATCCAGTGGGAGGACTTCGCGCGCGGCACCGCCTTCAAGGTGCTGGAACGCTACCGCAAGGTCATCCCCAGCTTCAACGACGACATCCAGGGCACCGGCGCCATGGCCCTCGCGGGCCTCATGAACGCTGCGCGCCTCAAAGGCGAAGCGTTCACGAACCAGGTGTTCGTGGTCGTCGGCGCTGGCGCCGGCGGCATTGGCGTCGCCTGGGCGATCCGCCAGGGCCTCGTGCACGCCGGCATGAGCGCCGCCGAGGCGGCCGCGCGCGTGTACGTCGTGGACCGCCAGGGCCTCCTCATGCACGGTCAGAGCCTCGAAGCGCACCAGGAGCCCTTCGCGAAACACCCGGACGCGCTCGCGGATTGGACGTATGCCGGCGAGGCCCCCACCCTGCTGGAAACCATCCAGAACGCCCGCGCCACCGCCCTGCTCGGTCTGAGCGGCGTGTCCGGCCTGTTCACGCAGCCGATCATCACGGCCCTCCTGCAGCACACACCCCGCCCCGTGGTGTTCCCGCTCAGCAACCCCACCAGCAACGTCGAGGTGCTGCCCGAGGAGGTGGTGCGCTGGACGGACGGTCAGGCGATCATCGCGTCCGGCAGCCCCTTCGCGGACATCCACCACGGCGACGCGGTCGTGCCGGTCGGGCAGGGCAACAACGCGTTCATCTTCCCGGGTCTGGGTTTCGGCGCCGTCATCAGCGGCGCACGCGAAATCACCGACGGCATGGTCATGGAAGCCGCCCGCACCCTCGCGGACGTCACGGACGTGTCCGGTGGGCGCGTGTACCCGCCCATCCGCGACCTGCGCGAGGTGAGCATCCAGGTGGCCGTGCGCGTCGCGCGCCAGGCGATCCGCGAGGGCGTCGCTGCGGAACGCCGCGTCCGCAACCTCACGGACGATGAACTGCTGGCGTTCGTGCGCCGCCGCTTCTGGACGCCGAAGTACCTCCCGTACCGCAAAGCGCCCGACGCGCGCTGAACCTGCACGTCGACAGCTGGGGTGGCCTGCGCAGGCCACCCCGGTTCTCTGTTACAACATAAAACGATTCAACTTCAGGAGGACCCCATGACGACGTACCGCGCCCACGAAGACCGCTACGACCACATGACCTACCAACGCACCGGCCGCAGCGGCGTGCACCTCCCCGCCATCTCCCTCGGCCTGTGGCACAACTTCGGCGGCGTCGACCGCCTCGAAAACGCCCGTGCCATGGTGCACCGCGCCTTCGACCTCGGCATCACCCACTTCGACCTCGCCAACAACTACGGCCCGCCCCCCGGCAGCGCCGAAGAAACCTTCGGGCGCCTCCTCGCCGGCGACCTCCGCCCGTACCGCGACGAGCTGATCATCAGCAGCAAAGCCGGGTACACCATGTGGAACGGCCCGTACGGCGACTGGGGCTCCCGCAAATACCTCATCGCCAGCCTCGACCAGAGCCTGCGGCGCATGGGCCTCGACTACGTCGACGTCTTTTACCACCACCGCCCCGACCCCAACACCCCCCTCGAAGAAACCATGGGCGCCCTCGACCACATCGTCCGCAGCGGCCGCGCCCTGTACGTCGGCCTCAGCAACTACTCCCCCGAAGGCACCCGCGAAGCCGCGCGCATCCTCCGCGACCTCGGCACGCCCTGCCTGATTCACCAGCCCAGCTACAGCATGATGAACCGCCACGTCGAACGCGGCCTGCTCGACGTGCTCCGCGAGGAAGGCATCGGCAGCATCGTCTTCTCCCCGCTGCAGCAGGGCCTCCTCACCGACAAGTACCTGCGCGGCATCCCCGAGGACTCCCGCGCCGCGCAGACCACCAGCCCCTTCCTGCGCCCCGAACAGGTCACCGACGACTACCTTGCCCGCGCGCGGCAGCTCAACGCCCTCGCGCAGGAACGCGGCCAGACGCTCGCGCAGATGGCCCTCGCGTGGGTACTGCGCCGCCCGGAAGTCACGTCCGCCCTCATCGGCGCGAGCCGTCCCGAACAGATCGACGACGCCGTCGGCGCCCTGAACCACCGCGAATTCAGCCACGACGAACTCACGCGGATCGACACCATCCTCGGCTGAACCCACGCGCGCCGCCCAGCTGCAGGGGCGGCGCGCAACCGTAACGAAACCGCAAGCCCGCCCGCCCGGCGCGCCCCGTACGCTGCGCGCATGACCGACCCCCAAAGCGGCCTGCGGTTCGCCGTGTACCTCTGCCCTCCCGCCCACGACCCGTACTACCAGCTCGGCACGGCCCTGCTCGGGTACGACGTCCGCGCCGGGCGCCCCGTGCCCCTCCCGGACTTCCTTCGCCCCGAATGGCAGACCGAAGCCGGGCCGTACGGCCTGCACCTCACCCTCGTCGAAGGGTTCTACACCACCGACGACCACTGGGACGCCATCGAACGCGAAACCGAAGCGTGCGTCGCGTGCCTCCACCCCGCCGCCACCCTCGCGCTCACCAACGGCCACGTGGAGTCCTGGGACGACGGCGAGGTGCTCGCGCACGTCTTCGAACCGTCCCGCGACCTGCTCGTCCTGCACACGCTGCTGCTCGCGCGCCTCAGCCCCCACGCCACCCGCGCCCCATTCGACGAACGCGCCCCCCGCCCACCCCACGAAGCCGCGCGCCTCCGGCTGCTGCGCACCCCCCGCGGCCTCGACACCTGGCAGCCGCACTTCACGCTCGTGCAACCCCACACCGGCCCCGACGCCGAACCCCTCCGCCAGCACCTGCAGCACCTCGTCGCGCCGTACGCGCACCAGACGCACGACCGCGTCGCCCTGTTCCGCAAGGACGACGGCGCCACGCAGTGGCGCGTCGCCCGCGAGTACCCCCTGCAGCGCTGAGCACTCAGCCGCCCGCGCCGCCCGGACGGTACACTGTCCCCCATGACCCGTGAACGCCGCGAGAGGCCCCTCGCGTGACACGCCAGACCCGCACCCTGCCCATCAAACGGGCCGCCCACGTCTACCTCGTCCAGGACGGCAAGATGCTCCTCGTCACCGAACGCATGGACGACGGCGCCATCTTCTACGGCCTGCCCGGCGGTAAAGCCCTCGCTGGCGAAAGCCTGGCGGACGCTGCCGTCCGCCAGGTCCGCGTCGAAACGGGCCTGACCGTCACCGACCTGCGCTTCGTCAGCCTTCTCGAAGGCGAAATGCTCACCGGCACCAGCAACGAATGCTACGCGAACTTCGCGCGCTTCACCGCCAACTTCGAAGGCACCCTCAACCCCACCGACCCGGAAGTACTGGGCTGCGAATGGGTGCCGTTCGATCAGGTCCTGAACCTCGTCCGGTTCGGCCCGCCTCCCGAAGTCGAGGAACGCAACCCGCTCATCTGGGTGCCCACCCGCGACTTCCTGAGCGGCACGCCCCGCACGTACTACCCCATCTGAAACGCCCACCACCGAAAGGGGCGGGGCGCACGCGCGCCCCTTTCGGTGCGTGTTACTGGCTGATGATGTTGCTGTTGCCGTTGCTGGGGTCAATGGCCAGCAGCGCGTGATCGAAGCCCATGTAGATCAGCTGGCCGTCCGTGAAGATCGGCTGATCGACCGACTGGATATTCCGGGAGGCGGGGCCGCTCACAAGGTTGACGGCGCTGCGCACGCCAGCAGGCGTAACGCGCTGCAGTTTCGCGTAGCTTTCGGAGGCGCTGGCATTGCTGATCATGAAGTCCTGGCCGAACTTCAGCATGGCGCCGTGGTCCACGTCCTCACCGCTGCCGCGGCTGGGGTACTTGCCGGACGAGGCGCGCGCGGCGATCAGGCGGCGCGCGCCGCTCTGCAGGTCCACTTCCATCAGGCCGTCATTCGGGAAGCTGTTCACGTACGCCTTGCCGCCGCTGAGGAACAGGCCCGCGAGCGACCCGGTGTTCTGCGGGATGACGTCGCCGCTCCCGACCGTGCTCTCACCGTTGATGAGGTAGCGCGTGACGATGCTGCACTTCGCGGTGCTGAGGTTCACCTTCGCGATGCCGAACCCGCTGCCCGCCGGGCTCTCGGAGAACGTCAGGTACGCGGCGTTGCCGTCCACGCCGAGCTTCCAGTCGAGCTTGGTGTACGCGGAGCTGGTCGGGCCCGCGTTGCTCGGGCAGGTGTCCTCGCCGCTGGTGATGGGCGAATCCGGCTGGTTCGGGCGGCTGGTCCACACGACCGTGCGGTCCCCGGTGGTGGCGTTCACCTTGATGAGGTAGGTGGGGTCCGTGCTGGACACGTCGACGATGACGAGGAAGTTTCCGTCAGGCAGGACTTTCACGTCGCGGATGCCGTTCAGGCCGTGGCCGCTGCCTTTCTTGTTGCCGAGCACATCCTGCCCGGCGAGCAGCGTGCGGTCGCCCGTCTTGACGTTGATGCCGACGATGGCGCCCAGCTGATTGTTCGTCTCGGGCGACTCGGCGGAGCGCCCGCCGTACTCCACGGCGGCGTACAGCGTGTCGCCGACCAGCTGCCCGCCGATGATGCGGTCGTACAGGCCGCCCTGCCAGATCGGCGCGCCCTTCCCGATGGCGCCGGCCTTCTGCGTGTCTGGCGCGGCGCAGCGAGGATCGGTATTGCCGGACGTGCAGACGAACAGGCCATTGATCGTGGTGCTGCCGTTGCCGGGCGTCGGGGGCTTGGTGCCACCCTCCTGCGGGCTGCAGGCGGCGAGGGCGAGAGCGCAGGTGGTACCGAACAGAAGGTGATGAAGTTTCATAATGGTTCCTCCCAGAACATTGCCAGAAATGGCCGGATCAAAGGCTAGCGAACGCCATCATGCGCACATAGCGGTTTTGCGTCGCTTTTGCGGAGGAAGATGCCTATTCTGGAGGTTTATTTTGGAAGGATCACTTGAATTCTGGATGTCGACAAACATATAAAAAAACTTCTATTTTAGAGAGAGAACTAGCATTCCTTTGCAGGGATTCGCTTGACAGAAGGCGCGGCAGGCCTTACGCACCTGCCGCGCCTTGTTCACGAGGCGCTCACTTGCCGAGTGCCGTCACGAGCTTCACGTAATTCCCGATGGACGCCGCGTCCGTCCAGTTCTGAACCTTGAACGGCCCGACGTACAGACTGGGTGTGCCCTGCACGTCGACGGCGTCGCCGACCTTCATGTCGGCCTTCACGAGGGCCTGCACGGCGGGGTCCTTCAGGCAGGTCTGGAACGTGGTGAGGTTCAGCCCGAGCTGTTTCGCGGCGGTGACCGGGGACGTGACGGTGAATGCCACGTCGTGGTACGCCCAGAATTTCCCCTGCTGGGCGGCGCACTCGCCGCCCAGCGCGAGCGGCATGGCGTTCTGGTGGAAGCTGAGCGGGAAGTGCCGGTAGCTGAAGCGCGCCAGCCCCTTCCCGATCAGGTCACGCTGCAGGGCGGGGAAGACGTCGTCGTGCAGTTCACGGCAGTACGGGCACTGGAAGTCCGAGAATTCGCGGATGACCGGGCCGCCCTTGCCGAGCACGTACCGGTCCGCGCCGAACCCTGTGTACTCGTGCGGCGCGACCGTGAAGGTCAGGCGGCTGGCGGTCCAGTCGAGCGTGAAGTCCAGGCCGTCCGCGAAGCCCAGCGGCACGGGCCCCTTGCCGAGCACTTGCGCGCGGATCTTGTCGAATGCGCCCGCGAGCTGTTTGGCCTGCGCGGCCGTGACGGGCGCGTCCATGTCGGTTTCCGTGGCGATCAGGGCGCGCGCGGCACTGGCGGTGTCGTCGGTGGGGCCGCTGTACGCGAAGCGGGCCGCGAGGCCGCCGGCGGTCGTGACCGTGACGGTGCCACCCCCGACGCGGACGCTCGTGGTGGAGGCCGTAGCGGAGGCAGCGGTGCCGCCGGTCAGGCGGGCGTAGTTGCTGGCAGGGTACGCGACCTGCGCGGCGGCAACGCCGAGGACGCTCAGGGCGGCGGTCAGGAGGGTGCGGTTCATGCCTCCCGACTGTAGCAGCGGCGTTACAGGTCCATGCTCGGCTTTCCCGGTGAGACGAACGCGTGCCCGTCCAGCAAGAAGCGCCACGGCAGGTGCGCGCCGCGTTTCAGGCCCACGCGGGACGTGACGCGCACGTCCGCGTCGGGCACGCTCGCGCCCGCCACGAAGTGCAGGGTGGGGTGCGTGACCGCCTCGCCCTGGTAATCCGGCGTGATGTGCAGCGCCGTCATGAGCTTCGCGGGGCCGTTCGTGAGGTCCACGTCGCGCCGCACGGGCCGGTACATCCGCATGAGGTCCGCGCCCGCGAGCGGCTCGGCGGCGCGGATAAGCACGGCCGCCTCGCGCCCTTCGGGGGCGCAGGTGACGTTCAGGAGCAGGTGCTCGTACGCGCGGTGCAGGTAGTACCGTCCAGCGGGGCCGCCCATCAGTTCGCTCGCGCCGGCGAGGCGCTTGAGGACGTAGCAGGCAGGGTCGCGCGGGCAGTCGTACGCTTCGGTTTCCACGACGCGCGCGACCATGACGCCGTCCGGGACGACCCGCACGAGGTGGGCGCCCAACAGCTCGCGCGCGACGAGCACGGGGTCACGGTCGAAGAACGCAGGCGTGAGCACCGGTCAGCGGCTCGTGGGGTACAGCCAGGGGCGCAGCCAGCGCGTGAGCAGCGGCAGCACCGGGTACGTGAGGAACAGCGTCGAGAGCGTCGCGGTGGTGAGGGTCGCCAGCCAGCCCGGCCACGCGCTCGTGACGGGCGAGGTGAGCGTGCTGAACAGCATGATCAGCGGGTACACGCCGACGACGCCGACCAGCACCTGCTTCCAGAAGGCCGGGGCGGGCGCAGGCCGCGAGGGCCGGTCGAACCACAGCTGCAGCCCGGAGGCGTTCTGGTAGTGCACGTCCCCGACGATCAGGTCCTGCAGGCGCTGGATGCGTTCGCGGTACTGCGGGGATTCCTGCCAGGTGCGCAGCGCCTCGTACGTCGCGAAACGCACGATGGTGACGTACTCCGGGTGGGCGGGGTCGCTGGGGCGGATGACGTTCACGCCCAGGAAGCCGGGTTGTTGGTTCTGCAGGGCGTGCAGTTCGCGGGCCCAGCGTTCGTAGGCGTCAATGTGGCCCTCGCGGACCAGTTCGGAAATGACCAGTGTGACGCTCTGGTCGGCAGAGAAAGATTCAGTCATGGTGGGGGCACCCCGCGCGGGGGAACCCTCAGTGTACGACGCCTGCACCCGCGCAGCGTAGACTGGGCGAATGCTGCTGTATGGCCGGAACCCTGTCCTTGAAGCCCTGCGTGACGGTCGCGTCACCGAAGTCCTCGTCGCGCGCGGCGTCGAGGACGCCTTCGTCCGCGAATTGAAGGCGACGGACGTGCGTGTGCGTTTCGCGCCGCGCATCGAACTCGATCAGCTGGCGGGCACCACCGCGCACCAAGGCGTCATCGCCGAGGTCGAGGACCTCGAGTGGGCGACCGTGGATGACATCCTCGACCGCGCGGAGAGCCGCGGGGAGGATCTGCTGGTGGTGCTGCTCGACGGCATCACCGACCCGCGCAACTTCGGCGCGATCATCCGCAGCGCCGAGGTGCTCGGCGCGCACGGCGTGATCGTCGAGGAGCGCCGCAGCGCGCCGCTGTCGCCCGTCGTGGCAAAGACGGCGGCGGGCGCGACCAGTTACCTGCCGGTGGCGCAGACGAAGAACCTGCCGCGCCTCATCGATCAGCTCAAGACGGACGGCGTGTGGGTATACGGCGCGGCCGGTGAGGCCGCGCGCGACCTGCGGGAGCTTGATTACCGCGGGAAGCTCGCGCTGGTGATCGGCGCGGAAGGGGAGGGCCTGCGCCGCCTTGTGCGCGAGAAATGCGACGAGCTCGTGAGCATCCCCGTGCGTGGGCGCGTACAGAGCCTGAACGCCTCGGTCGCGGCGAGCATCCTGCTGTACCAGGCGCTCGCGGGCCGCGAGCCGGGGGGGCGCGGCAAGTGACGCCGCGCGTGGAGACGCTGACGGGCACGCACTTCACGCTGGAGGTGCTGCCGGACGTCGGCGCGAGCGTGTTGAACCTGCGCGCCGCGTCTGGACGGCCCGTGCTGCGCCCCGTGCGCCCCGAGGACGTGCAGAGCAGCAGCAACGCGGCGAGCTTCACGCTGATGCCGTTCAGCAACCGCGTCCGCGACGCGCACTTCACGTTCGCGGGCCGGGACGTGCAGTTGCGCGTCACCACCAAAGACGGTCTCACGCAGCACGGCGACGTCCGCAACCGCCCCTGGACGGTCACGCGCACGCCGGACGCGCTGCACGCCGCGCTCAACAGCCGCGACCACGCGGACCTGAACTGGCCGTGGACGTTCACGGCGGGCGTGACGTACGAACTGCGCGGCGCGACGCTCACCACGCACCTCACCCTCACGAACGCGGACGCGCAGCCCATGCCCGCCGGGTTCGGCATTCACCCGTACTTCGCGCGGCGCGCCGACGGCGTAGACCCGGCGCTCACGCTCGGCGCCGCGTGCGTGTACGACACGGACGACCGCGCCCTGCCGCTCGGCGCGGCCCGCCCGGTCACGCCGGAACTGGATTACCGCTCGGCGCGCGTCATCGGGAACGCCACGCTGGACCGCGTGTACACCACGTGGGACGGCGAGGCGCGGCTCGACTGGGGCGTGCGCGCCCTGCACCTGCGCGCGGATCCAGTATTCGGGCACGTGGTCGTGTTCACGGCGCCCGACGGCAGCCTCGCGCTTGAACCGGTGTCGAACGCCACGGACGGCTTCAACCTGATGGCGCGCGGCGTCGCCGGGCATGGCGTGGTCACGCTCGCGCCCGGCGAGACGCTGAGTGGCCGCATTGACTTGACCCTGCACGGCGACTGGTCCTGAACGCGTCCGGCCTTCAGCCGCCCCGCGGGGCTCAGCGGTGGGGGGGCTGGAGGATCACGTCGTCCTTCACGCTCGACAGGATCAGGGACGTGGTGGGCGTCCCGAACGCCTTAAGGGCCGTGATGGCCGCTTCGAGGTGCGCCACCCCCGTGACGGCCACCCGCAGGACGTAGCAGTCGCTGCCGGTCACGCGGTCCGCGACGAGGATTTCCGGCGTGGCCCGCGCGTGCGCGATGAACGCGTCGTCCTCACCGCGGTCCACGGTGAGGCGCACGTACGCCTGCAGGGCGTACCCGAGCGCGGCGGGTTCCAGCACTGCACGGTACGCGCGGATGAGGCCCGCGTCCTCCAGGCGGCGCACGCGTTCTGCGACGGCGGGAGCGCTCAGCCCGACGGCGCGGCCCAGTTCGCTGAAGGGCGTGCGGGCGTCGCGTTGCAGCGCGTCCAGCAGTTGCCGGTTGATCTCATCGAGCAGGCGATCCGAAGGCGTCATCCTGAAATCACTTTAGCACCGAAAGGCAGTGCGCCAGATTGCCTATGTACCCCACTGTACTTTCGGGTTTTGACCCCCGTACCATAAGGTCATGACGGCCACGCCCAGCGCCCTTGCCCGCACCGCGCCCACCCCCCTCCTGATCGGCCTCGCCCTGGCCGTCGTGTACGTCGTCTGGGGCAGCACGTATTTCGGCATCAAGGTCGCCATCAGCAGCCTCCCGCCCCTCGGTATGCTCGCCCTCCGCTTCCTCGTGGCCGGCGCGGTCCTGTACGCCGTCCTCGTCGCGCGCGGCGCCCGCACCCCCAGCGCCCGCGAGTGGCGCAGCAGCCTGATCGTCGGCACCCTGCTGCTGGGCGGCGGCACCGGCCTCGTCACCCTCGCGGAACGCGAAGCGAGCAGCAGCGTCGCCGCCATGGTGATCGCCATCAGCCCACTGTTCGCCTCCCTATTCGCGCGCTTCTGGGGCGAGCGCACCTCCACGCGCGAGTGGCTCGGCATTATCGTCGGCCTGGCCGGCATCGTCCTGCTGAACCTCGGTGACCTGCGCGCCACCCCCCTCAGCGCCGCCCTGCTGGTGCTCGCGCCGCTCTGCTGGACGTTCGGCAGCCAGTGGTCGCGCCGCCTGCCCCTCCCGGACGGTCTGATGGGCGCCGCCACGGAAATGCTCACCGGCGGCGCTGTCCTGCTGGTGCTCAGCGTCGTGTTCGGCGAGCACTGGCGCACCCCCACCGCCAGCAGCGTGTGGGCACTGGTGTACCTGATCGTGTTCGGCAGCATGCTCGCGTACAGCGCGTACATGTTCCTCGTCGCGCACACCCGCCCCGCCCTCGCGACCAGCTACGCGTACGTGAACCCGCTTGTGGCGGTGCTGCTGGGCGTCGGCTTCGGCGGTGAGCACCTCTCGGCGCTCGGGTGGGCGGCGCTGGTGGTGATCATGCTCGGCGTGGCCCTCGTGATCCTGCCCGTACCCGGACGGTCCCGCGCGCCCCGCAACGACACCTGATCGGCGCCTCTACACTGGCGGCATGCACCTCGTGCAACTGCTGCTGCCCCTCACCGACAACGAGCACACCCCGTTCCCGCCCGCCCTGTACGCCCAGGTGCGGGCGGACCTCACGGCCCGCTTCGGTGGCCTCACGGCGTACGTCCGCGCGCCCGCCCACGGAGAATGGGAGGACGACGGTGAACGCGTCCACGACGACGTGGTCATCTACGAAGTCATGGTCGAGGTCCTCGACCGCGCGTGGTGGGCGCACTACCGTGAGACGGTCCGCGTGCAGTTCCGTCAGGAGGCGCTCGTCGTTCGCGCCCTCCCGTTCGAGCGGCTCTGAATGTCTGGAGCCTGTGTTCGCCCGGGGCTCAGCGGGCACCCAGGGCGACCACGACGCTGCTCGCGAGCAGCACGAGCGCCACGGGCGCCCAGATCCGGCGTTCCACCGCGCTGGGCGTAATCAGGTTGAGGCCCAGGCTGAGGGCCGAGAACGCCACGACGCACCAGATCAACCACGGCGCCCCGGACGCCCACGCGGGCAGGCCCACGCCCGCGCGGGCGAGCACCACCCCAGCCATCGCGCTGAGCAGCGCGGCCTGGAACAGCGCCGCCACCCGCAGCGGCGCGGGGAAGCGGCCAGGATGGGCGCCACCCATGGCGTAGGCGCCCCAGGGGGCGCCCGCTGCGAGGGCCAGCTGAAACAGGACCGCGAACGTGATGGTCACCGCGAAAAGAACCGCCATGGTGGATTGCATGTGCGCGAAGCCTAACATGCTGCCTTGCCCGGTCCGCCTCATTTCTGCGCGCCGCGGCGAACGCCGTACACCCACCGAGGGCGGTTCGGCACGCTTCTCGGGGCCGTGGTGGGTGCGGCATCAGGCTCCTGTTGGCGGCCACGCTCGCCGTGAGGATCCTCATGCTTGCGGGCGCTTCGGGCCGCCCCACCGCACGGTGACGGTGCCTGCGCGAGCGCGCCACCACAAGGTCCACGAGGAACCCAGACGCGCGCGGGTCACTGCGGTGACGGGCGGCCAGACAACCCCGTGCGGTTCTGTCTCCACCATTTTGCCGATGCCTTTTTTCATGGTGGGCCGGTACCATGAGGCATGTTTCGCCACCTCAGCGACACCCGCACCGACGAAGGCCGCGTCCGCGTCCTGATCGACGGCGCGAGCGTGCTGCTGCGCGCGGAGACGCACGCCTGGCAGCACGACAGCGCCCATGCCACCCTTGAGGACGCGGCCCTCACGCTCGCGCTCCTGCCGGAAATCCCGCAAGCCCTGTACGAACAGTCCCTCGCGGACATCGAACGCTACGCCCACACCGACTGAACCGCGCCCGGTCAGCCCGGCCCCAGAGGCCCGCCCTCACCCCTGCGTTCAATGCGCGGCGCGGCCCCCGCACGTGCGGGGGCCGCGCCGCGCGTGCGCGTTCAGTCGGCGCTGACGGCCGCTTCGACCAGGCCCAACGCCATCAGGTCGGGGTAGCGGATCACCTGGAAGAAGCTGTTGCGTTGCGCGGGCGTGAACCCGGCGTCGTGCGCAATGCGGATCAACTCGCGTTCGGTCGCGCGGTGACGATCATGGCCGCCCGCCGCCGACACGACGTTCTCCTCCAGCATGGTGCTGCCCAGGTCATTCGCGCCGTAGTACAGCGCCGCGCCCGCAACCTTGAAGCCCTGCGCCGGCCATGACGCCTGGATGTTCGGCACGTTGTCCAGCGCGATGCGCGCAATGGCCAGCTGCTGCAGGTACTCGTACGCGCTCGCGCCCGGCGCCTTGCCGTGCAGGCGCGTGTGCTCCGTCTGCAACGTCCACATCGCGAAGCCCGCGAAGCCGTTCCCGTACAGGCCGAGGCCGCGGTCCTGCTGCTCGCGGATCTTCAGGAGGTGCGCGGCGCGCTGCGCGTACGTCTCCCCGAAGCCGATCACCATGGTGCTGATTGTGTACAGGCCCTTGCGCTGCGCCGCGTCGATGATGCGGAACCAGTCCTCGCTGCGGATGCGCGCGGGCGCCGCCTTGGCGCGGACCTCATCTTCGAGGATCTCGCCGCCCGCGCCGGGCAGGCCGTCCAGGCCCGCCTCGATCAGCGTGTCGAGCAGGGCGTCCAGGGTCAGGCCGAAGGTGCGTTCCATGAACAGCACCTCCTCCGGGCTGAACGCCTCGATGCGGATGGTCGGGTGGTGCGCCTTGATGTGGCGCAGCAGGCCCGTGTAGTAGTCCAGCGGCAGGTCCGGGTTCACGCCGCCCTGCATCAGGATGCGCGTCCCACCGACCGCTTCGAGTTCGCGGATCTTCGCGGAGATCTGCTCGTAGTCGAGGACGTAGCTGTCCTTCTGGCGTTTGGTGCGGTAGAACGCGCAGAAGTTGCACGCGACGTTGCAGACGTTGGTGTAGTTGATGTTCCGGTCGATCAGGTACGTGACGACGTCGGGGTTGGCGCGGCGCGTCCGCAGCTCGTGCGCGACGGCGGCGACGTCCGGCAGGGGCAGGTCGTACAGCGCGGTCACGTCCGCGTGCGTGAGGCGCTCCCCGCGCGCGGCCCGTTCCAGGACGCTCGCGCCACTCAACTTCAGCTCGGGCACGGTCATGCCCGCATTCTAGGCGCGGCGTGCCGGGCGGATGGTCCCGCCCGGCACGAACGACAGCGCGCACTGCGCGCTCAGCTGCTCAGCGGCGGGGCCGGCTCGAGGCCCGTGGCGTATACCGCGCTGCCGCGCGCTTCGAGGCGCACGCGCGGCAGCGGCGCGAGCGCCTGCCCGAACACCGCCTGCCCGCGTTCCAGCGCGTCGAACACGCTGAAGTGACACGGGCAGCCCAGCACCGGGTGGTCCGTGCGGTAGTTGAAGCTGAACGCGAGCGCCTCCGTGTCCCGCATAACGTTCACGGCGCAGCCCAGGTGCGTGCACACGCGGCTGAACGCCGCGAGGTGCGCGCCGCCCACCGTGACGGTGTCCTCGGTGGGGGAGGGGAGGCGCAGCAGCACGCACTCACGCCCGCCCGCGCGGAAGTTCACGCTCGACCACGCCCCTGGCAGCGCGGACAGGGCGGCCACGCGCACCGCCGGGACCGCCTGGAAGGCGGGCGCGCCCGGTTTGCCCTTGCCCGTCAGGATGCGCGTGGCGCGCAGCCCCAGCCACCCGAAGGTGCCGACGGTCGCCGCGACCGGCAGCACCCACCACTTCTCCAGCAGCGCGCGGCGCGTGACGGGCATTACGGCTCCGCCTGCCACTTCATGACGAGGTCCAGCACGCCGCGCAGTTCCTCACCCTTGAGGTTCGGGAAGGCGGGCATGGCGCCCCGGCCGTGCAGGATGACGTCCTGCGCCTGCGCGCGCGTGAGGTTCGAGAGGTGCAGGTTCGGGCCGATGCCGCCGCGTCCGTCCGGGCCGTGGCAGGACGCGCAGCTGGCCGCGTACACGCGCGTACCCGGCGTGCTCTGCCCGAGGCGCGTGCGGATCGCGGTGATCGTCTCGTCCGCGTCGCGGCCGCTCGGGTCGAGCTTCTGGTACGTCTGCAGGGCCTTCAGGGCCGCCTCGTCCTCGCCGAAGTGCGTCAGCGCGAAGCCCAGGAACAGCTGACTTTCCGGGTCTTTCGGGGCGAGCTGCGCGGCGCCGCGCACCAGCAGGAACGCCTGCTGCACGTTCTTCGGGTCGCCCTGCGTGACAAGGTAGATGCCGAGGCGACGCAACGCCTCGGGCTGCTGCGGGTTCTGCTTGAGCGCCGACGCATACGCCTGCGCGGCCTCGGCGTACCGGCCGGCCGCGAACGCCGCGCGGCCCCACGCGAGCAGCGACGCCTCGGTTCCCGTGCGGGTGGCGGTGGCGCGCAACGCGGGAATCTGCACGACCTCCTGCACGGCCTTCGCTTCCCCGGTGGAGAGCCCGGCCAGCTGCCAGCGCGGCAGGACCGTGAGGGCGCCCACGCCCACCAGCGCGGCCATCACCAGCAGCGTCAGCAGCGCGGGGCGGGCGACGCTCGCGTTCGGGCGCGTCGGCACGGGCGGGAGCGCGTCCAGCTGCGCGAGCACCCGCGCCGCGCGGCCCCGCAGGCGCGAACGCTCCGCGTGCACGGCGTCTGCGTCCTGCTCCCCGCGGTCCACCTGGTCGTCCAGGTCCCGCAGGGCGCGCAGCAGCGCTTCGCGCTCGGCCAGCAGGTCCTCGTGCCCGTCGTCGACCACGTCCGGCGCGGGTCGGCTCAGCGGGTGCGCGACCAGCAGAACCGTCGCGATCACCAGCAGCGCCAGCGTGAACAGCACCGCCAGCGTCATGGGCGCTCCTTGTCATGGCGCGCGAGTTCGGCGTCCACACGCGCCAGCGCTTCCGGGCTCACGTCTGGCGCCGTCACGGGCAGGCGCGCGCGGCGCAGGTACCCGAACAGCACTGCGCCGCCAATAGCGAACATCACGGCGGGCAGGCCCCACAGCAGCAGGTTCACGCCGCTTTTGGGCGGGTCGAGCAGCACCGTGTCGCCGTACCGCGTGGCGAAGAACGCGAAGATGTCCGCGTCGCTGCGGCCCGACTGCACCTGCTCGCGCACCTCGCGCAGCATCTGCTTGCTGATGGTGTTGCCGCTTTCCGTGATGGGCAGCCCCTGGCAGACCGGGCAGCGCAGCCGGTTCCCGATGGACAGCGCGCGGCCCTCCTGCGCGGGCGTCAACGCCAGCGCGACGCCCGCGAGGCACAGCAGCAGCGCCAGCAGCGTTCTCACTGGCTGACCCCGATGGTCTTCAACTGCCGGGTCAGGACGTCCCGCGTGACCTCCTGACGCACGTGCGCGCGGATCACGCCGGTCTTGTCGATGAAGAACGTTTCCGGCACGGCCGCCACGCCGTAATCGATGGCGATGCGGCTGCCCGGGTCGCGGACGTTCGGGTACGCGAGGTTGTACTCGCCGATGAAGTCCCTGAGCGCCGACACGTTGTCGTCCGCGTAGATCACGCCGACGATGGCGAGGCCCTGCGCGCGCTGCTGGCGCGCCACGTCGCTGAGCAGCGGCGCCTCGTTGCGGCACGGTGGGCACCATGACGCCCAGAAGTTCAGCAGGACCGGTCGGCCCCGCAGGCTCGCGAGCGTCACGGTGTTGCCGTTCAGGTCCTTGAGGGTGAAGTTCGGTGCGGCCTTACCGACCAGCGGGCCGGTGGCGCCCGTGCGGGCGCTGTCACTCTGGCGCGTCAACGCCACGGCGAACACGACGACCAGCAGGAACGCCAGCGCGGGCGGCAGCAGGCGGCGCCACGTGGGCACCGCGGGAGGGGAGGAGGGGGAGGTGGTCACGTTAGGACTCCATTCGTTGAGGGAAGCGGGCCGGGTGAGCTCAGTCGGCGGGCAGCGCCACGGACTGCACGGCGGCGCGCTGCACGCGAGCGGGCGTGAGGGTCAGGACGGCGCCCGCGACGATCACCAGCGTGCCCACCCAGATCCATGACACCAGCGGCGACTCGATCAGGCGCACACTCGCCCACCCGCCCTGCGGGTCGGCGGCGGTCAGCACGAGGTACGTGTCGCCCAGCACGGCGTAGCGCACGGCCGGCGTGGGGAACGGCTGATCGCCGGCCTGCAGGTACACGTTGTTGCGCGGGCGGAAGTTCGCGCCGTCGAGGCGCACGTCGGCGATCAGGCTGCGGCGCTCCGGGTGCGTTTCGTTGCTCAGGCCGTTCAGGGTCAGCGTGTGCCCGAGGACAGTGGTGTTCTGACCGGTGCGGAGCGTCACCTCGTCGCTGCGTTTGTACGCGCCGCTGAACGCCACGCCGAGTGCCAGCACGACCAGCCCCAGGTGCGCGAGGTACGCGCCCATGCGGCGCGGCTGCTCCGGGAACAGCGCCGCGAAGCTGCCGCGCGTGCGCGTGGCGCGCGCCGTGAGGACGATCAGGCCGGCCACGTTGTACGCGGCGAGCGCGACCGTGAGGGCCACGCCGGGCACGCGCGCGCCCAGCGCGAACGCGAGCACGCCCGCGACGACGCCCGCCCCGACGGGCACGCGCAGCGCTTCACGCAGGCGCTCGCCGGGCGCGCGCCGCCACGGCAGCAGCGGCCCCACACCCATCAGCAGCAGCAGCCCCAGCCCGAGCGGCACGCCGAACGCATTGAAGAACGGCGAGCCCACGCTGGTCTTGCGGCCCGTCGCGGCCTCCACCAGCACCGGGAACAGCGTGCCGAGCAGCACCATGACGCTGAACGTCAGGAACAGCCAGTTCGCGGCGAGGAACGCGCCCTCGCGGCTCACGGCGCTCGGCGCGTCGTCCTCGTCGCGCAGCAGCGGCCCGCGCCACGCGGCGAGCGCGAAGCCCGCCACCAGAATGAACGCCAGGAACCCCAGGAACACCGCGCCGACCGGGCCGCTCGCGAACGCGTGCACGCTCTGCACCACGCCGCTGCGGTTGATGAACGTGCCCAGCACCGTCGTCGCGTACGCCAGCACGATCAGCCACACGTTCCATGCTTTCAGGAGGCTGCGGCGCTCCTGAATCTGCACGCTGTGCAGGAATGCCGTCGCGAGCAGCCAGGGGATGAAGCTGGCGTTCTCGACCGGGTCCCACGCCCAGTACCCGCCCCACCCGAGCGTCTCGTACGACCACCAGCCGCCCGCCACGATGGCGGCCGTCAGGAACGTCCACGCGACCAGCGTCCAGCGGCGCGTCTGCGTCACCCACGCGCTCGTCAGGCGGCCTGTGACCAGCGCGGCCACCGCGTACGCGAACGGCACCGCGAGGCCCACGAACCCCAGGTACAGCAGCACGGGGTGCACGGCCATCATCCAGTGGTTCTGCAGGGCTGGGTTCGGACCGGCGCCGTCCGCAGGGATACTGGCGAGCGGCGTGAACGGGCTGGCGATGGTGGCGTCCACGCCCAGGAAGAAGATCAAGGACACGAACATGGCGCCCATCGCCCACGGCGCGAGCGCGTCGCGGCGCAGCGTGAGGCTCAGCACGAACGCGTACAGCGAGAGCATCCACGCCCACAGCAGGATGCTGCCCTCCAGCGCCGCCCACAGCGTCACGACTTTCACCCACGTGGGGCTGGCGCGCATGCTGTGCTCCGCGACGTACCGCACACTGAAGTCGTCCCGCAGCAGGGAACTCTGCAGCACCAGCAGCGCCAGCGTCGTGAACGCGAACACCGCCCACGACGCGCGGCGCGCGGCGCCCGTGGCGCGCGCGTCACCGCGCACGCCGCCCAGGACGCCCAGTGCGGCGCCCCACAGGGCGAACGCGAGGGCCACGAGCAGGCTCAGCTGCCCGAGCGCGCCCATCGGCGACGCCTCAAACGAAATCAAGTTCAGCACGACTCTCCCCGGCGCCGCGCGGCGCCACAACCGTCAGTTGGTGGTTTCTTCGAGGAGGCGGCGCACGTCCGCCTGGTTCTTCGGCGTGCGGTACTCCTCGCTGTGCTTCACGAGCAGCTCCTGCCCGACGAACACGCCCTGCTGGAAGTGCCCGCGCACCACGACGCCCTGGTTCTCCTTGAACAGGTCCGGCACGGCCCCCACGTACCGTACGGGGTAACTGGCGGTCCCGTCCGTGATGGTGAAGCTGAGGTTCAGGGTGTCCCGGTCGTACTGCGCGGCCTTCACGAGCCCGCCGAGGCGCAGCGTGCGGTTCTGCAGGGTCGCCTGCTGCTGCTGGTACTCCACGGGCGTCACGAAGAACTCCAGGCTCTTGTTCAGGCTGCCGTACGCCAGGAAGGCGCCAACGCCGATCAGCCCCGCGAACGCCAGCGCGTACGGCAGCGGCTGGCGCTTGCGGCGCCGCGCGCGCGGCAGGGGCGTGCCGGGCAGCGGGGGCTGGGTCACGCGCGGTCCTCCGGCTGCTGCGCGCGTTCGTGCCACAGGCGCGACCACACGAAGTACAGGTAGCCGAACAGCACGATGAACGTCACGGCGTACACGATCAGGACGTACACGCTGTACTTATCCATGGCGGACCTCCAGGTCGAAGGCGCGTTCCTCGCGTTCCTCGGCGAGGCGCGCGAGCGTGCCGCGCACGCGTAGCAGGTAGACGTACAGCAGCGTGAACGCGACCGTCATGATCAGCAGCTCCACGCCGTAGATGGGGGCGGCCTTGAACTGCACCTTGCCGAGCAGGTTCAGCGTGGGCGTCTGGTGAATGCTGCGCCACCAGTACACGCTCATGTAGTTGACGGGAACGTACAGCGTGCCCGCCACGCCGATCACGGCGGCCACGCGCGCGCGGCGTTCCGGCTCCTCAATCATGCCGCGCACCAGCAGGTACCCGCCGTAGATCAGCAGGCTGAGCGCCGTCGTCGTGAGGCGTGGCTCCCACACCCAGTACGTGCCCCAGGTGGGTTTCGCCCACAGCATGCCGCCCACCAGGGTGCTCACCGTGAACACCAGGCCGATTTCCGCGCTGGCCATGGACAGCCGGTCGAACGAACGCCCCCGCGTGATGAGGTACAGCAGGCCGAACAGGCCCGTCCCGCCGTACGCGAGGTACGATAACCACGCGCTGGGCACGTGCACGAACATCAGCCGCACGAGGGAACCCTGGTTCACGTCGGGCGGCACCACGAACGCCAGCGTGAAGCCCACCAGCAGCAGCAGCAGGGTCACGAGGCCAAGTCCAGTTGTCAGGCGATCACGCATCATCCGTTATTGTCTCCCAAGGTGGCGTCCCGGACCGTGAAGCCATGAGGTGCCCGGACGCGTTACCGTACGCTCAGCATCGTCCAGATGGGCATAAAAACCAAGTCCGAATGCCCCGAAACAGCGCGCCCCGCCCCCAGTGGGCTCGGCCGAGAAGGCCCACCCATGCGCGGTGAGCGCCTCACGCCGTGAGCTGCCGCAGGTGCATAACGTCCGCCGCGTGCAGCGCGCGGGTGGCCGGAGCGCCTGCAGAGTGACGCATGGTTCACTCCACAGCGTACGGAAACAGCAGCGCGCTCACGATGATGCTGCCCACATCGAACGCCACGAGGAAGGTCAGCCACGCGCGCACCTCATCGCCTGCATCGCCCGCGAGCAGCAGCGTCGTCACGCGCGTACCCGCCAGGATGACCGGCACCAGCACGGGGAACGCCAGGGCGGGCAGGAGCGCCTCACGCGCGCGCAGGTTCACGGTCACGGCCGCGTAGAAGGTGCTCGCCGCCGTGAGGCCCAGCAGCCCCAGCAGGAACGTCAGGCCGAGCAGCGGCAGCGGCACGCGCGGCGCGTCCTGCCCGCCGAACGCGTCGAACAGCGCCAGCCCGCCGACGATCAGCAGCGCGGCCACCACCAGCAGCTGCGTGAACGTGGACAGCAGCTTCGCGAGGTACACGCCCTCGTGCGAACCGGGGTACAGCAGCAGCTGCTCCAGCGCGCCCGCCTCCTGCTCTGCCGCGAACGCCCGCCCGGCGGCGGTGGCGGCCGCGAGCGCCAGGGCCGTCCACACGGCCGCGCCCGCGCCCGCGCGGATGCGGTTCTCGTCCGGGCCGAGGCCGAACGCCAGCACCATCAGCACCAGCGTCCCGAAGAACAACGTGGACAGCAGCACGTCCCGCGTGCGGCCCGCCAGGCGCGCGTCCTTCGCGGCGAGCGCCAGGAGGCGCTTCACGGCGCCTCCGTGAGTGCGCCGCCCTGCAGGCGCAGTGCGCGGGCGGCCACGGCCCGCGCGAGTTCCGGTTCGTGCGCCGCGACGACCAGCGTCACGCCCCGCCCGTGCAGGTCGCGCAGGACGTCCAGGGCGACGGCGCGGCCGTCGTCGTCGAGGTTCGCGAAGGGTTCGTCCACAAGCGTGAGGGGTCGGCCTGCCAGGAGCGCGCGGGCGAGCGCGAGGCGTTTGCGCATCCCGGCGGACAGGAAGCGTGCGCGCCGGTCCGCGGCGCGCGTCAGGTCCACACGCGCGAGGGCGCCGTCCACGTCGCCGCTCAGGCCGTACATCCGCAGCGTGAACGCGAGGTTCTCGCGGCACGTGAGGTCCGGGTACAGGCCCGCGCCGTCGAAGGCCATCAGGTGTGTGTGTTCCCGCAGGCTGCGGCGGTCCGACAGCGCGAACCCGAACACGCGCCCGTCGCCGCGGGACACGCCGAGCGCGCCCGCGAGGACGCGCAGCAGCGTCGTCTTGCCCGCGCCGTTCGCGCCGAGGAGCGTCACGGCCTCGCCGCGCGCGAGGTCCAGGTCCACGCCGCGCAGGACCGCGTCCTGCCCGAGCCGCAGGCTCACGCCCCGCAGCTGCACGGCGTACGGGTCGGGTGTTACAGCCGCAGCCACGCGGGCGTGACCTCGAAGAAGAAGCTGTTTAGGCGCGTGAACGCCCCCGTCACGATCAGGGTGCCCACGAGGACCAGCAGCGCCCCGCCGATCTTCTCGAACACCGGGCTGTATTTGTTCAGGGCGCGCAGGTTCAGGCGGTTCCACAGCAGGCCGGCCAGCAGGAACGGCACGGCGAGGCCCAGCGTGTACGCGGCGAGCAGGCCCACGCCCAGCGGGAGGCTCGCGCCACTCGCCGCGAGGCCCAGAATGCTGCCCAGCACCGGCCCGAGGCACGGGCTCCACCCGAACGCGAACGCCGCGCCGAGCGCCACGGCGCCGTAGCGGTCCGCGCCGTACAGCGCCGTGCGGGTGTCTCGCATCAGGAACGGCAGGCGAATGACGCCCAGCATCACCAGGCCGAACAGGATGATCAGGACCGCCGCGACGCGTCCGATCAGGTACTTGTACTGCAGCAGCAGCGCGCCGAGGGAACTGGCAGTCGCGCCGAGCGCCACGAACACCAGCCCGAACCCCAGCACGAACCCCAGCGCGCGCGTCATGGGGGCGCGCGCGCCGCCCAGCACGCCCAGGTACGACGGCACCAGCGGGAGCACGCACGGGGACAGGAACGACACGAGGCCCGCGAGGAAGGCGATGGTGACGGTGGGCGCGCTGCTCATGCGTTCAATCTAGCGAGTCCGGGTGGGGTGAACGTCCCCGCGTGTCAGCGGGTGTCCGGCGCGGGCAGGCTGGAGGCGGTGAAGGTGCCCTCCCAGGCGTTCAGAATGCGGCCGCTCTGGACGAGCAGGACGGTGGGGTAGGCGCGGACCTTCAGGGTGCGCGCGAAGGTGGTGGCGTCCGCGCCGCGCCACACCGGCAGGCCGGCGGGGGCGGGGGCGGGGACGTCCTCGGCGTTCACGGCGCGGACGGGGAGCCCGGCGCGCTCAATGGCGCTCCACAGCGGGCCGAGGTCGCCGCAGTCGTGGGAGTACACGACCAGCACCTCGCGGGGCGCGTCGGCCCAGGGGTGGGCGGGCAGGGGTTCGCCGAGGCGCACGCGCGCGAGGGCGGTGCCGCTCAGGGCCAGCAGGACCAGGAGGGCCGTGAGGGGGGCCGAGCGGAACGCAGGCATGACGTTCATTGTCGCGCGTGTCCGGTGAAAACCGTGAAGGCGCCAACAGTCAAAGGTAATTGCAATCTGCAAACATCTCATCCGGACGTGTGCCACCCTGACCGTATGAACGCCCCCCCGCAACACGACCCCGCCCTGCAATTCCTCAGCGCGTACTGGCTCGTGTACCGCGCGCTCGCCGAACGCATCGAGGACCACCTCAATGCGCACGTCGGCCTGGACTTGCGCGACTTCATGGCCCTCAGCCACCTCCAGAACCCCGACTACACCACCCCCTCCGCCCTCGCCCGCGCCCTGCACCTCCCGCGCTACGTCATCAGCCGCACCCTCGACACCCTCACCCGCGCCGGCGCCGTCACCCACACCGCCGACCCGCGCGACGCCCGCCGCCTCCACTACACCCTCACCCCCCACGGCACCCACCTGCTCACCCTCGGGTTCGACCTCGTCCGCACCCTCACCAACCCCCTACTCGACGAACTCGGCCCCGACGCCCCCCACGCCACCCGTACCCTGGAGCGCCTGCTCGGCCTCGCCGCGCACCTCCCTACCCCCAAGGAGACCGCATGACCACCGCCCCCGCCACCTGCCCCTTCCACAGCCCCCAGAAAACCAACTTCGACACCCCCCACACCGGCCCCGCCGTCACCCGCGACGCACAGGGCACCTACCACGTCCACGGCTTCCAGGAGGCCCGCGCGGTCCTGCGCAGCGAACACGTCCGCCAGGCCGGCTTCCACAGCGAGGACGTCACCGACAGCGGCGCCCTCGTGAACCCGCCCGTGCTGTTTCTCGAAGGCGAAGCGCACCACGACATGCGCCGCCAGACCGCCAAGTACTTCACGCCCGTCACCGTCGGCTCGTACCGCCGCATGATGGAGAACCTCGCCGACGACCTTGTTGGCGAACTCGTCGCGCGCGGACAGGCGAACCTCGACGACCTCAGCCTCCGCATGGCTGTGCAGGTCGCCGCGCGCGTTGTCGGCCTCACCGACAGCCTCCTGCCCGGTATGGCCGGCCGCATCGCCCGCTTCGTCGAAGCCGGCGAACCCGGACAGCCCGGCACGCTCGGCGTCCGCCTCAAAGCGCAGCTCAACCGCGCCGAGCTCCTCAGCTTCCTGTTCCTCGACGTCAAACCTGCCATCCGGGCGCGCCGCGCCCGTCCGCAGGAGGACGTCATCTCGCACGTCCTCGCCAAAGGCTACAGCGACATTGAGATCCTCACGGAATGCGTCACGTACGGCACCGCCGGCATGGTCACCACCCGCGAATTCATCAGCGTCGCCACCTGGCACCTGCTCGAGAACCCGGAGTTGCGGCACACGTACCTGCACAGCACCGAACAGGAACGCCACGCGCTGCTCCTCGAATTGCTGCGCCTGGAACCCGTCGTCGCGCAGCTCGTGCGCCGCGCCGTCGCGGACGTCCCGGTGGGCGACACCGTCATTCCCGCCGGCAGCCTCATTCAGGTGCACGTGTACGACACCAACCTCGATGAACGCACCGTCGGTGACGACCCGCAGGCCGTGTGCCCCGCCCGCCCGCTGCCGCGCGGCGTGCCCGGCCAGGGCATGAGCTTCGGCGACGGCCACCACCGCTGCCCCGGCGCGTACATCGCCATTCAGGAAACCGACATCTTCCTGCGTCGCCTGCTGAGCCTGCGCGACCTGCGCCTCGCCGCGCGCCCCCGCGTGACCCGCAACGACCTCATTAAGGGGTACGAACTGCGCGGCCTCACCCTGCGCGTCGGCGCCTGAACCGCGTGGCGCCGCGACGCGCGGCGCCACGCAGAGGGCCGGCACCGCCAGGTGACCGGCCCTCAACCCTGCAACCACACGTGCGCTTCCACGTGTGAGGAACCTCTGCGCGCCGCGCCGCACCTGCGCCCCCGGCCCCCCACCCGACCCGGCACAGTGAAACCGAGGTTCCCTATGACCAACACCCTCCGCCTGACCGTTCCCGCCCTTATCCTCGCCTCGGCCCTCAGCGCCTGCACCAGCACCCCCGCCGCGCCCGCCACCCTCGGCGCGCAGGCCACCACCTCCTACGTGAAAATCGCCGGGCACGGTCAGAACTTCACGCTCACCGCCACCACCTACACCAAATTCTGGAACGGCCAGCCGTACACCACGTCCGCCGAACGCAGCCTCCCCGCCGGCACGTACAACTGCGGCCCCTCCACCTACACCATCGACATCGCCGACGGGAACTGCTACGCGCAGGTCGTCACGCAGACCTTCAGCAAAACCCAGATCCTGATGCGCTCCACCTACGGCGCGGAATGGCAGGGCGCCTGGACCAACCTGTACACGACCCTGCAACTCAGCTACGCCGGGTACGGCCCCACCAGCCAGGTGTACGCCTACAACGTCGGCTACACCCCCACCGACGCCGAGTACACCACCGCCCGCACCTACTGGGCCAACCACGGTCTGGACGCCCAGTACCTCAGCAGCGACTACCGCAAGGTCCTGTGGGCCGTGTACCGCGCACGCACGTCCGCGAACAGCAGCGGCTTTGTGGGCACCTGCGGCCTGTGCGGCTTCGACTTCTACGTGCAGTAAAGTCCTGCTCTGACCGCGCCACACGTCGAGCGGCCGGTCCCAAGCCCGGGACCGGCCGCCCGGCGCGCGTTACTTCGCGCCGACCACCGTGATGCGCCCCTCGTTCGCGGCGCTGATGGTGCCCTGCGCCTGCAGGTAGTTCACGAGCAGGTCAATATCCAGCGTGCCCGTGTCCAGGCGGCGGCCCTTCGCGTTCTTCAGCACGTCGAAGCCGTCCCCGCCGTTCGCCGTGAAGGTGTTCACCGCGACCGTGTACGTCCGCGAGTCGTCCAGCGGCTGCCCGTTGAACGTCACGCTCGTCACGCGCTGCCCCGCCGGGCGGGTCACGTCGAAGGTGTACTGCAGGCCCTTGCTGACGTGCAGGAACTGCCCCTTGTTCTCGCTCCACGTGGCCACGCCGTGCTCCAGCGCCGCCTTCAGTTCCGCGCCCGTCAGGTCCAGGATCGTCAGGGTGTTCCCAAACGGCTGCACCGTGATGGCCTCCTCGAATGTGATCGGGCCCGCGTCGATACTGGCGCGCACGCCACCGCCGTTGACAAGGCCGATGACCGCGCCGGCCCGCTGGCCCGCCGCGAGCGCCGCGTCCGCCAGGACGTTCGCCATGGTGCTCTCCCGCTGGCGCACGATCTCGCGCGCGCCGTTCAGCGGCGTCGCCGCCTGCCCCACCACCTGACGGCGCAGGTTGGCGATGGGCACCGTCAGCGTCTGCAGCATGCGCCGCGCCGTGTCGTCCTCGGCGATGTCCATCGTCACCGGAATCGGGTTGCCCGCCCAGGTGTTCACGGCGCCCGCGTCATCGAACGTCACCTGGATGCGCCCGAGGACCTTGCCCCACTCCCACGCCGCGACGATCAGCGTGCGGTTTCCGTCCGGGTTGTTCACGACCGTCGGGTACGGCCCCTCGCTCGCCGGGAAGTCCTTGTTGTCGAACGTGCCGAGCAGCGTATGGCTATGGCCGCCCACGATCACATCAATGCCGGGCACGCTCGCCGCAACGTCCTTCTCCAACGTGTACCCCAGGTGCGACAGCAGGATGATCTTGTTGACGCCCTGCGCCTGCAGCGCCTGCACGCTGCCCTGCAGGCTGGCCTTGAGGTCCAGCATCTTCACGTTCTCGCCTGGGCTGCTGATCAGCGGCAGGTCCGGCGTGATCGCGCCGATGACGCCCACCTGCTGACCCGCCACGTTCAGCACTGCGTACGGCTTGATCAGGTCCCGCAGGCGCGGCTCGGCACTCAGGTCGAGGTTCGCGGCGAGCATCGGGAAGCGCGCGCGCTGCGCGAACGCCGCGAGCGCCCCCGGGCCGTCATCGAATTCGTGGTTGCCGACCGCCATCGCGTCGTACCCCATCAGGTTCATGAACAGCACGTCCGCGAGGCCTTTGTACACGTTGTACAGCAGCGTCCCCTGGAAGGTGTCGCCGCCGGACAGGACCAGCGGGTTCGGGTCCTGCGCGCCGTACTGCCGGACCAGCGTCGCCTGACGCGTGTACCCGCCGTACTGGTTCTGCCCGATCTTCGTCGGTTCGAAATGCCCGTGCAGGTCGTCCGTGTGCAGAATCGTGACCGTCAACGGCGCCGCGGACGCCGCACCGGCCAGCATGGCCAGCGTGAACAGCAGAGTGGTTTTCATGACGTCTGCAGTCTAGCGTGCGCGCGCACCCGGCCCGCACGTGCGGGCCGCGCGGTACCCTGCGCGCATGCCGACGGACGAACCCGGCCTGCTGTACTGGACCGCCCTCGACGGACACGCCACCCCGGACACCACCGACGATCCGCGCGTCCTGATCCTGCCGGGCGCGCTCAAGGACCGCACCCTCCGTGTTCTCTGGGCGCCCGCAGGCGACGCGCTGGGCGTCACCTTCGAACCGCAGGACCTCCGGCCCGGCGACCTGCCGGTGCTGCAGCGCACCCTGCGGAGCGTCCAGGGGCAGACGGAGCCGGACGCGGACCTCGCCGCGTTCCTGCGCACCCTGGACGCGTACCTGACCGAGGCCGCCGCTTAGGGGCAGGGCGTCACCGTGTCGCTGTAACGCGCAGCTGCGCGTAATCCACCTTCGCGTTGTGACGGGCGTCGACCGGGATCTGTGCCACGGCCCGCACCTCATCCAGCTGCGCCCATGCGAGGGCCGACGGCAGGTGCGCGTCAGGCGCGCCGTCCCACTCCACGCACAGCACCCGCCGCCCCTCTGCGCCCAGCAGGGCCGCGCGGCGCACCCGCGGGTGCGTCATCGCGGCGGCCTCCACCGCGAACGGGTATAGCGTGCCCCGCGCGTCCGTCACGCGCGCGCCCACGCGCCCCAGCAGCCACAGGCGGTCCGCGCCGTCCAGGGTGCCGGCGTCGCCCGTGCGGTGCCACACCCGCCCCGTCGCGGGGTCACGCCACTTCGTGTCCGCGTCCCCCTCGCCGTACAGGTAGCCGGGCAAGACGTGCGCGCCGCTCACGACGATCTCGCCCACCTCGCCCGGCGCGCAGGTGGCCGCGAGGAGCGCCGCCTCGGACGCGTACCCGAACGGCCCGTCCTGCGGGGGGAGCAGCGCCACCCGCAGCTCCGGCACGGGCCGCCCCGCCAGCAGCCCCCCGCCCGCCTGCGTCCGCGCGAGGTCCTCGGCGGTCACGTCCGCCCACGCCTGATGCGCGATCGGCTCGACCTCTGTGCTGCCGTACACGCTCACAAGCTGCGCGAGTGGCGCGGCGCGTTGCAGGGCCTCCAGCGTGCGCGGGAAGACCGGCCCGCCGCCCACGTACACCCGCTCGAACGGTAGGGGCGCGGCGCGGGCCAGGGCGGCGCGCGCGAGGGTGTCGAGCAGCGCGGGGCTGCCCGCCACCATGCGCGCGGGCGTGCGCGCCAGCTGCCGCAGCACCGCCCGCGCGTCCAGACGCGCGGGCCGCCCGAGCGCGGAATCCGGCAGCAGGATCGCCGCGCCACTTGCGAGGCTCATAAGGGCCACCACCTGCAGCGTCACAAGGTCGGTGCGCCCCGCCCGCAGGTCCAGGTGGCGGGCGAGCACGCGGTGCTGCTCGCGCAGGAACGTGTGCGTCCGCACCGCCACCTTCGGCTGACCGGTGCTGCCGCTCGTGAACGTCACCAGCGCCGGGTGCTCACCCGGCAGGACCGCCGGCGTGACCAGCGGCCCGCGCGGCCGGGCGCGCAGGTCCGCCGCGCCCGGAACGACGCCGCCCACCCGGAACCTGAGCGGCACGGCCCGCACCTCCGGCACCAGCAGGCGCAGCAGGTGCGCCTTCGGAATGCCGATCAGCGCGCGGGGCGCCGCGCGCTGCAGACAACGGCGCACGTACGCTCGGCCCGCCGACGGGTCCACGACGGTCGGGACCGCCCCGATCGTCCACAGCGCCGCGAGCGTCACGTACAGGTCAGTGCTCATGGGGACCAGCACGAGCGCGCGGTCCCCGGCCCGCACGCCCCCTTCCGCGAGCACCGTCGCGACGCGCCGCGCCTCCCGCGCCAGCCCCGCGAAACTCAGCGTCCGCCCGCGCCGATCCATGATGGCGGGCGCGGGCCCGCGCTCATCCGCCAGGGCGTACAGCAGCGCCGCGAGGTTTTCATTCACTGGCCAGCTCCCGCGCGAACAGCGCGTACCGGCGAATCACGCGCCCACGCCGGGCGCTCAGGGCCGCGCTGTCGTTCCCGTCCCACATCAGCGCGTGCACGACGCGCGCGAACCCCGCCCGGAACGCCCGTGCGTGCAGTTCGTTCGCGAGGAACCGGCCCAGCCCGGCGTTCGCGCGGCCCGGCCGGGCCGCCACGGTCTTCACGACGAGGGTGCCGGGCCACGCCGGGTCGGGGACATTGAACATGAACCCGACCAGCTCGCCGTGCCGCTCCGCCAGCCACACCCAGTCGAGCGGCGCGCGCGCCAGGAGCGGCGCGTACAGCGCCTCGAACGCCCCGAACGGAATCGGGGCGTAGAACGGGTTTCCTGCGAACGCCGCGAGGGACAGCGCGTGAATGGCGCGCAGATCCGCATTCAGGTCCGGGCCGGGCGGGCGCACCGTCACGTCCGCGAAGCGCGCGCGCAGGTCCGCTGCGCGCGGGTCTGGCGGTAAAGTGCCGGGCGTGGCCACGGCGCTGTGGTACGTGAGCAGCGGGCTGAACCCCGCCGACGCCCAGACGGACACGTCTGCGGGTGGCGTGTGCAGGTCCAGCGCGAATGGGGGCGCGTCGCCCACGTCCGTCACGAGGCGGTAACTGAACCACGTGCTGCCGTTCAGCGGCCCCACTGCCAGGTCCGCACCGCCCGACGACAGGTGCGTGCACGCAGCGTTCAGCACCGCCCGCCCGGCGTCATCATGCACGGCGGCGTACAAGCCGATCAGGCCCGTGCGGCGGCCCGCCCAGGTCGGCCCGCGCGTCCACACGCCTGCGCGCGCGACCGCCACGCCGTCCTCTACGGCGTGCAACAGGAGGTCCGGGGCGGGCCCTGGCGGCACGGGCGGTAACTCGGGGTGCGGCGGGACAGCCTGCGTCGTGAGGGTCAGGGGAGGCACACCGTGAGCATGACGCGCCCAGGGGGCTTTGTCACACGAACTTCAACGCCGGGCCCCTCAGGGGGCGAGCGGCAAGAACCCCACCAGGCTCGCCAGGCCTGCCACGGTCACCTGCGTGCTCAGCGGCAGGGGCGCGCGCGTGCGCAGGGCCGCGCAGGTCAGCACCGCCGCGGCCACCGCCAGCACGCCCGCCGCGCCCCGCGCCCAGTCCGCGCGGTCCGCGCCGCTCATCACCACGTACGGCAGCAGCAGCAGCGCGCCGCTCAGCACCGTCGGCAGCGGGGACGGCAGGCGGCCCGGGCCGGGCGCGTACACGAACGTCCACAGGCACGCGAGCTGCGCCGCCCACGCAACCGTGAACGGGAACGCGTCCTGCGGCCGGTCGAGGTAACGGGCGCTCAGCAGCCACAGCAGCGCCGGCGCCGCGAGGCTCCCGACCGCCTGCACGCCGTACTCGCCGGGCGCGCGCGGGTCCATGACGCGCAGCACACCCCATGCGGCCGCGACCGTGATGGGCGCGTACATCCACGCCGGCCCGCCCACCGTGCCGCACACGTACACGATGAACGCCGCGCCGATCAGTGCGCCCGCCGTGAGCGGCAGCGCGCGCCGCGCCGCGAACACCAGCGCGGTGAGGGCCAGCGCCAGCAGTAGGTGCAGGACCTGCACGTCCAACGGAACGCTGAGGTGGCCGCGCAGCACCACCAGCGTGCCGAGCGGAATGAACAGGTTGTCCAGCCCCTCCCACGCGACCGCTTCCAGCAGCATGACGAGCACCCCAACGAGCGCGCTCAGCACGAGCGTCTCCGCGCGGCCCACATCCGTGAACAGCAGCAGCGGCACGTGCGTCGCGAAGAACGCCGCGAGCGCGAACGCGGCGCTGCCCTCCACGCTCTTCACGCCGTCCGCCGCCACGAACCGCCGCTGCCCGTACCGCACGCCGATCAGCGCGGCGACCGCGTCCGCGAAGGTGAGGACCAGCAGCGGAATGACGTACAGCAGCGTGTCCCGCCCGGCGAGTGTGAACAGGGCCCCGACGGCACCCAGGAAGTACACGTCCCCCAGCGAGGTGCGCTCCACGCTCAGCAGCACGCCACTCACGTTGTCCCGCAGGGTCCGCACGACGCGCAGCGACACGAGCGTGAAGACCGCGACGGCGCACACCGTCCACACCGCCCACGCCTCGCGCAGCAGCCACGGGAAGCTCAGCGCGATCAGGCCCACGCCCACATGCATGCACTTGCGGGCGACTTCCGGGTGCAGGCGCGCGCGGACCTGCAGGGTCCGCGCGCCGCCGAGCAGCGCCAGCAGCAGCGTCGCCGCCACGAGGATGCCGCCCGTGGGCGTCACCGGACGGCCTCGATCACCAGGCGGTCGTAGAAGAACGCCTTGTCCCCGGCGTGCAGGGTGGCCGCGAGGTCCGTCAGGGGGCCCAGGCGGCCCGCGAGCGCCTCCGGGCGGCTGCGCGGCGCGAGCAGGTTCCAGTACGCGAGGCGCCCGCCGGGTCGCCCGGCGTCCGCGAGGCGCGCGAGCAGCGCGCCTGTGGCGTCCTCGCTCATGTATTCGAAGATGTCCGACAGGTTGAACCGGTCGATGCTGCGCGGCCCCGCCTCGCTCAGGTACGCCTCGACGCTCGCCTGCCGCCACGTCAGGCGGTCCACGCGGTCGCGGATGGTCCCGAAGTGCTCCGCGCGCAGCCAGAGCGGCAGGGCGCGCGCGTGCGTGCCCGTCACGATCCACTGCAAGTACGGGTTCGCGCTGGGGTCGAGGGCGGTCATGGCGTGCTGCGCGCGCGCCTGGATGCGCCCGGCGACGCTGCCTTGCACGTACCGGAAGAAGGCGGGGTCACGCCCCAGGCGGCCCATCACGGCGCGCGAGAAGAACAGCCGGAACAGCAGCCGCCACCGCCACGTGTCCACGCGCCGCGCATAGAACGCGTGCCGCTCCGCCTCGTTGTGCGGCGTGAGCAGGTCGCGGATGTCTGCGCGGCTGAGCAGCAGCGGCAGCACGCGGCGGCGGAACAGGTCGAAGTACCGCTCGAACTTCCCCACCTGCCCTGTCCCGATGCCGGCCGCGACGCCGTCCGGGCGGGCGTCCCAGAATGCCCGCGCTGCGTCGTCCAGGTGCGGGCGGCAGCGGGCGTACAGCGCGGCGCGCCGGTCGGAGGGGACGGACCCCACCAGCTCCAGCAGTTCCGCGTGCTCCAGCGCCCGGAACGCCGCGACGCGCAGCGCGAGGCAGTGCAGCTGCGCGGCGGAGAGGTCCACGGCCACCACCCACGCCGGGTCGCGCGTGAGCAGCGCCAGCGCGTTGTCGCCCGCGGACGCGATGCTCAGGACCGTGTCGCCGGGTTGCACGTCGAGCGCGGCGAGCAGGGTGTCCGCGTCCTCCCACACCTGCGCGTAGCGCACCTGATCGAACTTCGCTCTCGTCAGAATCTCGGACATCTCAGCCCTCCTCGTTCGCGCGGCGCAGCAGCCGCACCGTGCCGCTCGCGCCGTCCAGCTCCACCTCGTCGCCGTCCTGCAGCCAGTCCATCAGGTCGTCCACGGCCACGACGGCGGGAATGCCGAGTTCCCGCGCGACGATGGCGCTGTGCGACAGCAGGCTGCCGCGCTCCACGATGAGTGCGCGCGCCATCGGCAGGATCAGAATCCAGCCGGGGTCGGTGCGTTCCGCCACCAGGATGGTCGGCTCGTGAATGTTCGCGGTGCGCGGGTCCCGCACGACCCGCACGGGGCCGCGCAGGACGCCCGGCGAGCAGCCCAGGCCCGCCCGCACCGGCCCCTCGGCGGGCGGGCGGGCGCTCGCGGCGACCTCGGTGGGGGAGAGGCCGACCGCGCCGCGCGTCGCGAACCGCCGGGGCGGGGCGGGCGCGAGCGCGTGCCGCTCGAACTCCGCGCGTCGCACGCGCGCGAGCCCGCCCAGGTCGCGGGTGCTGCCGGTGCCTTCCGCGAACCCCAGCACGTCCTCCACATCGAGGTAGAACACGTCGTCCGCGCGGTCCAGCACGCCCGCGTCCGCGAGGTGCTGGCCGGCGGCGCGCAGCAGCGTGCGGGCGCGGCCGAATGCGCGTGTGCGCTCCAGGCGCAGGTTCTCACGGTCGCGGACGCGCGCGCGCGCCTCGCGCAGCACCCAGCGGAACACGGCGCGGCGCAGGGGGGAGAGGCGCGCGAGGGCGTCGGCCTCGGCGTGGTCGCGTTTCGTTTCGGCGCCGTGCGCGGGCTCGCCGTGCCGCGCGAGGCTGGCCACGGACCGCCACAGCGGCGTTTCGTCGTCCGTGAGCGTCGTGGATTCCAGCTTCAGTTCGTCGAGTGTGCGGTCCCCAAACCGCGCGAGGTACGCGTCCGCTGCGGCGCGCAGGGCCGGGACGGTCCGCACAGCCACCTGGATCTGTTCGGGCGTGCCGACCTCCAGCGTAGGCCGCAGTTCGGGGGGCGTGAGGCGCGCGAGGTCCGCGATCAGGCGCGCCGGTTCGGCGCTCACCATCTGCCCGGTGGCGGTGATCAGGTCGTTCTGGCGCGTGCCGTGCGGGTCGTCCAGCCACTTCACGCACAGGGTCTTCAGGACACCATAGAAGATCATCGCGAAGAAGTCGTTCACGAGGGGCGCGTCCCAGCGGTCCAGCAGTTCGCTCTCCAGCTCCCGGTAGTGCGCGGCGAGTCCACCGAGGGTGCGTTGGTGCAGGGGCGGGTCGGCGGGCGCGAGCACGCGGTTCAGGCGCGCGAGGAACTCCTCGCGCATGCGGGGCAGGCGGCGGTACGCGCCCAGCAGGCCGCCCACGGTCCGCGCGAGGTACAGCGCGTCCTGCGCGCGGCCCCGCGTGGACTGCACGTGCAGGTCCGCGGGCATGCCTTCGGCGACGCCCATCATGGTCTCCATGAAGCGGCGGTTCACGCGGAAGCCCGGCAGCAGCGCGAGCGCCACGTACCAGTGCGTGAGGTTGTAGTACACGCGCCCGCCGACCAGGCCGATCATGCCGTCGAACACGCGCGCGTGCGCGCGGATGTCCGCGTCGGGTACGCCGAGCAGCCGCACGAAACGGCGGTACACGTTCGCGTACGCGCGCCGCGCGAAACTGAACGTGAGGGGCGTCGTGACGCCGCTGTAGCTCTCGACGATGTTGCTGTTGTCCCACCACGTGCGCGGCTCGAACGCCCGCAGGGTCGTGATGGGCCGGGACTGCAGCAGGTACAGCTCTCCGGCGTGCAGCGCCCACTCGATGTCCTGCGGCGCGCCGAAGTGCGCCTCGCAGGTGCGTGCGAGGCGCGCGACCGCCATGACGTCCTCGCGGCGCAGCAGGGCGTCCGTGCCGGTGACGCGTTCGCCCTGCACGTGGTACGTGGCGCCGGTCAGTTCGCCGCTCACGAGCGCCTCGCCGAGGCCGGGCACAGCGCTGATGACCGTGACGTCCCGCTCGCCCGTGACCGGGTCCGCGCTGAAGGCCACGCCGGCCTGATCGGCGGGCACCATCGCCTGCACGATCACGCCGGGCGGCGTGGCAGGGGCGAGGCCGCGCTCACGCCGGTACGCGAGGCTGTGGCCGCTCAGGCCGCTGCGCCACACGTCCGCGATGCGTGCGCGCACCTCGGTGGGGGGCACGTTCAGGTACGACGCGAGCTGCCCCGCGAAGGAATGCTCGGCGCCGTCCTCGTCGAGCGCGCTGGACCGCACGGCGTACAGGGGCGTGCCGAGGGTGGGGAGGGCGGCCGCGACTTCGGCCCAGACGGCCTCTGGGACGTACAGGTCGTCCGGGTCGGCTGTGGGCGGGCACGCGCCGGGCTTCAGGGCGATCCAAGCGGGAATGCGGTGCACGCTCTGCAACTGCGCGAGCGCGCGGGCCTTGCCGCCGGCCGCGCCCGCCTGCGCTTCGTGCGGGGTGGCGAGGACGCTCACGCGGGCCGCCCGAAGGCGAGGCCGAGGTACACGCCGAGGACCGCTACGGCGCTGAGCGGCTCCAAGCGGCGCGCGGCCGACGGGGTGGGCTGGGCGGGGAAGTGCGCGGCTGCGAGCAACAGGGGGGCGAGTGTGCCGAGGGCCAGCGCGGCGGGCAGGACCTGCCCGGCGGTGCCGAGCAGCACGGCGGCTGCGCCCGTGATGGCCGCGGCGCTCCAAGCGAGGACGGCGCGCCGCGCCCCCCAGGCGGCGGTGTAGGTGGTGACGCCCGGTTCCTCTGCCTGGGGGGCGCGGAGTTTCCGCCCGATTTCCAGCGTGAGGCCCGCGCCGACGCTCGCGACGGCCAGCCACGTGAGCGCGCCAGCGCTTGCGCCGCGGCCCGCCCAGTCCCAGGCGCTCACGCTGAGCTGCACGAGCGGCACGACCGGTTGGTGCGTGAGCAGCACGATGCCCGGACGGTCGTGGAGGTGGGTGAGGAAGAAGTCGCGGTGCATCAGGAGCATGAACGTCCAGGTGAGCAGCAGGAGTGGCAGCGCGGCGGGCCGCAGGGCGAGGGTGAGCAGGAGTTGCAGTGCGGCGAGGGCCACGCCGATGCCCGCGAGTTCGCGGAGGCTGACGAGGCCGCGCGGCACGGGGCGGTAGGGGCGGTGCGCGGCGTCCTCGGCGGCGTCCTTGAATTCGTCGAGGACGCGCAGCTGGGCGAACAGCGTGAGGCCGATCAGGGTGGCGGGCACGAGGGCGGCCCAGGGGGGGGTGGCGCCGCGGGCGTGGGCGCTGTACGCGAGGACGCACGCGCTCGTGAGGGTGACCAGCGGGACGTGGCGGGCCAGCGGGAAGCGTTCGCGTTGGTAGGTCAGCCAGCGGGTCATGGGTGAGGTCATTATGGGCAAGGTGTTCGGGCGGTTGGGGCGCAAGTACGGATTTCGCCACATCTGAGCAGATGTTCACATATAGTGGAGGCATGAGTCACGCTGCGCACGGCACCTCCCTGACCTACACCGTCGCGGGCATGGACTGCGCCCACTGCGTCCAGAAGGTTGAAGGCGCCGTCGCGCGCCTGCCGGGCACCGCGAGCGTCCAGACCAGCTTCACGCGCCAGACCCTCGACCTGGAACTCGACGAGGCGCAGACGCCGCGCGCGCACCTCGAACAGACCCTGCGCGCGCTCGGCTACGCGCCCACCCTGCACGCCCCCGAGACGCCCATTCCCACCACGGAAGCCCCATGGTGGGGTGCGCCGGCCGCCCGCACAGTCCTCGTGAGCGGCACGCTGCTGCTTGCCGCGTACCTGCTGAGCTTCGCCGCCCCCACGCTCGCACCCGTGTTCTACGCCGCGGCGACCCTCGCCGGCACCCTGCCGCTCGCCCGCAAGGCGTGGGCGGCCACACGCCTCGGGCAGCCGTTCGGCATCAACACCCTCGTGGCCCTCGCCGCCCTCGGCGCCCTTGTCATCGGCGAATACGCGGAGGGCGCCGTTGTCGTGTTCCTGTTCGCCGTGGGGGAGTACCTGGAGGGCGTCGCCGCCGGGCGGGCCCGCGCCGGCATCCGCGCGCTGCTGAACCTCACGCCCAAAACGGCCCTGCTTCTCGAAGGTCAGGCCCTGCGGGAGGTTCGCGCCGACACCCTGCGCGTCGGGGAACGCGTGCGCGTCCGCCCCGGTGACCGCGTGCCCGCCGACGGCACCATCGTGGACGGCGAGAGCGCCGTGGACGACAGCCCCATCACGGGGGAGAGCGTCCCCGTCCATAAGGCGACAGGCGACGCCGTCTACGCGGGCAGCATCAACACGGACGGCGTGCTGACGGTGCGGGTGGACCGCGCCGCGCACGAGAACACCGTCGCGCGCATCATCCACATGGTCGAGGCCGCCGAGGAACGCAAGGCGCGCGTGAGCCGCCTGATCGACCGGTTCAGCCACGTGTACACGCCGTTCGTGGTGCTGATCGCAGCCCTGACGGCGGTGCTTCCGCCGCTGCTGGCCGGGGCGGCGTGGGACACCTGGGTGTACCGCGCCCTGAGTCTGCTCCTGATCGGCTGCCCCTGCGCGCTGGTCCTGAGCGTTCCGGCGGCAGTCACGAGTGCGATCAGTGCGGGCGCGCGCCGCGGGCTGCTCGTGAAGGGCGGCGCGGCCCTCGAAGCGCTCGCGGGCGTGCGCCTGGTGGCGTTCGACAAGACCGGTACGCTCACCACCGGGCACCCGCGCGTCACGGACGTGCACCCGCTGCATGGGCGCGCCGACGAGGCCCTGGCGCTGGCGGCCGCGGTGGAGGCGGGCAGCAGTCACCCGCTCGCGCGCGCCATCGTCGAGCACGCCGCGCACCTCGGCGTCGCGGTTCCGGCTGCGCAAGAGGCGCGTGCCCTGCCCGGCCGGGCGGTCACGGCCAGGATCGGGGGCCGCGAGATCACCGTCGGCAGCCCCCGCCACGTGAGCACCCTCGCGCCCCTCCCTGAAGGCGTTCAGGCGGACATCGCCGCGCTGGAAGCCGCCGGGAAGACCGTGGTGATCGTGCTGGACGGTGTAACCCCCCGCGCCCTGATCGCCCTGCGCGACGAACCGCGCGCGGATACGCCCGCCGCGCTCGCGCGCCTGCGGGCGCTGGGTGTGGAGGCCGTCATGCTCACCGGCGACAATGCCCGCACCGCGAATGCCGTGGCGGCGCCGCTCGGGCTGCGCGTGCACGCGGACCTGCTGCCCGAGGACAAGCTGACGCGTCTGGAGGCGCTGGCAGGCGCCGGGCGGGTGGCGATGGTCGGCGACGGCATCAACGACGCGCCCGCCCTGGCGCGCGCCGATGTTGGCATTGCCATGGGGGGTGGCACGGACGTGGCCCTCGAAACAGCGGACGCGGCGCTGCTGCGTGGGGGCGTGCTGGGCGTGCCTGCCCTGGTGGCCCTGGCGCGCGCGACGCTGCGGAACATCCGGCAGAACGTGGCGTTCGCGCTGGGCCTGAAGGCGGTGTTTCTGGTGACGACCTTGCTGGGCGTGACCGGCCTGTGGCCGGCGATTCTGGCGGACACGGGCGCGACCATGCTCGTGACCGCGAACGCGCTGAGGCTGCTGCGCTGGCGGGAGGCCGCATGACGCGCGTACTGCCCGACGATGCCTGCGAGACGACGTGCGTGCACCCGGAAGCGGTGGCGCGGGCGCGCGCGGCCGTGCCGGACGACGGGTGCGTGGAGGGCGCGAGCGCGCTCCTGAAGGCCGTGGCCGATCCGACGCGCCTGCGTATATTGAGTGCCCTGAGCCGCGAGGAACTGTGCGTATGCGATCTGGCGGCGGTGGTGGGCATCAGTGAGAGCGCCACCAGCCACCAGCTGCGGTTGCTCCGCGCGCACCGTCTGGTCCGCTTCCGGAAGGTGGGGCGCGTGGCGTACTACACGTTGCTGGACCATCACGTTACGCAGCTGATCGGGAGTGCGTTGGAGCACGCGCAGGAGGGCTAGGCCTGCTCATTTTCCACACTCGTTTCTCAGGTCCTACTCGTAATTGAAACCGCTTCCACGGCGACAGGGACGAGAAATTCACGGCATGCCATCCCATGCACCTGTTACTTTAAGAGGGCATGAAGAACCGCATGATCCTGGTGTGCTCCCTGGCGCTGCTGCTCAGCGCCTGCGGCAATTCCTCCACGACCGGCGAGGCCCCTTCAACTCCTCCAACGACCCCCCCGGGCAGCAGCGCGCCCGTCCTCACCCCGCCCGCCGCCACGCCCACTCCCGCCACCACCGCCCGCTGGAGCGACCCCGCCGTGTGGCCGAGCGGCCACGTGCCCGCCGAAGGCGAAACCGTTACCGTACCCGCCGGGCAGACCCTGCTCCTCGACGTGTCCCCCCCACGCCTCGCCGGCCTCACCATCCCGACCGGCAGCGCCCTCGTCTTCAAGGACGCCGACCTTGACTTGCGCACCGACTGGATCATGGTTCACGGCACCCTTGCCGCCGGCACCGAAAGCCAGCCGCTCACGCACCAGGCCACCATCACCCTCACGAACGCCACGCCTGGTGAGGACGTCATGGGCATGGGCGACCGCGTGATCGGCGTTATGGGCGGCACGCTCGACCTGCACGGCGAGAACCGCACCGCCTGGACGCGCCTCGCCCGCACCGCCACCAAAGGTGCCACCGAACTGCAGCTGCAGGAAGCCCCCTCCTGGCGCCCCGGCGACACCCTCGCCATCGCCAGCACCGACTACGACCCTGCCCAGACGGAAGTCGTAACCGTCCAGAAGGTCAGCGGCGCGCTCGTGACCCTGTCCACCCCGCTCAAGTACACCCACTGGGCCTCCACCGAAACGTACGGCGCGCAAAGCACCGACGAACGCGCTGAAGTGGGCCTGCTGAGCCGCAACGTCGTCGTCCGCGGCGATACTGACAGCGTCAACAGCGGCATCGGCGGGCAGATCATGGTCATGCAGGGCAGCACCGCCCGCATCGAAGGCGCCGAACTCACCCGCATGGGCCAGCGCAACACCCTGCGCCGCTACCCCATCCACTTCCACATGGCCGGCTCCATGCGCAGCTCGTACGTGCGCGGCAACAGCCTGCACGAACTGTTCAACCGCTGCCTCACCGTGCACGGCACCAACGACCTGCTCGTGCAGCGCAACGTCACGCACGACGTCGTCGGCCACTGCTTCTTCATGGAGGACGGCGCCGAAACCGGCAACACCTTCGACAGCAACCTCGCCATGTTCGTCCGCAAACCCGACTCGAAACGCGGCGAGACGCCCCTGCTCACCTCCGACAAGAACCCGGCTGCCTTCTGGATCACTAACCCCGCCAACACCTACGTCGGCAACGTCGCCGCGGGCGTGCAGGGCTTCGGGTTCTGGTACGCCATGCCCACGCACCCCACCGGCCTGTCCGCCGCGAACGGTGCCGACACCTGGCCGCGCCGCACGCCGCTCACCGCGTTCCGCAACAACACCGCGCACAGCACCGACGGCACCGGCCTGAACGTCGACAACGGCAACGGCGCCGACGGCACCACCACCGAAACCTTCTCGTACACCCCCCGCACCACGCCCGCCGACGCCAAGTCCGCGCCCGTTGAGGCCGTGTTCGAGAACTTCACCGCCTACAAGAACCGCGTGCGCGGCGTGTGGCTGCGCGGCGACGCGCAGCGCGTGCGCGGCGGCGTCCTGTCCGACAACGCCATCGGCGCGACGTTCGCCGCCAACAACGTCGAGGTGGAAGGCACCCTGTTCGTCGGCGAGACCAGCAACGCGGGCGCGCCCGCCAGCTGGGAGAAGACCGGCGAGGGCGGCCGCAGCCTCCCGCAACCGTGGGACGCGGCGTTCCCCATCCGCGGCTTCGAGTTCTACGACGGCACCGTCACGGCCCGCAACGTCACCTTCGCGAAGTACCTCCCGAACGCCGTTCGCCCCGCCAGCGGCCTCGGGTACAACCGCCGGAACGCCTTCCCGCTCAGCCCCATGAACAGCGCCAGCGGCCTCACCTGGCTGGACAGCAGCAACCACGTGTGGCTCGAAACGCCCCTCGCGGACAAGGACGGCGACAAGGCCGCCACCTTCCGCGACGCGGACGGCAGCGTCACCGGCACCGCCGGCAAGTACGTCGTCGCCACCAGCCCCCTGCTGAACGCCGGCGACTGCGCCCGCCGCGACGCCTGGAACGCCAGCGTCTGCAGCGGCCCGTTCGGACGCTTCTGGCTGCAGGCCGTGAGCGCCGAAGCCCTCGGGGACATCACCGTTACGGGCGCCGGCGGGACCCTCAGCCTGCACGGCACGCCTGGCACTACCCCCACGTACTCCACGACGCTGCCGGTCAGCGGTCAGTACGCCCTGAACCTCCCGGGCAGCGCGCACATGCGCCTCGGCTTCCAGTACGTCACGCCCGGCCAGACGCTGCGCCTCACCCTGCCGTTCAGCGGCACGCCCCGCGTGTACCGTGACTGGTGGATCGACAACAAGAACCTGCTGCGCCGCGTCACTCCTGCTGAACTCGACGCCACCACCGGCGACGCGTACGCGCAGGACGGCAACATCCTGTACCTGAAGCTGGTCGTGAAAGACAAGGCGACGTCCGCCACGCTCGACGTCTGCACCACCGATCTCTGCAAGTAACTCCGGCAGAGCAGAGGGGCGCCCACCCGGGCGCCCCTCTGCTCTGCTGAGGCCGGTTAGCCGTTCACGACCTCGCCGCCGTTCGGGTGCAGCACCTGCCCGCTCAGGTAGCTCGAATCGTCCGACGCGAGGAACACGAAGCACGTCGCCACCTCCGCCGGTTGCCCCGGGCGCTTCATGGGCACGTCCGCACCGAAGCTCGCCACCTTGTCCGGCGGGAACGTCGACGGAATCAGCGGCGTCCAGATCGGCCCGGGCGCCACGCCGTTCACGCGGATGCCCTGCTCGATCAGGCTCATGGACAGCGAACGCGTGAACGCCACGATCGCCCCCTTCGTGGACGCGTAGTCCAGCAGCTGCGGGCTGCCCTTGTAGTTCGTCACGGACGTCGTGTTGATGACGGTCGCGCCCGCCTGCAGGTGCGGCAGCGCTGCCTTCACCATATGGAAATACCCGAAGATGTTCGTGCGGAAGGTCTTTTCCAGCTGCGCCTCGCTGATGTCGGCGATGCTCTCCTGCGGGTGCTGCTCCGCGGCGTTGTTCACCAGGATCTCCAGGTGTCCGAACGCCTCCACGGCCTGCGCGACCGCCTGCTGACAGAACGCCTCATCGCCGACGTCCCCGGCGATCAGCACGCAGCGGCGTCCCGCCGCCTCCACGAGTTGCTGCGTCGCTTGGGCATCCTCGTGCTCATTGAGGTACACGATGGCTACGTCCGCGCCCTCATGCGCGAAGTGCACGGCCACCGCGCGCCCGATCCCGCTGTCCCCGCCTGTAATGATCGCGGCCTTCCCGGTCAGTTTCCCGGCGGCCTTGTAGTCCGGCTTGATGTACACCGGGTCGGGCGTCATCTCGGCTTCCACACCCGGCTGCTGGTCCTGATGTTGCGGCGGCAACGTCTGTTTCTGTTCCTCACTCATGCGCCTATGGAACGCAGCCACCCCACACGAAAGTGTATGAATTCACCCACATTGGCACCATAGCAACGCCCCGCTAACGTCCCGTGAACCCTGACGCCACCCACCCTCACGCGGCACTCGCAAAGCCCGGCAGTTCCCCTCAGCGGAGCCTAACAGGACCTTCACACCCCCACGCGCACCCCATCAAGTGGTCTACAACAACCGTATGCGTCCCCTTCCCCTGCTGCTCGCCGGTCTGGGTCTGCTCGCCTGGTCCCGCCGCCCTCGCCCCCTCGCCGCCCTGAGTGACCGCGTCGTCCTCATCACCGGCGGTTCCCGCGGCCTCGGCCTCGCCCTCGCGCAGGAATGTGCCCGCCTCGGCGCGCGCCTCGTCCTCACCGCCCGTGACGAGCAGGAACTCGACCGTGCACGCGTTACCCTCACCGGCACCGAGGTCCTCACCGTCCCCGCCGACCTCACCCGCCCGGGCGAGGGCGAGCGCGTCGTCCAGGCTGCCCTCGCCCGCTTCGGACGCCTCGACGTCCTTATCAACAACGCCGGCATCATCCAGGTCGGTCCCCTGCACCACCTGAACGCCAGCGATTACCAGCAGGCCATGGCCATCAACTTCTTCGCCGGCGTACACCTCACGTACGCCGCCCGCCCGCACTTGCGCCGCACGCGTGGACGCATCCTGAACATCACGTCCATCGGCGCGCGCGTGCCCGTCCCGCACCTCGCCAGTTACGTCGCCAGCAAGTTCGCCATGCGCGGCTTCTCCCGCGTAAGCCGCGCCGAGCTCGCCCGCGACGGCATCACCGTCGTCACCGCCGACCCTGGCCTGATGCGCACCGGCAGCGCCCGCCACGCCGAAACGCGCGGACAGACGAAACGCGAGTACCTGTGGTTCGCGCTCGGCGACAACGCCCCCATCCTGTCCCTGAACGCCGACGAAGCCGCCCGCCGCCTCGTGCAGGCACTCCGCCGCGGAGAGCCGGAAGTGGTGGTCGGCGGGCCCGCGCTGGCCCTCGCGTACGCCGAGCGGCTCGCGCCGAATGTCCTGTCGGGTCTGCTGAACGTCATGAACCGCAGTCTCCCCACCCCCACGCGCCAGCCGGAACGTGAAGTCGGCGCGCAAAGCGAAACTCCGCTCACGCGAGCGAACCCCATCAAGCAGGCCGCCGAGCAGCGCTGGAACGCCGACGCCCGCTAACCAGCGCCGACCAGAACAAGCAGGAGGCCGGGTTGCCCCGGCCTCGCCCGTGCATCACGTCCGGCGGTTACTGACTGAGCGCGCCGATGATGCTGAACATCGGAAGGAACATCCCCGCCACGATCACACCCACGATGGTCCCGAGGAACACGATCATGATCGGCTCAATGGCCGCCGTGAGGCTTTCCACGGCCTCGTCCACCTCGCGGTCGTAGAAGTCCGCGACCTTGTTGAGCATCTGGTCGAGGCTCCCGGTTTCCTCACCGATGGAAACCATGCTGACCACCATGGGCGGCATCAGTTTGCTCGTCGCGAGGCTGCCGCTCATCGGCTCACCGACCATCACGACGTTGCGGGCGTTCTCGATGGTTTCCTCCACGATGGCGTTGTTCGCGGTGCCCTTCGTGATCTCGAGGCTCTCGATGATATTCACGCCGCTGGCGAGCAGCAACCCGAAGGTTCGCGTGAAGTTCGCGATCGCGCCGCGCTGCGTGAGGGTCCCGAACACCGGCAGGCGCAACTTGATCTGGTCGATGACGCGGCGGCCCTGCGCCGTCTTGTAGTACGAGCGGTACGCGAACACCAGGCCAGCGATGATCACCACCATCAACAGGACCTTGGTCCTCAGGAAGTCCGACACGGCCATCAGGAACTTCGTGAGGGCCGGCAGGGGCGCATTGAGCGACGTGAGCACACTCGCGAACTGCGGCACGATGGTCGTGAGCAGGAAGTACGTGATCAGGATCGCGAACACCAGCACGATCACCGGGTACGTGAGGGCGCTCTTGATCTTGCCCGTCAGGGCCAGCTGCTTCTCGAGGAAGAAGCTGATGCGGTCCATGATCGCGTCGAGCGTCCCGGACGTTTCGCCGGCGCGCACGAGGTTGATGTACAGGCGAGAGAAGACCTTCGGGTGCTTGCTGATGGCCTCGCTCAGCGGCAGGCCGCCTTCCACATCGGTGCGCATCTCGCGCACGACCTTCTGGAAGCCTTTGTGCTCGATTTGTCTCTGCATGATCGCCAGGGACTGCACGAGCGGCACGCCCGCGTTGATCAGCGTGGCGAGCTGACGGGAGAATACAGCGACGATCTTGACGCTGGGTGGTCGGTCGTCGAGGAAGGGGATTTTGACGTCGCCGTTCAGGCCGGTTTTGGGGGCCTTGATGTCGACGATCATCATGCCCTTGGCGCGCAGGGCGTCGCGGACCTGGGCGATGGTTTCCGCTTCGAGCGTCGCCGCGAGGATCTTGCCGTTCCTGTCGCGGACGCGATATTCAAACACGGGCATACGAGCAGTATAGTCTCGGGAAGTGGCGCGCCGCTGTGAGTTCGTCGGCGTTTTTTTGTTGCGCGTCAAGGGGGTTTTTTGTTCATGAGTGCGGAGGACCAGGTGGCGCTGGAGCGCGCCCGCGTGGCCGTGCTGGACGGGCGTCTGATCGGCTTCGCGACGGAGACGGTCTGGGCGTTGGCGTGCGCGGCGCAGCCGGACGCGGTGGCGCGGCTCGCGGCAGCCAAGGGGCGCCCGGAAGGGAAACCCTTTCAGGTGTTGTGCGCGGACCCGGCGCGCGCGGCGAGCTTTTTCAGGCTGGATGAGCGGCTGCGCGCACGGTTCCTGACGCTCGCGCCGTTGTGGCCGGGTCCACTCACCCTGGTCGCGCCAGCGTCGCCGCTTGCGCCGGCGGCGCTCGTATCGAACGGCCGCGTGGGTGTGCGCGTTCCGGATCACGTGCACGCCCACGCGGTGCTGAACGCGGTGGGGGGCGCGCTGGCGGCCAGCAGCCTGAACCTGAGCGGTGAGGTGGCCGCGAGCACCTTCGAGCAGGCGCTTGCGTACGCGCTGGCGGACGTGCTGCTGCCCGGCCCGGACGCGGCGGGGCTGGCCAGTACCGTCGTGGACCTCGAGACGGGCGTGGTTCTGCGGGAGGGCGCTGTTCGGGCGGACGCTGTGCGGGAGGCGCTCGCGTGCACGCCCTGATCGGCGCGGCCCTGCTCGCTGCTGGACGGCCAGTCACGGCGGCGGAACTCGCGTCCGTGTTGCAGGTGCCGACTGCGGAAGCGGCAGCGCTCGCGGCAGGGTACGCCACCGCGCTGAACGGCGCCGACCTGGGGTTCCGCGTGGAGGTGGTCGCCGGGGGGTACCGGCTGGTCGTTCCGCCGGAGCTGACGTCACGTCTCGCGCCGCTGCTGGCGCCGCCGCCCCTGCCGGCCCTGTCGAGTGCCGCGCTGGAGGTGCTGGCGGTCATCGCGTACCGCCAGCCGGTTACGCGCGCGGAGATCGAGGGGATGCGCGGCGGTTCAGCGGGCACCATCGTGACGCTGCAGGAGCGCGAGCTCGTGAAGGTGGTTGGGCGCAGCGACGCGGTCGGTCGGCCGCTGCTGTACGGCACGACCGAGAAGTTCCTGCTGGAATTCGGTCTGGCCTCCTTGGCGGAGCTGCCGCCGCTGGGCGAGGGTGAATTCAGCCACCTGCTGCGCGGCTGACGCATGGGTGCTTGCGGGAAGTGCAGCGACCCGCCAACATGGGAGCGATCCGTATGACGCCGTCCCTGAATCTGGAGACGTTCGATGTCCTGGAGTTGTTGTTCATGCTCGCGCACCACGGTCGGACCGGGGCGCTGCGCGTGGACCTTCCGGACGGCGACGCCTTCTGGGCGTACCTGGAGGAGGGGCAGCTCCGCCATGTGGAGCGTGGCGCGCAGTCAGGTGGTGCCGCCCTGACGGCCCTCCTCGCGGACCCTCGCGGGCAGTTCCAGTTTCTGGAGGGGGTTACGCATCCGCACCCGACGCTGCAGACGCCCGTGGAGGCGTTCGTGATGGAGGCGTTGCGGGATCTGCCTGCACCGGACCTGCGGTTTGACGGGGTAGCGCGGCTGACTGCGCCGGACCGTGTGAACGCCATGGCGCTCAGCCTGCACGAACGCGACGTGCTGCGCGACATCGACGCGGCCCGGCCTGTGGGGGAACTCATCGCCGACCCGGTGGCTCGGGCCCTTCTGGGGCGTCTGGCGCGCCTGGGGCTGCTGGTGCCGCGCCGCACGCGGCTGGCGCGGCTGCTGATCGGCGTGACGCGCAGCGTGGAGGGCGTAGCCCTCATTGACGAGGTGATCCTTCGCCGCTGGCGCGAGGACGTGGCGCGGCATGTGGCCCGTATAGAGGCGCGGCGCGACGACGGAACGGTCCTCAATTTTCCGGTGCAGGGGAGCACGACTGCCGGGACGGGCCTGCTGCTGCCACCCGACCTGATGTTGCGGCATGATCTGCGGGCGGGCGAGGCGGTTCTCGTTCGGCCTTTCTGAGGGGCGGCGCTCGCGGGGGTCCTCTACACGCGCTCCGGCGGGGGTGCCGGGGGGCCGCTATGATGCCCGCATGCACTTTTCCGCGACGCAACAGGCCCGTGAGGTCCGCGCGGGCCGCGCCCGGCCCGAAGACCTGACGGAGCAGGCCCTCCAAGAAGCGCAGCGCCTGGAGCACCTCGGCGCGCTGATCAGCCGCCGGGACGATGAGGCCCGCGCGGACGCCTCGGAGGTGGCGGCCCGCGTGGCGCGTGGCGAGCACCTGCCGCTCGCGGGCGTTCCGGTCGTCATCAAGGACAACCTGAACCTGCAGGGCACCCACACCACCTGTGGGAGCCGCGCACTCGGAGGGTACGTGAGCCCGTATACCGCGACGGCGGTGCAGCGGTTGCGAGCGGCGGGCGCCGTGATCATTGGGAAGGCGAACATGGACGAGTTCGCGATGGGATCCAGCACGGAAAGTGGCGCGTTCGGGCGGGCCCGGAACCCCTGGGACCCGGCGCGCGTGCCGGGCGGCAGCAGCGGGGGGAGCGCCGTGGCGGTCGCGTCCGGCATGGTGCCACTCTCGCTGGGCAGCGATACGGGCGGGAGTGTGCGGCAGCCGGCGGCGTTCACGGGCGTATACGGCTTTAAGCCGACGTACGGTCGCGTAAGTCGGTATGGCCTCGTGGCGTACGCGAGCAGCCTCGATCAGGTGGGGCCGTTCGCGCGGCACGCGGAGGACCTCGCGACGGTTATGGACGTGATCGCCGGTCATGACCCCCGGGACGGTACGAGTCTGCAGGCACCACCGGCGTTCACGTCGGCGCTCGGCTTGGAGCTGCGAGGCAAGCGCTTCGCGTTCATTCGCGAGTCGCTGGAGGGGAATACAGCGGGTGTGATGGCGACCCTGGAGCGCACCCGCGCCCTGCTGGAAGGGGCGGGCGCGACGGTGGCGGAGGTGAGCCTGCCGACCCTGAAGTACGGCATCGCGGCGTACTACTTGATTGCGACGCCGGAAGCGAGCAGCAACCT